>JBKGXY010000069.1:0-11117 GCA_046546415.1 Ectothiorhodospira sp.
AGTACTGACCGGAGGAGGGCATGTACTGTTCGAAGGTCATGGCCTCCCCCTCCAGGCCCACCCGGGCATAGCGCTGGATGAGCGGTTCCATTTCGGCGGCGGGAAAGAGTTCCGTGGCGCGCCGTCCCAGCACCACGGTGGCGGGGATGCCCGTGTGGTGCTCGAAGGCGGGGTTGACCAGGGTGAAGACGTAATCCACGGCCTGCCCGGCCTCGTCCAGGATCAGTTCATGCACGGCCACCCCGCTGAGGGAATTGTCGAACAGGGCACGGAAGCGCGTCTCGCTGGCCATGATGGCCCGTTCTGCCTCCCGACGCTCGTCGATCTCCTGCTGCAGGTCCCGGTTCATCCGCTGCAGGGATTCATGGCCGGCCTTGAGCTGGCGGTCATACCGGGCGGTGCGCAGATACCCCCGCAGCACCAGAAGACTCAGGGTCGATAGCGCCAGCCAGCCCAGGGACAGGATCCAGAACTTGCGCCACCAGGCGGCCATCACCGTGTCGTGGGGCTCTCCGGCCAGCACCAGGAAGGGCAGTTCCGGGACTTTGTATCCGGTGTAGATGCGGCGCCGGCCGTCCACCGGTGAGGTGACCGTGGCGGTGAGGGTCTGCCGGTCGGACCGGATCAGCCGGTCCAGGGCGGGTTCGTTGATACGCTGGCCCAGGTGGTGACCGAAATGCGCCACTGCCTCACGGGGGCGGCGGGCCAGGAGGCGGCCCTGGTCGTCGGTGAGGGTGAGGCTGTGCCCCTGGGGCAGTTGGATGCGCTGCAGCCAGGTGTCGAAGAAGTCCAGGTCCAGGCGCAGTTCCAGGATGCCGTCGAAACGCCCCCCGGGGCCCTGCAGGGGCCGGGCCTGCACCACGGTGTAGCCCGTACCATTCCCGGACGAGAGGAAGGCCCGGGAGACATGGGGTGCCCGGCCGGGGTCATCGCGCAGCGCCCGGAAGTGGGCATGATTCGTGATGCGGTAGTTGGTGGGTGGGTCCTCCAGGGTGGTGTGGCGCAGCCGGCCCTTGGCATCGTACAGCCCCAGGCTGTGGGCATTGGACAGCAGGGTGCGCCGGCGCTCCAGCCATGCCGCCATCGCCTCCGGGTTCGGGGGACGCCCCGATGCCAGATCCAGGGCGATGCCCCGCAGCAGCAGATCCGAGGACTGGAAGGCCCCGGCCACCCATTCCCCCACCAGCACGCTGGTGGCGCGGGTATTTTCCCGTGCCGTGGCCAGATCCCGTTCCCGGGTGGTGGCCAGTTCCCAGGCGATGCCCCCGGCCAGGAGCAGGCAGAAGAGGGCACAGACCAGGGACGGGAACAGGGTTCCGGGTTCGGGTCTGGGGACCTTGGGGAAGGATGACCTCAACACGTCTGTCCTTGGCCGGACCATGGGCCCCGACCGTCACCACCGATGCGCGTTCCGGCCGCCCCGATCGCGATCCCGCGGGTTCGGATCCGGCCGTTCGGGAATCAATAAGGGGGGCCGCAGCCCTGACCCGCGTGGTTCATGGATTGGGCCGCGGGCGGCCCAGCCCGCGGATGGTCTCGAGTGTACCCCGCGTCGGTGATGCTGTCCCCTGTTTCGTGGTACCGGGGGTGGGGGACGGCTACAGCCGCCCCCCGGGATCAGCCGACGGCCTCTACCTCGCCCTTCAGATCCATGAGCAGGGTCTCCACCTCCAGCTCCGGGTGTTTCATGCGGATCTGGCGCGCCAGCTCCTTCAGGTACTTGGCATGGGTCTCGGCCTCCCGTTCCGGGGTTTCGGTGTGTGCGTCCCCCAGGAAGGTCTTGTAGGCGCCGCAATCCCGGTGATCCAGGAGGATCACGCGGTGGATGTGGTGCAACTGGATGGAGATCTCCAGATGCTGCCAGAAGGTCTTGTTCCAGGCGGGATAGCGCTCCGTCAGGGCCCCCAGGGAGGCCCCCGCCAGGATCATGTGATCGTACTTGTTGCGCAGGCCGCGGTAGGTCATGTAGCGCTCGATCTCATCCATGAGCCGGAAGTCCATGCAGGTGAGCAGCAGGGCCTCGGTCTCGCCGGCGGCCCGGGCCTCGGGGACCCAGGAGGTGGTGGCCAGCAGACTGGCGCCGGCCCCCAGGGCGGCCAGTTGCAGGAAACGGCGGCGGTCCTGTTCCACCAGGACGGGGGTGTCTTCAGACGTCTTCTCCATGGGGATTCACCTCATCTTTTTGTATTTACGTGATTTTCCCGGTGAACAGGCAGGCCGGGACGGGAACTGCTCCGGGATTTCCATTCTTTTTGGTGATATGGCCATTCGGAATGGTTATTTTAGCGCGGCCCGGTTCGGTGGGAAGCCCCTGCCCGGTTTATGTGCGGTGCGTCATGAAAATATTCTTATAGTGATCATAATAAATCGTGATTGTCATCCGGGGGCCCGGGGCCTACCGTGTCGTTCGTTCGTCAAGTGGACCGACACTTGCGCAGAATGATTTCCATCAAAAATATCGGTTTGAACCGCTCAAAGGGGAACTGCATCCATGGATCAATCCAGCCGCTATGCCCGTCTTGACCTGAACGAGGCCGATCTCATCCGGGGTGGCCGTCACGTCCTGTGCGCCTACCTGATGAAGCCCCGGGAGGGCTTCGGGGACTACCTCTCCACCGCCGCCCACTTCGCCGCCGAGTCCTCCACGGGGACCAACGTGGAGGTGAGCACCACGGATGACTTCACCCGCGGGGTGGACGCACTGGTCTATGAGATCGACGAGGCGAAGGAGCTGATGAAGATCGCCTATCCCATCGAGCTCTTCGACCGCAACATCAAGGACGGGCGGGCCATGATCGCCTCCTTCCTGACCCTGACCATCGGCAACAACCAGGGCATGGGCGATGTGGAATACGCCAAGATGCTGGACTTCTACATGCCCCCGGCCCTGCTGAACCTGTTCGACGGTCCCTCCATGAACATCCAGCAGATGTGGAAGGTCCTGGGCCGGGATGTGCACAACGGCGGCATGGTGGTGGGCACCATCATCAAGCCCAAGCTGGGCCTGCGGCCCCAGCCCTTCGCCGATGCCTGCCACCAGTTCTGGCTCGGCGGGGATTTCATCAAGAATGACGAGCCCCAGGGCAACCAGGTCTTCTGCCCCCTCAGGGAGGTGATCCCCGCCGTGGCCGACGCCATGCGCCGGGCCCAGGACGAGACCGGCGAGGCCAAGCTCTTCTCCGCCAACATCACCGCCGATGACCCCTTCGAGATGTTCGCCCGGGGCGAGTACATCCTGGAGCAGTTCGGCGAGAATGCCTCCCATGTGGCCTTCCTGGTGGACGGCTATGTGGCCGGTCCCAGCGCGGTGACCGCATGCCGCCGCTACTTCCCCAACCAGTTCCTGCACTATCACCGCGCCGGCCACGGGGCCGTCACCAGCCCCCAGAGCAAGCGCGGCTACAACACCCTGGTGCACATGAAGATGTCCCGCCTGCAGGGGGCCTCCGGCATCCACACCGGCACCATGGGCTTTGGCAAGATGGAAGGCGCGCCGGAGGACAAGCTCCTGGCCCATATGCTGGAGAATGAGGAGTCCGAGGGCCTGTTCTATCCCCAGAAGTGGTACGGCATGATGGCCACCACCCCCATCATCTCCGGGGGCATGAACGCCCTGCGCCTGCCCGGCTTCTTCGACAACCTGGGCCACTGCAACGTCATCCAGACCTCCGGCGGCGGCGCCTTCGGCCACAAGGATGGCCCGGTGGCCGGGGCCCTGTCCCTGCGCCAGGCCCGGGACGCCTGGATGGCCGGCATCGACCTGGTGGATTACGCCAAGGACCACGCCGAGCTGCGCGGTGCCTTCCAGACCTTCCACTGGGACGCCGACAAGCTCTTCCCCGACTGGCGTCGGCAGCTGGGCCTGTAAGGGTTCGAACCCTTCCCCGGGGTCCGCCCCGGCCTTGATAAAGGCCCCTCCCGCTCAGGCGGGGGGGCCTTTACTTTGTGGTGCACCCACCTGGCATGATTTCCAAGGTGGTGCCCTGGAAAGTTGGCCGATTGATGCCCTGCCTGGGGTTCAATTCTCGACGTTCCCAATACCCGAAGACTGGTCTACTCTTTTTATAGATCGAACCTGATGAACCATCGTGTATGGTGATCCATGTCTTCGCCCTGGCCGAATTGATGTGCCCGAGTGTGTGGGATTCACAGGCCTTCAGGTGCGGTCCAGAGCTCACGTTCGGCATCCCCTCCTTCGGAAAATCCCCTCATGGTGCCCTGGCTGCAGAACATCTGCATTCATCCTTTTTCGGTCATTTCCTGAAGGTCGTTTCGTCTGCATGGCTTTCGTGAGCGTAACCGGGTCCGCCAGCATCGGTGAATGAATCGGATCCTCCTGGCCGATCCCCACTTCACGCGATTCCTACGCCGTGCCACGCCTCCCGATGGGGGATGAATCCGATCGGAATGAGTCGGAAATCAACGATGAGCTGAGGGGGAAGCACTGCCCGAAGAAGGTAAAAATCTATGTCGTTTTTATGAAAACTGAGGGTGATCGTCATGAAGAAAATAGCAATTGTGCAAGAGTCGCCAATCTTGTTCGATAAGGGGAAAACCATTCAGTTCGCGGTTGAGCTGATTGATGAGGCTGCAGAAGGTGGCGCTGAACTTGTAGTTTTTCCTGAGGCCTTCATTTCGGGGTATCCCTCATGGATATGGCGTCTTCGCCCCGGTGTTGATTGGGGCTTGAATGAAGAACTGCACGCTAGACTCTTGGGAGGCTCGATAGATATCGATAAGGATGAACTTTACCCACTCTGCGAAGCAGCCAAAAAGAATAAAATCGCAATTGTCTGTGGCATGAATGAGAGAGATGGGAAGCTAAGTAGGGCGACCATCTATAATACGGTGATCGTCATAAATGAAGATGGGTGCATATTGAATCGCCACAGGAAATTGATGCCAACCAATCCTGAAAGGATGGTTTGGGGGTTCGGTGATGGTAGCGGGTTAAAGGTGGTGGATTCGCCGGTTGGCAAGGTTGGCACGCTGATATGTTGGGAAAACTATATGCCTTTAGCCAGATATGCTCTGTACTCTCAAGGGGTTGAAGTCTATGTGGCCCCTACATATGACACCGGGGAATCCTGGATTGGCACTATGCAGCATATAGCCACGGAAGGCCGGTGTTGGGTGGTCGGTAGTGGTGTACCTCTAACACGTGATGATATTCCGTCGGATTTTCCCAGTAAAGGAGCGCTCTATCCGGATTCGGAATATTGGATAAACGCGGGTGATTCAGTGGTGATTGCTCCGGGGGGCAAAATAGTGTCAGGGCCAATGAGGGAGAAAAAGGGTCTGCTTTTTGCTGAAGTGGATGCTTCTATAGTGGCCGAATCCAGAAGGGTGCTTGATGTGGTTGGGCATTATTCACGGCCTGATGTATTCACATTAAGTGTAAATACCCAAGCCCAAAGTCCGGTGGAATTCAGGTAGAGAAAGTTGTATGTAGGCGTCTCGCACACGGCCAAACGTCCGGGCAAGCTGTTCGGGCGTCGGGTGGAAATGAGCATGGATCATGCGTGTGTGAGTCCACTTCAGCCCCATTCGCTGCCCGATGTCGTGTCCGCAAATCAGTGCGTCCCGGCGGAGTCTGTTAGGCAGACGCACCGGTCGCCCGCCACCCCCGCAATGCCTGCACCTGCCGGCGCACGGCGGTCAGGGCCGCGGCGCGCTCCCGTTCGCCGAGCCCTCCGTGGGGGCGGCCCTGGATGCCGATGAGCCACAGTCGCTCCGGGAGGGATCCCAGGGCCCGGCCCAGGGCCAGGGCGCCGGCCACCCCCAGATCGTGGCTGGATACGGCATCCCCCCCGGTGAGAAGATCCCCGGCCCGCAGCACCCGCACGCAGCCCGGGGGCAGGCCCGCCTCCATGGCGTCCAGCAGCACCACGGCCGTCTCCCCTTCCAGGGCATGGAGCAGGGACGGCCCCGGCCGGTCCAGGCAGACGATCGTCACGCCCTCCAGCCCCTCCAGCGACCGGGCCGCCTCCCAGCCCAGCCGATCCTCCCCCTGGGGGGAGCCGATGCCGATGACCTTCAGCAGCGGCTCCATTCCATCCCCCGGGTCCGTCCGGCCTCAACCCCCAACAGACAGGCAAGCCATGCGGCGACCCTGGGCAGGGATATCCGTATCCTCATATCGGTTCCTCCCCATCCCGATGGACCCCATCCCGATGGACCCGCACCTTCAGGAAGTGGGTGGCGCAGGAGATGCAGGGGTCGTAGTTGCGCACCACCATCTCCCCCCGCAGGCGCAGGGCATCGTCGTCGTGGTGCAGGCCGAAGGCCTCCAGGGATCGGTGCAGGTCCTCCTCCATGCGGGCCTGGTTCTGGGCCGTGGGGGGCACGATGCGCGCAAGGCGCACCTGACCCGCGTCGTCCATGACGTAGTGGTGCCAGAGCAGGCCCCGGGGGGCCTCGGTGGCACCGAAACCCTCTCCGGCACGGGGCTCCACCCCGGCGTGGGGCGAGTGCGTGGGGCGGTAGTCCGCCAGCAGGGCCTGGGCGTCCTCCAGGGCCTGCAGCAGTTCGATGGCCCGGGCCGGGAGGGAATGGAACATGTTGCGGCTGGGCAGGTGCAGGCCGGAGGCCGCCAGGGCCCGGGCGGCCCGCGGTGAGAGGCGGTCGTGGTTCAGGTTCAGGCGGGCCAGGGGGCCCACCAGGTAGGGTCGGCCGTGGAGGCGGGAATACAGGGCGGTGGAGTGGGGCCGGTGTTCCTCGGTGAAGTGCTCGTCATAGGCCTCCACGGGGATATCCAGGCCGTGGTCGGAGACGATGCGCCCGCCATACATGGGGTATTCCCGCTCGTGGCGCAGGGCGACGCTGGTGAAGTCCTGATCGTCCCGGGGCAGGTCCAGGTCCGCCAGGAAGGCCACCAGCTCTTCGGCCTGTGTCAGGGCCTCCCCCAGGCGGTCGAGAAGGGCCGCCGCCGCCTCCGGGTCCGGCGCGCGGTGGAAGCCCCCCACCCGCACCCCCACCGGGTGTACCGAGCGCCCGCCGAACAGGCCGATGAGGTCGTTGCCCAGGCGCTGCAGGTCCATGCCCCGGCGCACCACCTGGGGGTGGGCCCCGGCCAGGGCGATGGCGTTGTCAAAGCCCAGGAAGTCCGGCAGGGCCAGCAGGTGGATGTGCAGGGCGTGGCTCTGGATCCATTCCCCGCAGTAGATCAACCGCCGGGCGCGGATCACCCAGTCGTCGGGCACGACGCCGAAGGCCTGCTCCAGGGCCTGCACGGCGCTCATCTGATAGGCCACGGGGCAGATGCCGCAGATGCGGGCGACGATGTCCGGCACCTCCTCCCAGCTCCGGCCCTCCAGGAACTTCTCGAAGTAGCGGGGTGGCTCGAAGATGCGCAGTTGCAGCTGTTCGAGGACGCCGTCCCGGGCCCGGATCTCCAGCGATCCCTCCCCCTCCACGCGGGCCAGCACGGGCACCTGGATGTCGATGCGGCGGTTTGTCGGCTCGTCCGGGCTCATGGCGGGTCCGTCCTGTGGGCCAGCCCCGCCTCCAGGAAGCCCGGGGCCTGGCTGTTGATGAAATGGAAGCGCCGCGCGATGGCCTCCGGCACCAGCCCCAGCCCCTCCAGGCACTGCCCCATGGCCGGGGTGTTGGGGTTCTCGGCGGGGCCGAAGCAGCCGTAGCAGTCGCGGCCGAAGGCGGGGCACAGGGCGCCGCAGCCGGTGCGCGTCACCGGGCCCAGGCAGGGGATCCCCCGGGTCACCAGGACACAGACCACGCCGCGGCGCTTGCATTCCTGGCAGACCTTCTCGTTGTCCACGAAGGGCAGGGCACCGAAGAGCAGGCGGCGGATGGCGGTGAACACCTGGGCCCCGTTCACCGGACAGCCCCAAAGCTCCAGGTCCACGGGCACGTGGCGGGCGATGGCGGTGGCGGTGTCCAGGCTCTCGATGAACGCCGGTTGGGCGTAGATGGCCCGGGTCCACTCCCCCACGCCATCGGCGTTGAAGTTGCGCAGGGCCTGGAGCCCGCCGGCGGTGGCGCAGGCCCCCAGGGTGACCAGGTAGCGGGAGACCTGGCGCACGCGGCGGATGCGCAGGGCCTCCTCGTGGGTGGAGATGCTGCCCTCCACGAAGGCGATGTCCACCGGGGCCTCCGGGTCCATGGGGCCCGCCTCGGCGAAGTGGACGATCTCCACCTGCCGGGCCAGTTCCAGCAGCCCCTCGCCGGCGTTGAGGAAGGCCAGCTGGCAGCCGTCGCAGGAGCTGAACTTGTGCACCGCGATACGGGGTTTCACCCTCAGAAGCCCTCCCGGTCGATCCAGTCGGCGATGTCGGGGTAGCGGAACACCGGCCCGTCCTGGCAGATGAAGTGGGGCCCCACCTGGCAATGCCCGCAGTGGCCGATGCCGCATTGCATGTTGCGCTCGATGCTCAGCCAGAGGTCTTCCGGGGCGATGCCGCGTTGCACCAGGCCGGGGATCACCGCCTTCATCATGGGCTCCGGGCCGCAGAGCAGGGCCAGGGCGCCGGGCGGGATGTGGGCCCGGTCCAGCAGCACGGTGACATTGCCCACGCTGTGGGGCCATTGCGGGCCCGGCTGGTCCGAGGCCAGCAGCACCTGCACCTTGGGCCTTTGCGCCCATTTTCGATACTGCTGACGCCAGATGAGGTCGTTGCTGTGTTTCACCCCCTGGAGCAGGGTAAGGAAGCCGTGGGCCTCCCGGTGGTCCAGGATGTGGCGGATCATGGCCACCACCGGCGCGCACCCCAGGCCGCCGGTGACTACCACCACATCCCGTCCCCGGGCCGCATCCACGGGCCAGCCCCGGCCGTAGGGTCCCCGCAGCCCCAGGTGGTCGCCCACCCGCAACCGCTCCAGCCCGCGGGTGACCCGGCCCACGGCGCGGATGGTGTGCTCCAGGGGACCGCCGTCCTCCGGACTGGACACCACGGAGATGGGCACCTCGCCCACGCCGAAGAGGTAGAGCATGTTGTACTGCCCCGGCAGGACACGGTAGTCGGTGCGCACATCGGGGTCTTCCAGCGCCAGATGCAGGGTGAAGATATCCCGGGTCTCCTGCACCCGGCTCACCACCCGGGCCGGCCAGGGCAGGTCAGGAGGCCGTCCCATGGGGGGCCTCCGCCAGCAGGGCCGCCGTCTCGGCGGTGAGATCGATGCCCACCGGGCACCAGGTGATGCAGCGGCCGCAGCCCACGCAGCCGGAGCGGCCGTACTGCTCGTGCCAGCTGGCCAGCTTGTGGGTGAGCCACTGGCGGTAGCGCAGGCGGGTGTCGTGGCGCACCACGAAGTGGCCCATGAAGCTGTGCTCGGCGTTGAAGCAGGAACTCCACTGGCGCAGGTGGGTGGAATCCCGCCCGTCCAGGGTCGGTTCGTCCATCTCCATGTGACAGAAGCAGGTGGGGCACACGGCGGTACAGTTGCCACAGGAGAGGCAGCGCCTCCCCACCGCCGCCCAGTGATCCGCCTCCAGGCGGGCATACAGGTCCGCCTGGAGCTGGCGGCCGGGCAGGGTGCGGGTCTGGGTCTTCGCCGCCCGGGCGATGGCGGCCCGCGCCTGTCGCTGCCGGGCCTTCCCCGCCGGTGCCAGGTCCAGGGCCTGGAGCACATGCCGGCCCCGGTCACTGCCGGCCCGCACCAGGTAACCGTCCTCCAACTCCGTCAACCCCAGATCGAAGCCCTGCCGGGGGAGGCCCGGGCCGTCGCCGGTGGCGGCGCAGAAGCAGGTGTCCGCCGGGTGGGTGCAGGCCACGGCCACCAGGAACAGGGCCTCACGGCGGGCGCGGAAGGCCGGATCGGGGAAGCGGCCATGGAGGAAGTGCCGCTCCTGCAGGGCCAGGGCCGCCAGGTCGCAGGGGCGGGCGCCGATCACGGCGGTGGCCTCCGGCGTGGGGGATGACGGTGGGTCGAAGGAGAGGGACCCGTCCTCGTCGCGGCGGGCCTGCCACATCACCTCCCGGGGGGCGAAGGTGAGGGGTTTGAGGCCCTGGGGTCCGTTGGCCCAGGCGAAGCAGCGGTGGTCCTCCCCGGGAACGAGACGGTAGTGGCCCGGGGCCTGTTCGTCCCGCACTCCGGCGGGCAGATCCTCCCAGTTTTGGATGGGGGCGAGCACCACGGTCCCGTCCCGGGCCACCGGAGCGAGCACGCGACCGTAGCCGTCGCACCGGAGCGCTTCCAGGAGCCGGTCCGCCTCAGGTCGGGGCAGGAGCAAAGGGGTGTGGTCCATGACCCAAGCCTAGACCAGGTGCGGCCCGGTGTCGGCGCCGCCCTGCGGCGGTTTCGATCCAGATCAATATTCCCGCCCCATGGTTTGATTTTCCGGAACCGGGGTTTTCCAGGACCAGCCCCCTTGGGTGTCCGCAGCGGTTAGAATATCCTCCCCGGGCATGTATAGTCCCGTTTCCCTTCCCCGCCCGGGCTCCCCAAAAGCCTCGGACATGCCATGAAAATGCTCAAGCGATTCTTTAAAGGCGCCGGCAGGGACGGGGACCCGGCGTGCCCCCAATCCGATCGCCCGGAGGGCCTGCGGCCGCTGCCGCAGGGGGTTTCCCCCCAGACCCTGGGGGCGTATGCCGACTTCCGGGATCAGGACGCGGAGACCCTCAAGGTCATCGCGCGCAAGGCCCGGCTCATGGAGGCCCCACCCGGGTTGTGCCTGCGGGTGATGGAGCAGACCCGCTGGAGATGCTATCTGTTGACCGGGGAGGCTTGCATCACCGACGAGAACGGTAGGGTGCGCCAGCATGCCGAGGCGGACCGCCACCAGCGGGAACTGCTCCCCCTGGATGCGGGTGTGGAGCGCGTGGACTTCCCCTCCGGGGCGCAGGTGATCCGGGTGGACCGTAACCTGTTCGACGCCCTGCAGAAGCATCGCAAGGCCCGGGGTGGTGTGGCGATCCACCTGGAGGACGCCATCTCGCCAGAAGCATCCTCGCTGCTCCAGGCCATCAGTGCGGACCTCACCGGGGATCGCTTTCGTCTGCCCAGTCTGCCCGATACGGCGATGCGGGCCCGGACGCTGCTGGATGATCCCAAGGTCAGCGTCGAGGCGGTCGAGGCCCTGGTGCGGGAGGACGTGACCCTCACCGCCACGGTGATCCGCGCCGCCAACAGCGCCCTGTTCACGGGCATGCACGAGG
>JBKGXY010000070.1:0-11066 GCA_046546415.1 Ectothiorhodospira sp.
GGCCTGCAAAGCCGTGTACATGGGTTCGATTCCCGTCCCAGCCTCCATTGTTCCTTCTCTCCGTATCCATCCCTCCCAACGCCTCGTTTGGACACTTCATTTGTGTCCCCGGTCCAACCAGTAGCCGTGGATTCAGTCCATCCAGTCCATCCGGCATGCGCGCCACGCTGTAGCGGGGCCTGAACAGGCCCCCTCGGGTACCCGTTCCTGAAAGGGACCATCGGTGCGGGGTTGACCCCCAGGGCCAGCCGGGACCTGCTTCAGTCGTCCTCGTCCTCATCGTCGTCTTCATCGACGTCCTCCGCCGCCGGGGCCGGGCGGTAGATCTCCACCCGGTCGCCTTCCTGCACGGGATGGTCGGGCGGGCAGAAGCGGCCGTAGATGCCGATCTTCTGGGTGTTCAGGTCGATCTCCGGGAAGCGCTCCGGCAGTCCGGAGCGGTGGATGGCCTCGCCGGCGGTGGTGCCTTCCGGCACCTCCACCGGGATCCAGGCCTGGCCCTGGGGGCCGCTGTAGGCGATCTCGACGTGCATGATCCCTCCCGGGACGGATGCGGTTGCGCACATGGGAAGCGTCCTGGGACGCTGGCTCAGGGGGTGGCCGGTGCGGCCCCCTCGGGGGCCGTTCGGGCCGTGCGTCGGGCGTCCAGCACCCGTTTCCCCGCCAGGATGAATCCCAGGGCCAGGAAGGCCCCGGGGGGCAGGATCAGGAGCAGCACGCCCCGGTAGTCGGGGATCAGGGTCAGCTCCATCCAGGCGAAACCCTCCCCCAGCAGCAGGCGGGCATCGGCGAAGAGGGTGCCCTGACCGGGGATCTCCCGCACGGCCCCCAGCACCACCAGGATGAGGGTGAAGCCCAGGCCCATGGCCAGGCCGTCCATCACCGCCCGGTGCACGGGCTGGCGCGAGGCGAAGGCCTCGGCGCGACCCAGGATGGCGCAGTTGGTGACGATCAGCGGGATGAACAGGCCCAGGGCCTGGTGCATCTCGTAGAGGTAGGCGTTCATCACCAGATCCACCAGGGTGACCAGGCTGGCGATGAGCAGGATGAAGACCGGGATGCGCACCTCCGGGGTGATGATCCCCCGGAAGAGGGAGACCAGCAGCCCCGAGGCCACCATGACGAAGGTGGTGGCCAGGCCCATCCCCAGGCCGTTGGTGGCGGTACCGGTGACGGCCAGGAGCGGGCACAGGGCCAGGAGCTGGCCCATGACCACGTTGTTGTCCCAGACGCCGTCCCGGAACAGGCGGCGGTAGTCCTCCAGAAGGGGGCGGATCTCGAGGGTCATACGGGGGTCTCCCTGGCCTGTGGGGTGCGGATGGCCGGATCCCGGACCTGCCACACGGGGCCGGCTCCAGGGTCTTCTTCCGCCGGGTACCGAACCGGCGAGGGGGGCGTTTCTGCCGAAGATCCGGGAGGGGCCTCCCCGGGCTCCAGCAGGCGGTCACGATGGGCGCGGAACCATTCCAGCCCGTCGCGGACGGCGTTCACCACCGCCCGGGGGGTGATGGTGGCGCCGGTGAACTGATCGAAGACCCCGCCGTCCTTCTCCACCGCCCATTGCTCCGGCTGCGGGTCGCCCAGGCTGCGGCCGTCGAAGGTGGTGATCCAGGGGTCGCGTTCCACCTCGATGCGGTCCCCCAGGCCGGGGGTCTCCCGGTGTTCCAGGACCCGGACTCCCAGGACCGTGCCGTCGGCGTCCACGCCCATGAGCAGGCGGATGGGACCGGCGTAGCCCCGCCCGGTGACCCGGAAGGCCACGCCGGTGATGCGTCCGTCGAGGCGGGCGCGGTAGACGGTGTTCGGGCCGTCGGTGTTCTCCAGGTTGAGCACATCCTCATCGGGGCGGTTGTCATGGAGATCCGGGGGCAGCACCTCTTCCAGGTTCTGGCGCAGGGCCTGTGCCTCCTGGTGGGCGATGGGTTCGCGGGTCTGCAGGTCGGCGATCACCAGCACGGCGCTGGCCAGCAGGGCGATGCCCCCCAGCAGCGTGGCGTGATAGCCCACGCGCTGGCGGTAACCGGGTTGCGTCGACGTCGTCATGGGCGTCTCCCGGCGCCCTCCGGCGCCGCTTCGGGGGCGGGGGGCTCCAGGGGTCGGCCGCGACGGGTGCGGCCGAAGGCCCGGGGACGGATGTAGTGGTCGATGAGGGGGGTCATGGCGTTCATCAGCAGGATCGCGAAGGCGATCCCCTCGGGGTATCCCCCCCAGGTGCGGATGACGAAGACCAGCAGCCCGCAGCCGGCCCCGAACAGCAGCCGGCCCGTCCGGGTGGCCGGGGAGGTGACCGGATCGGTGGCGATGAAGAAGGCCGCCAGCAGCACCCCGCCCGAGACCAGTTGCAGGCCCGGGTCGGCGTGTCGTTCGGGGTCCAGGAACATGGCGGCCGTGGCCAGCAGGGCCAGGGTGCCCAGCAGGGCCAGGGGGATCTCCCAGGAGATGATCCGCCGGGCCAGGAGCAGCATGCCCCCCGCCAGCAGGAGCAGGGCGGAGCCCTCGCCCAGGCTGGCGGGCACCCAGCCCAGGGTCTGCTGCAGCGGGTCGTAGACCCCGGCCAGGCTCTGGGAGAGCCCCATATCCTGGCTGATCCCGGTCTGGGCCTGGCCCAGCACCGTGGCGCCGGTGAGGGCATCGGGCACCGGGGCGCCGGCGAAGGTGATGGCCAGGCCCTCCAGGAAGCCGGGGGCCCCGGCGCTGAACAGGGGCTGGGGCGTCACCCAGGTGGTCATCTCCAGGGGGAAGGAGATCAGCAGCGCCACCCGGGCCAGCATGGCCGGATTGAACAGGTTCTGCCCCAGGCCGCCGAAGACGTGCTTGCCCACCACCAGGGCGAATCCCGCCCCCAGTACCCCGATCCACCAGGGGGTCCAGGGGGGCAGGGTGAGGGCCAGGAGCAGGCCGGTGACCAGGGCCGAGCCGTCACCCAGGGCGGGGCGCAGCGGCCTGCGGGCCAGCCCGAGGCACAGGGCCTCGAAGGCCAGGGCGGCGGCCACGGTGACCAACAGCAGGTTCAGGGCCGGCCATCCGAACAGGTACACGCCAAAGGCCGCGGCCGGCAGCAGGGCCAGGGCCACCCAGGTCATGTCCGTGGCGATGCCGCCCGGGGCATGGGTGTGGGGACCGCTGACGGGGGTCGGGGTGGTCATGGGTCAGGCCTCCGTCTTCTGGTCTTCGCTGGTGGTCTTGCGCTTGCGGCGGGCCGCCCGCTCCGCCTTGCGCCGGGCCGCCGCCTCGGCCTTGGCCCGGGCCTCCGCCTCCTGGCGCTCCCGGCGCCTTTGGGCCAGTCTGCGGATGCGTTCCTGGTGCTGGGTCTGTTCGCGCCGGTCCGCCAGGACGCCCTTGGCATGCTGGAAGTACTGCACCAGGGGCAGATGGGCCGGACAGACATAGGCGCAGGCGCCGCAGGCCACGCAGTCCGCAAGGCCCCGGTCCGCTGCACCGTCCATGTCACCAGCGCGGATGCGGGCCGCCATCTCCAGGGGGGCCAGGCCACAGGGACAGGCGGACACACAGCGCCCGCAGCGGATGCAGGGGCCCGGATCGGCGGTGCGGATCTCCCGGGCCGTGAGGGCGATGACCCCGTTGCTGCCCTTGACGATGGGGACCTGCGTGTGGGGCAGCACCTGGCCCATCATGGGACCGCCCATGAGCAGGCGGGCCGGGGGGGTGGGCGTACCCCCGCAGTGGTCCAGCAGGTCCTGCACCCGGGCCCCCAGGGGCACCTCCAGGTTGGCCGGGCGCGCCACGGCCCCGCCGCCCACGGTGACGATGCGCGACACCAGGGGACGGTGCAGGCGCACGGCCCGGTGCACGGCACGGGCCGTGCCCACGTTGTGCACCATCACCCCCACGTCGGCCCCGAGCTTTCCGGCCGGGATCTCCCGCCCCGTGACCGCCTTGATGATGTGCCGCTCCGAGCCCATGGGATACCGGGTGGGAACCGCCACCGCCTGGATGGCGTCGGCCACGTAGAGGCGGTCCCGCAGGGCCGCCAGGGCCTCGGGTTTGTTGTCCTCCACGACGATGAGGGTGCGCTGGGCCCCCAGGGCCTGGCGCATGATGCGCGCCCCGTCGATGATCTCCCCCGGGGACTCGCGCATGAGGCGATCGTCGCAACTGAGGTACGGTTCGCACTCCGAACCGTTGAGGATCAGGGTGTCGATGGGGCGGCTGGCCCCCAGGCCCAGCTTCACCGCTGCCGGGAAGGTGGCCCCGCCCATGCCCACCACCCCGGCCTCGGCCACCCGGCGGGCGATCTCCTCCCGGGAGAGGCTCAGGGCATGATCCGGTTCCGGCAGGTCCACCCAGCGGTCGGCCCCGTCCGGGGCGATCACCAGGGTCTGCACCGGGAGCCCGCTGGGATGCGGGGCCGGATGGGGTTCCAGGGCCAGCACTTCCCCGGAGGTGGAGGCGTGCACCGCCGCGGAGACGGCCCCGTCCCCGGCGGCGACCATCTGGCCCTTGAGCACCCGGTCGCCGGGGCCCACCAGTGGGCGTGCCGGGGCGCCGATATGCTGTTGCACCGGCAGATACAGCCGCTGGGGCAGGGGCAGGGGCTCGATGGCCAGGTGACGTGTGTCCTGCTTGCGCGGCTGCGGGTGGACGCCGCCGCGAAAGGCCGGGGTTCGAAGGAGGGACCACATGGCATGCACCTCAGCGGGTTTCGGGCAGGGGCCAGCGCCAGCGCTGCAGGCTGGGGGCCGGGGATTCCAGGGTGATGCCGTCCATGGGACAGACCGCCACGCACTGGCCACAGCCGTTGCAGGCCTCGGGGAAGACGGCGTGCATCTGGCGGTTGGCCCCGACGATGGCGTCGGTGGGGCAGATCTTGAAACAGCGGGTGCAGCCATTGCACTGCTCCGGATCGATACGGGCGAAGACGGGGCCGGTGTCCTCTTCTTCCATGGTGGAGAGGTCGGCCTCCACATCGAGTTTCTCCGCCAGTTGCCGGGCCAGATCCTGGCCCCCGGGGGGGCACAGGGTCACCGTGGCCTGGCCTTCCGCCAGGGCCTGGGCGGCGGCCCCACAGCCGGGCAGGCCGCACTGGCCGCAATTCGTGCCCGGCAGCAGGGCCTCGATCTCCCCGGCCAGCGGGTCCTCCTCCACACGCAGGTAGCGTCCGGCCATGCCCAGGGCATACCCCAGGGACAGCCCCATGGCGGTGAGTACGAAGATGGCGGCGTACATGGTCGGTACCTCCCGTCAGGCGAAGTCGAGCCCGGCAAAGCCCATGAATCCCAATGACAGCAGACCCGCCACGATGAAGCCGATGGGGGCCCCCGCGAAGGCGGCGGGCACCTGACTCGCGGCCAGGCGCTCCCGCAGCGCGGCGAAGACCACCATCACCAGGGTGAACCCCAGGGCCGAGCCGAACCCGAATCCCAGGCTGTGCACGAAGCCGTGCCCCTTCTGGACACTCAGCAGGGCCACGCCCAGCACGGCGCAGTTGGTGGTGATGAGCGGCAGGAAGATCCCCAGCATCCGGTGCAGCGGGGCGCTGAGGCGGCGGATCACCATCTCGGTGAACTGCACCACGGCGGCGATCACCAGGATGAAGGAGAGGATCCGCAGGAATTCCAGCCCCAGGGGGGCCAGCACGGCGTGCTCCAGGACCCAGCCGGCGGCCGAGGCCAGGGTGAGGACGAAGGTGGTGGCCAGGCCCATGCTCAGGGCGGTGTCCAGCTTGTTGGACACCCCCATGAAGGGGCACAGCCCCAGGAACTGCACCAGCACCACATTGTTCACCAGGGCTGTCCCCAGCAACAGCAGCAGGAATTCGGACACGCGCTCTCCTCCCTTCGTCTGATGGGGAATTAGCATCTTGTGTGCCAGTAAAGGCCGGATCCCTGGGAGACCCGGCCCGTCGAGGGCAGGGGGCCGTCCGCACCGGGATGGTGCATCCGGTTGCGTGTATGGATCACGACAGGGCGGGGGTTCGGGCGAGACGATGTATGAAAGGCCACAAACCGCTGGGCCTGGTGGGGCCGGGACCGGGCGGGAAGGCGGCCTTCCCCGGGCGCTGCGGTCGGGTGATGCCGCCGCAGCGGGCGGGGCCCGCCGGAAGAGGCCCGTTTCTTGCTATATATTTTACGGACCCTCTGTAAGGTAAAGCCTCCCATGCCCCGGACCCACCTTCCCCCTGGTGCCGAAGAAGAACCGCCTCTGCAGGTGCACGGGCAGACCCTGCCGGCGCGATTGTTCTTCGAGGCGGTGGAGCAGTCCTCCATGGCCATCTCCATCACCGACGCCCGGGCACGGATCCTTTACGCCAATCCGGCCTTCACCCGCGTCACCGGCTACACGGCCCCGGAGGTCATCGGCTGCAACGAGTCCATCCTCTCCGACCGGCACACGCCGGAACTGGTGTACGAGACCCTGTGGGGCCGCCTGCGCCAGTTGCAGCCCTGGACCGGGCGTCTGGTGAACCGGCGCCGGGACGGCAGCCGTTACCTGGCGGAACTGAGCATCGCGCCGGTGCTGGACACCGAGGGCCGGCCGAGTCACTACCTGGGGATGCACCGGGACATCACCGAGGTGCATCGCCTGGAGCAGCAGGTGCGCAACCAGAAGGCCCTCATCGAGTCGGTGGTGGACGCCGAGCCGGTGGCCATCGCCCTGCTGGATATCGGCGGGCGAGTGGTGCTGGATAACCAGGAATACAAGAAGCTGGCCGGGGACCTGCGCGGCCGGGAGCCGGCCCGGGTCTTCCTGGAGGCCCTCTACGGGGATGCGGCGGGGGAGGCGGATCTGGGGGCGCTGCGCGGTGACGGGGAAGGCTTCATGGATCGCGAGGTGCGCTTTGACCCCGGTGGCGGCCATACCGCCCGCTGGTTCTCCTGCTCCGGCACCTGGATCACCGAGCGGGATGCCGCCGCCGATGCCTTCTTCGAGCCCCGCCGGGTGGATTACCTGATGCTGGTGGCCAAGGAGGTGACCGCCCTGCGCCGGCGCGAGGAGGAGATGCGGGTGAACGCCCTGCGCGCCCTCACCGCCGAGAGCGAGCGGGTGGATGGCATGCGCGAGACCCTGGAGGCGGCCACCTATCGCATGCAGGAGCCGGTGAATCTGATCGATGCGGCCGTGCAGCTGCTCCGGCGCCGCCGGGGAGACGAGGCGGACGATGCCTTGACGAAGGTCCTGAACGAGGCCCTGGACGCGGGCCGCCGGGCCCTGCAGACCCTGGAGGACTGCATCCCCGAGCGCCGGGAGGGGCCGGCGGCGCCGGTGAACCTGAACGCCGTGTTGCGGGAGGTCCTGGGGCTCTTCACCCGACGACTGCTGGCCGCCGGGGTGGTGGTGGAATGGGATCCGGCGCCGGTGCTGCCCCCGGTGCTGGGGCACGAGGAGGCGCTGCGGGGGATGTTCAAGCAGCTGCTGGACAACGCCCTGGACGCCGTGGAGGCGGACGGGGGGGATCGCCGTGAGATCCGCATCCATACCCGGGCCCGGGACGACGCGGTGCACGTGGAGATCCGGGACTCGGGCCCGGGCATCCCCGAGGCCCTGCGCCTTCGCATCTTCGAACCCTTCTTCAGCACCAAGGGTCGATCCGGCGACGGGGCGGGCATGGGTCTGGCCATGGTGCAGGAGGTGGTCAACCGCCACGCCGGACTCCTGGCCATCGATCCCGCCCCGCCGCCGGGATGCTGCGTGCATCTGCAGTTCCCCGCCCAGATCCGCGGTGCGGACTGGACCGGTCCATGAACCCCCATCCGGAAGCATCCATGGTGACGTCCTCTCCCTCCAAAGAAGACCCGACCGAGACCCATTCCCAGCTGATCCGCATCCATCTGGACACCCTCTACCAGGTGAGCCAGGTGCTGAGCGCCTCCCAGGGTCTGCAGGAGATCCTGGACGGCGTGCTGCACGTGCTCCACGAGGCCTCGGGTATGCAGCGGGGCATGGTCTCCCTGCTGGATCCGGGCAGTGGCGAGCTGATGGTGGGGGCCGCCCACACGGGGGTGCGCGAGCGCCTGCAGAAGGTGCGCTACCGGGTCGGTGAGGGGGTCCTGGGGGCCATCCTGGCGGAGCCGGAGACCGTGGTGGTCCGGCGCATCGCCGACGAGCCCCGCTTTCTGGACCGCACCGGCCTCTACGCCCCGGAGCTGCCCTTCATCGGCGTCCCCATCCGCGCCGGGGACGAACGCCCCGTGGGGGTGCTGGCGGCCCAGCCCGCCCGGGCCGACGAGGCCCTGCTGGGGGATCAGGCCCGGTTCCTGGAGATGGTGGCCAACCTGCTGGCCCAGAGCGTGCGCCGGGCCTGGGAGGTGGAACGGGAACGCCGCGCCCTCACCGACGAGCGCGATCGCCTGCGCCGGGAGGTGCGCGGCGGCTATCACCTGGACAACGTGGCGGGGCATTCCAAGGCCATGCGGCGGGTCTTCGATCAGGTGCGCCAGGTGGCCAAGTGGCATACCACCGTGCTCATCCGTGGCGAGACGGGCACCGGCAAGGAGCTCATCGCCCATGCCATCCACTACAACTCCTCCCGGGCCAACGGTCCCTTCATCAAGCTCAACTGTGCGGCCCTGCCGGACAATCTGCTGGAGAGCGAACTCTTCGGTCACGAGAAGGGGGCCTTCACCGGCGCCGTGGCGCAGCGCAAGGGACGCTTCGAGCAGGCCGACGGCGGCACCCTGTTCCTGGACGAGATCGGCGAGATCTCCCAGGCCTTCCAGGTGAAGCTGTTGCGGGTGCTGCAGGAGGGGGAGTTCGAGCGGGTGGGGGGCAATCGCACCCTGAAGGTGGATGTGCGCGTCATCGCCGCCACCCATCGCAACCTGGAAGACGCGGTGGACCAGGAGGCCTTCCGGGAGGACCTGTACTACCGCCTGAACGTCATGCCCATCCAGATCCCGGCCCTGCGCCACCGCAGCGAGGACATCCCGGATCTGGCCCGTTTCCTGGTGGACAAGGTGGCCCGGGCCCAGGACCGTCCCCTGGAGATCACCGACAGTGCCATCCGCACACTCATGCGCCATGACTGGCCGGGGAACGTGCGGGAACTGGAGAACTGCCTGGAGCGGGCCGCCATCATGAGTGAAACGGGGACCATCGATCTGGATGCCATCCATCTCACGGGGCTGGAGGACCGCCTGCCCCTGGGGGGGCGGCAGGAACCGGAGACGGAGGTGGATCTGGACGACCCGTCCCTGGACGAGCGGGAACGGGTGATCGCCGCCCTGGAACGGGCGGGCTGGGTCCAGGCCAAGGCCGCCCGCCTGCTGGGCATGACCCCGCGGCAGATCGCCTATCGCATCCAGACCCTGAAGATCCACGTGCGCCAGATCTGAAGGGCTGTCCCCTTCGTCACAGAGGATGTGTCGTATCCCCCACAATCTCCGGTTTCCGGTTTTGAAATCAAAATCAAAACAATCACTTGAAGCCGTTTTTTTGTGGCATGTGATTTGCATTCTCTCTTCCCGAGATCCACGGCCGCCACGCAGGCGGGCATCCCACCGGGAGGAACACGATGGCCCCAACGACGAAGAGACTCGGCGACATCCCCGTCGTCCCCCTGAATGGAGGGCCCTCCGGCACCCCCGGGGCGGGGATCGACGCCTTGCCCGAGGCGGTGCGTGAACGGGTGCGGGAGCATCCCTGTTATTCCGAGCAGGCCCATCATCACTTCGCACGCATGCACGTGGCGGTGGCCCCCGCCTGCAATATCCAGTGCCACTACTGCAACCGCAAGTTCGACTGCGCCAACGAGTCCCGGCCCGGCGTCGTCTCCCGGCGGCTCACCCCCGGGCAGGCCATCGACCAGGTCCTGTGGGTGGCCTCCCAGGTGCCGGAACTGTCGGTGGTGGGCATTGCCGGTCCCGGGGACGCCCTGGCCAATCCCGGGCGCACCCTGGAGACCCTGGAGGGGGTGCGCCGTCATGCCCCGGACCTGACGCTCTGTCTCTCCACCAACGGCCTGGCCCTGCCGGAATACGCCGATGCCCTGGTGGACCTGGGTGTGAATCACGTCACCGTCACGGTCAACAGCGTGGACCCCACTGTCGGTGCCCGCATCCATCCCTGGGTGCGCTGGCAGGGGGAACGGCTCTCCGGGGAGGCGGGGGCGGGGCGCCTCATCCAGCAGCAGCAGGCGGGCATCCGCCGCCTGGTGGAGCGGGGTGTGCTGGTGAAGGTGAACTCGGTGCTGATCCCGGGGATCAATGACCGCCACCTGCAGGAGGTCTCCCGGGTACTCCGGGAGCAGGGGGTGTTCCTGCACAACATCATGCCCCTCATCGCCCGGCCGGAGCACGGTACCCGGTTCGGGCTCGATGGCCAGCGGGAGCCCACGCAGGCGGAACTGGCCGCGGTGCGTGACGCCTGCGGGGAGGATGTGCGCATGATGCGCCACTGCCGCCAGTGCCGGGCCGACGCCGTGGGTCGGCTGGGCGCGGACCTGGGTCCCGAACTGACCCGGGATCCGGCCCCGGAGGTGACCCGGGCGCAGGCGGACCAGGCCCGCCAGCGGCGGATGGCGACCCGTTCGGCCATCCACGACGCCATGGCGGTGGCCCCCGGGGCGGCGTCCGCGTCCCCGGCGGTGGCGCCGGGCCGGCGTCCGGTGCTCATGGCCGTGGCCACCCGCGGCGGCGGGGTCATCAACGAGCACTTCGGTCATGCCCGGGAGTTCCTGATCTATCGCGCCTCGCCGGAAGGGGTGCGTTTCGAGGGGCACCGGCGGGCGGACCTCTATTGCAGCGGGCCGCAGGACTGCGAGGATCGGGAGGCGATCCTGGAGAGCACCCTCCGGGCCCTGGAGGACTGTGAGGTCCTGCTCTGTGCCCGGGTGGGTATCGGGCCCTGGAAGGCCCTGGAGGCCGCCGGCATCCTGCCCTGCGTGGACCAGGCCATGGCGCCTATCGAGGACGCCGTACTGGCCGTGTATCAGGACATGGCCCGGGAAGGCCAGCTGGAGGCCTTTCCGGATGCCCCCTGCATGGCGGATGCCTCCTGAGGGAGCAGCCCCGTGACCGCCGCGGTGCAGGAGGTGGGGGACCGGTCCCTGGGGGCCTATCTGGGGCTGGCGGTGGGGGATGCCCTGGGGGCCACGGTGGAGTTCATGA
>JBKGXY010000071.1:0-10993 GCA_046546415.1 Ectothiorhodospira sp.
TTTCCAGGTCCTGATGGGTGGCGGCGATGATGCGCACGTCCACCTTCACCGGCAGGTGCCCCCCCACGCGGTAGAACTCGCCGTCGGCCAGCACCCGCAGCAGGCGGGTCTGCAACTCCGCCGGCATGTCGCCGATCTCGTCCAGGAAGAGGGTGCCGCCATCGGCCTGCTCGAAGCGGCCCCGGCGGGCGTTCTGGGCCCCGGTGAAGGCCCCCTTCTCGTGGCCGAAGAGCTCCGATTCCAGCAGGTCCCGGGGGATGGCAGCGGTGTTCAGGGCGATGAAGGGCATCTGTGCCCGGGGGCTGTGGCGGTGCAGGGCGTGGGCCACCAGCTCCTTTCCGGTTCCGGATTCGCCGTTGATGAGTACGGTGATGTGGGAGCGGGACAGCCGCCCGATGGCGCGGAAGACCTCCTGCATGGCCGGGGCCTCGCCGATGATCTCCGGGGTGCGGTCGTCTTCCCCCGGGGCCTCCCGGTCCCGCTCCCGCCGCAGCTGGCAGGCGCGTCGTACCAGGGAGATGGCATCGTCCACGTCGAAGGGCTTGGGCAGGTATTCAAAGGCCCCGCCCTGATAGGCCGAGACGGCGCTCTCCAGGTCGGAATGCGCGGTCATGATGATCACCGGCAGCTGCGGGTGATCCCGCTGCAGCCGGCTGAGCAGTTCCAGTCCATCCATGCCGGGCATGCGGATGTCGGTGAGCAGGGCGTCGGGGGGCTCTGCCTCCAGGGCCTCCAGGGCCTCGCCGGCGGCGGTAAAGCAGGTGACGCGGATGCCCGCCCGGTTCAGGGCCCGTTCCAGCACCCAGCGGATGGAGCGGTCGTCGTCGATCACCCAGATGTGCTCGTGTTCAGTCATCCTTCAGCTCCACGGGCAGCAGCATGGAGAACACCGTTCGGCCGGGCCGCGAGTTGCACTCGATCAGGCCTCCATGCTGATTGATCAGGGATTGGGCAATGGACAGCCCCAGGCCGGTCCCCCCGTCCCGGTGGGATACCATGGGGAAGAAGATCCGTTCCCGGATCTCCTCGCTGATCCCGGGGCCGTCATCGATCACCTGCACCAGGGCCACCAGCTTGTGGCGTACCTGGCCAATGGTGTACTGGCGCAGCACCCGCGAACGCAACCGCACATGCCCCTGGCCGCCCACCGCCTGCACGGCGTTGCGCACCAGATTGAGGATGGACTGGATGAGCATGTCCTGGTCGGCGTTCACCTCCGGGATGCTGGGGTCGTAATCGGTGTCCATGTGCACCCCGCCCGGGGCCTCCGCAGCCACCAGGCCTCGCACGTGCTCCAGGGCCTTGTGGATGTTGATGCGCCGACGCCGGGGCAGGTTGTTGGGGCCCAGCATGCGGTTCACCAGGTTCTGCAGGCGGTCCGCCTCGCCGATGATGATGTGGGTGTATTCCCGCAGCTCGGGATCCGGCAGTTCCTGCTCCAGCAGCTGGGCGGCGCCACGAAGCCCCCCCAGGGGGTTCTTGATCTCGTGGGCCAGGCCCCGCAGCAGGGCGCGGGTGGCGGATTGCTGGTTGATGAGCTGCTCCTCCCGGGTGATGCGCAGCTGGCGGTCCACCTGGATGAGCTCGATGAGCAGGCTCCGGGGGAGTCCTGGCTCCGAGATGGGGGAAACGGTGAGGTCCACCGTGATCTCCCGGTCGTAGTGCAGGGCCAGGACCCGCTCCCGCTCGGTGAAGGGGTGGCCGGTGTCCAGGGACTGGCGCAGGCTGTCCAGAAGGCTCTCCTCCTCGCGCAGCAGTTCCCGGATGGGCAGGCCCAGGATGCGGTTGAGGCTGATCTCCATGAGCATCTCGGCCGCCGGGTTCATGAACTCCAGGCGCAGCGCCGCGTCCACCGTGAGCACGGCGGTGGTGAGATGTTCCATGAGGTGGCGGTGCAGGTGGTTTTCGGCGGTCATGGCCATCCATTTGCAAGAAACGAACCAGGGTGGACGGCCATGTGCACGGCCCTGTCCCGGTCCGGGCCGGTTGATCATGCACCAATTCAGGGCATACGGGGGACGTGCCGGTGCGCGTGGCCGCATCGGGATCGGGCGATGCCCCTTTCCAGGGCGTGGAATCAGTCGCTTCCTGGCCGGGTCTGCTGACGCACGGTGGTGCGCTGGAGATGGAAGCGGCTCTCATCGGAGCGCAGGAGCACCTCTCCGGAGGCGTCGATCACCTCGGCCCGGAGGGTATGGGTACCGGGATCCACCTGGCTGAGGGCGAAACGGGCGCCGGCCCCGCTGCCCATGGACTCGCCGTCCAGAAGGAGGCGGATGCGGTGATCCTCCGCCTCCTGCAGGGCCGGTTCGGTGGTCACGGCCACCTCCACCTCGCCGGTGTTGGAACGCACCACGCCGTCGTGGGGGGGCTGGGTGATCTCCACGCGGGTGTAGGTGGCATCTGTGGAGTCCCCGTTTGTCCCCAAGGGGCGCTGCAGGATACGGCGGGCCTCCGCCTCGGGGATCCCGGGGGTGGTGGCGGAGGGGGCGTCCACCTGCACGGGCGAGGCCTTTACGCCTTCCGGTGGGGTATCGCCGTACACCGTGCGGCCCTGGGCGTCGGTCCAGTGATAGATCTCGGCCTGGGCGGGCAGGGCCAGGGCCAGCAGCAGGAGCGGCAGGGAGGGGCAGCGGGGCATGAATGGGATCTCTCGGCGGCGGGGTTCCATGGACGATAGGACCACTGCTGGCGGTGCGCAAGGGTCCGGGAGACGCAAAGAAAAAAGCCCCCGGATCACCGGGGGCTTTGCGCGGTGCACCAGGGGGTACGCCCCGGATCAGAGGCTGTAGTACAGGTCGAATTCCACCGGGTGGGTGGTCATGCGCAGCCGGGTGACGTCCTCCATCTTCAGGTCGATGTAGGCATCGATCACGTCATCGGTGAAGACACCGCCGGCCTTGAGGAAGTCGCGGTCCTTGTCCAGGGCCTCCAGGGCCTGGTCCAGGGAGGCGCAGACCTGCGGGATCTGCTTCTCCTCCTCCGGGGGCAGGTCGTACAGGTTCTTGTCCATGGCCTCCCCCGGGTGGATCTTGTTCTGGATGCCGTCCAGGCCCGCCATGAGCATGGCGGAAAAGGCCAGGTAGGGGTTGGCGGTGGAGTCGGGGAAGCGCACCTCGATGCGCCGGGCCTTGGGGCTGGACACCCACGGGATGCGGATGGAGGCGGAGCGGTTGCGGGCGGAGTAGGCCAGCATCACCGGGGCCTCGAAGCCAGGCACCAGCCGCTTGTAGCTGTTGGTGGCCGGGTTGGTGAAGGCGTTCAGGGCGCGGGCGTGCTTGATGATGCCGCCGATGTAGTAGAGGGCGGACTCGGACAGGCCGCCGTACTTGTCACCGGCGAACAGGTTCTGGCCGTCCTTGGACAGGGACATGTGCACGTGCATGCCGTTGCCGTTGTCCCCCACCAGGGGCTTGGGCATGAAGGTGGCGGTCTTACCGTAGTGGTGGGCCACGTTCTGCACCACGTATTTGAGGATCAGCACCTCGTCCGCCTTGCGGGTGAGGGCGGCGGCGCCGGCACCGATCTCGCACTGCCCTGCGGTGGCCACCTCGTGGTGGTGCACCTCGGTGGTCAGACCCATCTCCTCCAGGGCCAGGCACATGGCGGAGCGCAGGTCCTGCAGGCTGTCCACCGGCGGCACCGGGAAGTAGCCGCCCTTGACCGTGGGGCGGTGGCCGATGTTGCCGTCCTCGAAGACCTTCTCGGAGTTCCAGCAGGCCTCGTCGGAGTCGATCTGGAAGAAGCTGCTCTGGATGGAGTTGCCCCACTTGATGTCGTCGAAGACGAAGAACTCGTTCTCCGGCCCGAACATGCAGCCGTCGGCGATGCCCGTGCTGGCCAGGTAGGCCTCGGCACGCTTGGCCAGGGAGCGGGGGCAGCGGTCATAACCCTGCATGGTGGCCGGTTCCACCACGTCGCAGCGGATGTTCAGCGTGGGTTCGTCGAAGAAGGGGTCCATGACGGCGCTTTCGGTGTCGGGCATGAGGATCATGTCCGATTCGTTGATGCCCTTCCATCCCGCGATGGAAGAGCCGTCGAACATCTTGCCCCCTTCCAGTTCGTCCTCGTCCACGGTGTGGGCCGGCACGGAGACGTGCTGCTCCTTGCCCCGGCTGTCCACGAAACGGTAGTCGACGAACTTGACGCCGTTTTCCTTGATCATCTTGAGTACTTCGGGTGCTGACATGCGTGTTCCTCCAGAAGCTTGGTTCAGGGTGTCTGTGCGTCCCCGGGGGACGAGGTGAAAGACGGTCGTGATCCATTATGCATGAGCCATGCCACGCCTTCCCCTGGGGTTGGGCCCCGGCGCCGGGCGGGGTGGGGGCGCCGGAATGCGGTGAGATTGCACAATGATAGTGCATTGAATGCCGGTCATGCCTCTTTTTGGGGCAGTTGGTCCCCGTGGCGGAAGAAGACCTGGACCTGGCCGATGTCCTCCACCCGCCGGCTGGCCTGGATGAGTGCCCGCGCCAGGGTGTCCGCTTCGCCGGGGGTGGCGGCGGTGGCCAGGGGCAGGCGCAGCTCCAGATGGATCCGCCCATCCAGGTAGTGCAGGATCACGTCCTCCACGTACCGGGCACCGGGCACGTCGGTCCAGGCCTGCTGCAGGCGGTCCAGGACCTGGGGGCGGGCGGGCAGATGGCTGCTGGGGGCGTCCTGCTGGTCGTCCTCCGGGTCGATGTGCACCAGGATGTCCCCGAGTTCCTCGTGTATGCCGCGCAGGGTCTGGCAGACGGACTCGCTGATGCGATGTCCCTCGGAGACGCTGATGCGCGGCGGGACCTGCACGTGCACGTCCGCCAGCAGGGTGCCCCCCATGCGCCGGGTGCGCAGGGCGTGCACCCCGCGGATCTCCCGCAGGGCCCCCACCGCCCGCAGCATGCGGCGCTGCTCCTCCGGCTCCACGCCGGTGTCGATGAGTTCCTGGGCGCTGTTCCAGATCAGCTGTGCACCCATGCGGCCGATGAGCAGGGCCACCAGGATGGCGGCCACGGCGTCCATGGAGGGTACCCCCAGGAGGGTGGCGCCCACGCCCGCCAGCACCACCAGGGAGGAGACCACGTCGGAGCGGTGGTGCCAGGCGTTGGCCTTGAGCAGGTTGGAGCGCACCCGCCGGGCCACGTGCATGGTGTAGTGATACAGCCCCTCCTTGGCCACCACCGCCAGTGCCGCCAGGGCCATGGCCAGGGGTTCGGGGGAGAGCAGGTCGCCGTCGGACAGCAGGCGCCGCCCGGCGTCCAGGATGATGCCCATGGCCACCCCCGCCAGGATCAGTCCCACGGCCACGGTTGTCAGGGTCTCGATGCGGCCGTGGCCGTAGGGGTGGCGGGCATCGGCGGCCTCATTGGCCTTGCGCGCGGCGAACAGGACCATGATGTCGCTCACCAGGTCCGAGAGGGTGTGCATGCCGTCCGCCACCAGGGCCTGGGAATGGGTCATGAACCCGCCCACCACCTGCGCCGCCGCCAGGCAGACGTTGATGACGGCGCCGGTGAGGGTGACGCGGCGCATGGCGCGGTAGCGGGTCTCGCCGGGGAGGCCGGTGGGCATGGGCGGGCAGGGGTGATGGGCTGGACGTGGGGATGGTACCGCGTCCAGCCCCCGGGAGGGAGTGATCCGCCGCAATCCGGTCGTGCGGATCGTACCCCTGGGAACCTCGCCCGCGGCGCAACGGCCGCCCAGCCCACTGGTCCGATATGCGCGGGGGCCGTTATACTACAAGGCTTTGCGCGCAACGCGTCCTTCGCCCATAACGCACATGCCGGATCCGTCCATGCCATCGCCCACGTCATCGCACGATGTCTCCACCTTCCAGGGCCTGATCCTGGCCCTGCAGGACTACTGGGCGCGCCAGGGGTGCGTGCTGCTCCAGCCCTACGACATGGAGATGGGGGCGGGCACCTTCCACTGGGCCACCTTCCTTCGGGCCATCGGTCCCGAACCCTGGCGCACCGCCTACGTGCAGCCCTCCCGCCGCCCCACCGACGGGCGCTACGGCGAGAACCCCAACCGCCTGCAGCATTATTACCAGTTCCAGGTGCTGCTCAAGCCCTCGCCGCCGGACTTCCAGGAGCTCTACCTGGGCTCGCTGCGGGCCGTGGGCATCGACCCCCTGGTGCACGACATCCGCTTCGTGGAGGACAACTGGGAGTCCCCCACCCTGGGCGCCTGGGGCCTGGGCTGGGAGGTGTGGCTCAACGGCATGGAGGTGACCCAGTTCACCTACTTCCAGCAGGTGGGCGGCCTGGACTGCCGCCCCGTGAGCGGTGAGATCACCTACGGCCTGGAGCGCATCGCCATGTATCTCCAGGGGGTGGAGAGCGTCTATGACCTGGTGTGGACCCAAGGGCCCCGGGGCGTGGTGACCTACGGCGATGTCTATCACCAGAACGAGGTGGAGCAGTCCACCTACAACTTCGAGCATGCCGACGTGGACCGGCTCTTCGACTGGTTCGAGACCTGCGAGGCCCAGAGCCGGCATCTCATCGAGCAGGGCCTGCCCCTGCCGGCCTACGAGCAGATGCTCAAGGCCTCCCACACCTTCAACCTGCTGGACGCTCGCCGGGCCATCTCCGTGACCGAACGCCAGCGTTACATCCTGCGGGTGCGCGAGCTGGCCCGGGCCGTGGCCCGCACCTACTACGAGGCCCGCGAGGCCCTGGGATTCCCCATGCTGCAGACGGCCCCGGCCGGGGAGACATCATGAGCGAGCGAAGCGACCTGCTGATCGAGATCGGCACCGAGGAGCTCCCCCCCAAGGCCCTGACGACCCTGCGGGACGCCTTCGCGGAGGGCGTGCGCCGGGGGCTGGAGGAGGCCGGTCTGGCCCCCGCCGGGGCCCGGGGTCTGGCCGCGCCGAGGCGCCTGGCGGTGCTGCTGGAGGGCGTGCCCCTGCGTCAGGCGGACCAGCCCATGGAACGCCGTGGTCCGGCGGTGCAGGCCGCCTTCGACGCCGAGGGCCGGCCCACCCGTGCCGCCGAGGGCTTCGCCCGTTCCTGCGGTGTGGCCGTGGCCGATCTGGAGCGCATGGAGACGGACAAGGGGGCCTGGCTGGTGCACCGCCACGTGGAGCCCGGACGCCCCACGGAGGACCTGGTGCCGGGCATCGTGGAGGCGGCCCTGGCAGGGCTGCCCATCCCCAAGCGCATGCGCTGGGGGGAGGGCGACGCCGAGTTCGTGCGCCCGGTGCACTGGGTGGTGCTGCTGCTGGGGGACCGGGTGATCCCGGCCACGATCCTGGGGGTACAGGCCGGGGGCGAGACCCGCGGGCACCGCTTCCACCACCCCGAGCCCCTGCCCCTGGCCGCCCCCGCGGACTATCTGCCGGTGCTGGAGCAGCGCGGTCACGTGCTGGCGGACTTCGAGGCCCGGCGCGAGGCCATCCGCGACCAGGTGGAACGGGCCGCCGCCCAGGCGGGTGGACGGGCCGTGATGGCACCCGGGTTGCTGGACGAGGTCACCGCCCTGGTGGAATGGCCGGTGGCGGTGCTGGGCCACTTCGACGCCCGCTTCCTGGAGGTGCCCCAGGAGGCCCTGATCTCCACCATGCAGGACAACCAGAAGTACTTCCCGGTGGTGGACGATGCGGGACGGCTCATGCCCCATTTCATCACCATCAGCAACGTGGATTCCCGGGAGCCGGAGCGGGTGCGCGAGGGCAACGAACGGGTCATCCGCCCCCGCTTCGCCGATGCCGAGTTCTTCTGGAACCAGGACCGCAAGCGCCCCCTGGAGAGCTACCTGGAGGGGCTGCGCCAGGTGGTCTTCCAGCAGAAGCTGGGCACGCTGCATGACAAGACCCAGCGGGTGACGGCCCTGGCGGAACACCTGGCCGGGGCCCTGGGTGCCCCGGTGGATCCGGTGCGCCGCGCCGCCCGGCTGAGCCAATGCGACCTGCAGACCCTGATGGTCTACGAGTTCACCGAGCTGCAGGGGACCATGGGCCGGTATTACGCCCTGCACGATGGCGAGCCCGGGGCCGTGGCCCGGGCCCTGGAGGAGCAGTACCTGCCGCGCCACGCCGGGGACGCCCTGCCTTCGGATGCGGTGGGGCAGGTGCTGGCCCTGGCGGACCGCCTGGACACCCTCACGGGGATCTTCGCCATCGGCCTCAGGCCCAGCGGCACCAAGGACCCCTTCGGCCTGCGCCGCGCCGCCCTGGGGGTGCTGCGCATCCTGGTGGAGGCCGGCCTGCCCCTGGACCTGGAGGACCTGCTGCAGCGGGCCGCCGCGGAGCATGACCCGGCGGTCACGGCGCCGGCGGCCGTGCCCCAGGTGCTGGAGTACATGCTGGAGCGGCTGCGGGCCTACTACCAGGACCGGGGCATCCGCCCCGAGGTGTTCGAGGCGGTGCGCGCGGTGCACCCCACCCGGCCCCTGGACTTCGACCGGCGCGTGCGCGCCGTGGAGCACTTCCGCACCCTGCCCCAGGCCGAGGCCCTGGCGGCGGCCCACAAGCGCATCCACAACATCCTGCGCAAGGTGGAGGGGGCGCTGCCCGGGTCGGTGGACCCGGCCCTGCTGGCGGAACCGGCGGAACAGGCCCTGCACGCCCGCCTGGAGGCCCTGCGGGGGGAGGTGACGGCGCAGCTGGACGCCGGGGACTACACCGGCGGCCTCACCGCCCTGGCGGCCCTGCGCGAGCCGGTGGACGCCTTCTTCGACCAGGTGATGGTGATGGCCGAGGACCCGGCCCTGCGGGACAACCGCATCGCCCTGCTGAACCAGCTGGCGGCCCTGTTCCTGCGGGTGGCCGATCTCTCGCGGCTGCCGTGACGGGCGAGGGCGCGCGGCTCGTCATCCTGGACCGGGATGGCGTCATCAACCGGGATTCCCCGGACTACATCAAGTCGCCGCAGGAGTGGATCCCCCTGCCCGGCAGCCTGGAGGCCATCGCCCGCCTGACCCGGGCGGGCTGGCGCGTGGCGGTGGCCACCAACCAGTCCGGTCTGGCCCGGGGGCTGTTCGACGCCGCTACCCTGGAGGCCATCCACGACCGCATGCGCCGGGCCGTGGAGGCCGCCGGCGGGCGCATCGATTGCATCCACCACTGCCCCCACGGCCCCGACGACGGCTGCGACTGCCGCAAGCCCCGGCCGGGGTTGTTGCACCGCATCGCCGATGATCTGGGGGTCTCCCTGGCGGGGGTCCCGGCGGTGGGGGATTCGGCGCGGGACCTGGAGGCGGCCCGGGCCGCCGGCTGTCGCCCCCTCCTGGTGCGCACCGGCAATGGCGCGCGCACCCTGGCCCGGGGGGGCTTGCCGCCGGAGACCCAGGTCTTCCCGGACCTGGCGGCGGTGGTGGAGCACCTGCTGGCAGAGGAGACGGGACGTGGGGACTGAGGCCATGACCTCCCACCCGGGGCGGGCCCGGCTCGTCCTGCGCTCCGCCCTGTTCTGGCTCGGGCTGGCCGGGTCCACCGTGGTCTTCGCCCTGGCCTCCCCCCTGCTCCTGCCCCTGGACTGGCACGCACGCTACCGGGTGATGTCCCAATGGAGCCGCTTCAACGCCTGGTGGCTGCAGCGCACCTGCCGTCTGCGCTATCGCGTCACCGGCCGGGAGCACCTGACGCCGGAGGCGGCGGTGCTCATGTGCAAGCACCAGTCCGCCTGGGAGACCCTGGTGCTGCAGCGCTTCATCCCGCCCCAGGTGTGGGTGCTCAAGCGGGAGCTGATGCGCATCCCCTTCTTCGGCTGGGGCATGGCCCTGATGGCCCCCATCGCGGTGGACCGCCGCGCCGGACGCCGTGCCATGGAGCAGATGGTGGCCCAGGGGCTGGATCGCCTGGGGCGGGGGCTCTGGGTGGTGGTCTTCCCGGAGGGGACCCGCACCCGACCCGGCGAGCGTGTGCGCTACAAGCTGGGCGGGGCCGTACTGGCGGCCCGCAGCGGCCATCCGGTGATCCCCGTGGCCCACAACGCCGGCCTGTACTGGCCCAAGGGCAGCTTCATCAAGTATCCGGGTACCGTGGACGTGGAGATCGGCCCGCCCATCCCCAGCGAAGGGCGCGAGCCCGGGGACATCATGGCCGAGGTGGCCGCCTGGATCGAGGCCCGGACCGATGCCCTGTGCGGCCTCACCCCGGATCCGTCCCCGGCCACCGCCCCCGGGGCCCTGGCGCGGGACACGGCCGCTGAATGACCGACTCCCGCCAATCCAGCAGCTAGCGGTAATGAAAACGGCAGGCGAGCACGCGGATGGAGGTCTGGTTCACCTCATAAACCAGCCGGTGCTCGAGGTTGATCCGCCGGGACCAGCAGCCCGAAAGCTCAAACTTGAGGGCTTCAGGCTTGCCCCGTCCCTCGAAAGGGCTACGAGCCGCTTCCTCGATCAAGTCCAGAATCTTGCGGGCGGTGCGGTGATCATGCCGGAGCCACCACTGGAGGTCTTCTAGGGCAGCCGGGTCCAGAAGGACCTGCCTCACCGCTCGAGCCTCTCCTTGGCGTCCTCCAGCGACACCGCATCCTCTTCCCCGCGCGCCCGGGCCTGGCGCAGACGCTCGGCGTTGGCGGGGTTGCCTAGCAGGTACAGGGTTTCCTGCAGTCCGGTGTAGTCCTCCTCGGCCATAAGGACGGCTGCGCTACCCCCACGGCGCTCGATCCGCACGGGGGTGTGGTCCGTACCGACCCGGTCGATGAGCTCCTTCAGGTGATTCCGGGCATCCGTATAACTGATGGTTTCCATGACTCCCCCTGACATGACAGGTTTTGTGTCAGTTTAGTAGGGGGAGCGCGCGCAGAGCAATCCGTCGTGCAGGGGCACTCTCTTCGGGGATGCCCGGGAGCAGGAGACCGGGCACCCTGGCGGCCAGACTTCAGGCCATCGCCGAGCTCCAGGTGCAGGCCGGCGGAGCGGGTCGGCTCCGGTGTCGTTTTCGGTCTGGTGCCGCCCCGGCGGGCGGGCTCAGTCGGCCAGGGGGATCGCAGCTGGCGTCGTCCCGGCGTCCAGCAGCCGTTGCAGGGCGTGGCCGGCCAGCATGAGGCCGAACAGG
>JBKGXY010000072.1:0-10966 GCA_046546415.1 Ectothiorhodospira sp.
ATCCCAGAGCCGGAACCCCCCGGCCTGTTCCTGCGGTATCACCCGTTCCACCATCGTCATGGGTCAATGCCCCCGTCAGACCATCTGTTCCGCGCCCTTGTTTCCAAGGACGATCTCGCCTTCCTCGGCCATGCGCCGGGCGATGCTCAGGATCTCCTTCTGGGCCCCCTCCACCTCGCTCAGGCGCACCGGGCCCTTGGCCTCCAGGTCGTCCTGAAGCATCTCTCCGGCCCGCTTGGACATGTTCTTGAAGATCTTGTCCTTGACCCCGTCGTCGGCCCCCTTGAGGGCCAGCACCAGGGAGTCGGTGGAGACCTCCCGCAGCAGGGCCTGGATCCCCCGGTCGTCGATCTCGGCCAGGTTGGCGAAGACGAACATGAGATCCTGGATCTTCTGGCTGAGCTGCTCGTCCACGTCCCGCACCTTGTCCAGAATCAGACCCTCCTTGGCGGAATCCATGAAGTTGAGGATGTTGGCGGCACTCTTGACGCCCCCCACGGAGGAGGACTTGACGTTCATGTTGCCGGCAAACTGCCGCTCCAGGATCTCGTCCAGTTCCTGCAGTGCCGAGGGCTGCACCCCATCCAGGGTGGCGATGCGCATGAGCACGTCCGGTTGCACCCGATCCGGCAGGAAGGTGAGCACCGCCGCGGCGTGGTCCGGATCCAGGTAGGACAGGACGATGGCGATGATCTGGGGATGTTCCAGGCGGATCACCTCCGCCACCGCCCTCGGGTCCATCCACTTGAGGGATTCCAGCCCCTTGGAATTGCGCCCCAGCAGGATGCGGTCGATGACCCCATCGGCCTTGTCCTTGCCCAGGGCCGAGGTGAGCACGCTGCGGATGTAGTCATCCGACCCCATGCCCAGGGCCGTCTGCTCCTCCACCGTGGTGACGAAGTCGTCCAGGACCTCCCCCACCTCGCTCTTGGAGACGTTGCTCAGGGAGGCCATGGAGGTTCCGATGCGCTGAACCTCCTTGGGCCCCATATGTTTGAGGACCTCGGCGGCGGACTCTTCTCCGAGACTCATGAGCAACACCGCCGCGCGTTCGGGACCTGTCAGTTTGCTTTTAGGCTCCATCTTCCGCCACCCAGTTCTTCACCACTTGTGCCACCAGTTTGGGATCGTCCTTGATCAGTTCCCGCACCCGATCGAGGTTGACCTCGTAGCTGGCGGGTTTCTTCCCGGGCAGGGCCATGGCCTCCTCGCCCCCCTCGTGGGTCAGGCTCAGTTGATCCTCGCCCATACCTTCCTCGCCTTCTCCCTGCTCGCCGCCTTCGGCCTCCCCGGCGCCCCCCTGGATGGCCAGATTGCGCATCAGGGGGCGGACCACCAGGAGGATCAGGAGCAGCCCCACCAGGGCCAGCAGGCCGGTGCGCGCCAGATCCTGGAACCAGGCCTGCTCCCAGACAGCCGGTTCCGGGGCCGGTTCCGGCTCGGGCAACTTCATGAACTGAGCTGAAACCACCTCCACGGTATCCCCGCGGGCAGGATCGAAGCCCACGGCCTCCCGCACCAGCCCCTCGATGCGCTGCATTTCCTCCGGGGGCACCGGATCACGCACCGTCTCCCCATCCTCGTTCACCCGTTCCTGGAAATCCACCGCCACTGCGACAGAGAGGCGCCGGATGGTCCCGGGTGCCTCCTGGACATGACTGACGCTGCGGTCCACCTCATAGTTTCGGGTGGACTGACGGCTGGAGGAACCGGGCTGCTCACCGGCACCATCCTCCATCACGCCTTCGCCTTCGGCACCCAGTTCACCCCCGTCCGGAGGCTGATTGGTGAGGGCCCCGGGGATGCCCATGTCCCCCGGTTCACCCCGGCTTTCCTCCTCCGAGATCTGTTCGCTGCGCAGGGCGATGGTCTCGGGATCATAGTTCTCCAGGGTCCGCTCGACGCGGGAGAAATCCAGATTCGCCGAGACCTGGGCACGCACCCCATCCTCGCCCACCAGGGGCGCCAGGATATCCTCGATACGCTGCTTGTAGTCGGCCTCCACCTGCCGGGTGAATTCCAGGTTCCGGGTGGAAAGATCCAGCCGGTCCCCCGCCGGATCGTCCGGTGTCAGCAGGTTCCCTCGCTGGTCCACCACGGTGACCCGTTCCGGCTCCATGTCCGGGACACTCGAGGCCACCAGGTGCACGATACCCGCCACGCGCTGTTCCCCCAGGGTACGTCCCGGGTGCAGGGTCAGCACCACCGAGGCACTGGGCTGGCTGCGGTCTCGCACAAAAACCGACTCCTTGGGCATGGCCAGATGCACCCGCGCCGTCTCCACACTGGAAAGGGTGGCGATGGAGCGGGCCAGCTCGCCTTCCAGGGCCCGATGGTAACGGGCAGTCTCCACCAGACGGCTGGTACCGATCCCCTGCTCCTGCTGCATGAGCTCGAAGCCAAAACCCGAGGACTTGGGCAGTCCCTCGGTGGCCAGTTGCAGGCGGGTGTCATGGACCGCATCCGAGGGGACGGTCAGGGCCCCGGTCACCGGATCCACCTTATGGGGGATACCGCGGGCCTCCAGGGCCTGCATCACCTCCCCGGACTCACGCTGCCCCAGATCAGGATACAGGATGGAATACTCCGGGCGCGTGAGCCAGATGAACAGGCTCACCACCAGCGCGATGGCAGCAGCGATGCCGACGAGCAGGCCGATCTGGCTCTGCCTCGGCAGCTGCGTGAACCCCTGCATCTGCTGGTTCAGCGTGGCGGTCAGTGAAGTGGCCATGGCGGCTTCTCGATGCTCCTTAGACCTGCATGTTCATGATGTCCTGATAGGCGGACACCAGACGGTTACGCACCTGCATGGTGGCCTCGAAGGAGACGCTGGCCTTCTGTTTGGCCACCATCACCTCGGTGAGATCCACCTCCGGGTCTCCCTTCTCGAATCGGGAGGCCATCTCGCCACTGGTCTCCTGGTACTGATTCACGCGGTCCATGGACTGTCTCAGCATGGCCGCAAAGCTGGGCTGTGTGCCCGTCGACTGCTGACCTGCGCCCTGCTGCTGATCCAGGCCGGCGCTTGCCGCCATCACCCGCATCTGCTGAAGCACCTGATCGATCTGTGTGTTGCTCATGGCATGATCCTCCCGAGCCTTCTGCTGTTTCTATCGTGAACGTCTTCAAATGCCCCCCCGACATGCCCGGCGGACTCAAGGGATACTCACCCCCGCCTCCCGCAGACGGGCCAGCTTGTAACGCAGGGTCCGGGGACTGATGCCCAGCCGGGCGGCGGCATCCTTGCGGCTACCCGCTTCCTCTCGCAGGGCATCGAGGATGAGTTGTTCCTCACGGGAGCGCAGGGTGTCCCCCAGACGCTGGGACCGATTGGCCGAGGGCGGGATGGCCCCGGGGTGGCCGCCAACGTCCTCATCGCTATTCAAGGCATAACCTGTTTCGAAACGGATGGCATCGACATCGAATACATCACCATCGTGCAGGATCATCGCCCTTTGGATCACGTTATCCAGTTCCCGCACATTACCCGGCCAGGGATGATCCACCAGGCGGGCCGCTGCCGCCTGGGTCAGGCGGGAATTACGGATCCCCCGGCCATAGCGCTGGATCATGCGTCGCGCCAGAGGCAGGATGTCACCGGGACGTTCGCGCAGGGGCGGGATATGCAGGGGAAAGACGTTGAGGCGGTAAAAAAGATCCTCCCGGAAATGACCGTCCGCCACCACCGCCTGCAGATTGCGGTTGGATGTGGCCAGGACCCGCACGTCCATGGCCACAGGGCGCCGGGCACCCAGGCGCTCCACCTCCCTTTCCTGGAGCACCCGAAGGAGTTTGGCCTGCAGGGCCTGATCCATCTCCGAGATCTCGTCCAGCAGGAGCGTACCCCCCTGAGCGAGCTCGAATTTGCCGGGCCGGGCCTCGAAGGCGCCGGTGAAGGCCCCCCGCTCATGGCCGAACAGGATGGCCTCCAGCATGTTCTCGGGGATGGCGGCGCAGTTGACCGCCACGAAGGGGGCGTCCGCGCGATGGGAACGGTTGTGGATGAAACGTGCGAAGACCTCTTTCCCGACGCCCGATTCACCGCTGAGCATCACGGTCACGTCCGAGGCGGCCACACGGCCCGCCAGCTCCAGCAACTCCCGGCTCCTGGGATCCTCGGCGACCAGTTCACTGGCCCCATCATCCGGGTCCATGGTCAGTAGGGTCGATTGGCTCATTGCACCTGCTCCGAATGTGGTCCGGTAGGGCCCCGGCTTGCACGCCTTTCGCCGGAGATCCGACGAGTAAAGGGGCGTCACTCGGATTTAAGCAGGTTGCATGCCAACGAAAAAAGTCCTTATGGATAAGGACTTGAAGGGATACGAGAGAAAAACGTCAACTTTCCGCCGCGTCTTCCGCGCGATGGATGCCGAACTTGCGCATCTTCTCCACCAGGGTGGTGCGCCGCATCCCCAGCAGCTTGGCGGCATGGGCCACCACCCCATCCGCCCGTTCCAGGGCCTCCCGGATCAGGCGGGTCTCCAACTCACCGATGTACTCCTTCAGATCCACGCCACCCTCGGGGAGCCCCCCCACGAGCCCCCCGCCGGCCATGCCGGCACCGGACGGGGTGAGCCCTTCCAGCTCCGCCTCGTCGATCCCGTCCCGGAACTTGGCCGGCAGGTCCGCCGGGGCCACCGTCTCCCCCGGGTGCATGATGGCGAGGCGTTCCACGAGATTGGCCAGTTCGCGCACATTGCCCGGCCATTCGTGCCGGGCCAGGACCTGCAGGGCGCCCTCGGACAGGCGCACGCTGCCCCGACCCTCTGCCTCCATGCGGTGGATCAATTCGCCGATGAGCAGCGGCAGGTCCTCAACGCGCTCTCGCAGCGAGGGGACCTCGATGGGGAAGACGTTCAGACGGTAGTAGAGGTCCTCCCGGAAACGTCCCTCTCCGATGGATTCTTCCAGATTGCGGTGGGTGGCCGCGATGATGCGGGCATCGGTGGTGAGGGTCTTGGTCCCCCCCACCCGCTCGAAGGTCCGCTCCTGCAGGACCCGCAACAGCTTCACCTGCATGGGCAGGGGCATGTCGCCGATCTCGTCCAGGAACAGGGTGCCCCCCTGGGCCAGTTCGAAACGCCCGGCGCGGCTGCTGATGGCCCCTGTGAAGGCCCCCTTCTCATGGCCGAAGAGCTCGCTTTCCAGCAGATCCCCCGGGATGGCGCCACAGTTCACCGCCACGAAGGGCTTGTCCCGGCGGCCGGAGCACCGGTGCACATTGCGCGCCACCACCTCCTTGCCGGTACCGGTCTCACCCAGGATCAGGACATTGGCCTCGGTGGCCGCCACCTGCTCGATGAGCTCCCGGATCCGCTGCATGCGCCGATTCCTGCCCGCCAGGGCCCGGTAAAGACCCTGGTGGACATCCCCCCCCAGGTCCACGTTATTCACCACCAGGTGCCGGGCCCGTTGCAGGGTGTCGGCCACCTGGGGAAAGCGCGGGGGATAGTCCAGGCGACGAAGCACCCGCGGCCGCAGGACGTCCGGCAGGGCACCGAACTCGTCCCCCTCCCCCACCAGGACCAGGGGTGGCGCGGGATTCTGCCCCCCCCCAAGGCCCTCCAGCGCCCCGGGTTCCGGTACGCCAACGCATCCGCTCACCACGACCATGAGCCAGTCCTCGTCCGTCCCGGAAAACGACGGCGGGCGCTCCTCTGGGCAGAGGACCGGGCGGCATTCCAGGAATTCCAGCACGGTCTGCAGCCACCGCGCCCGATCCGGGTCGCCGGCCATCACCAGGACCCGACGCGGGATCGGCGGCCAGTCGACCGCCTCGGTCGATGTGGAAATGGGTCGTTCGATTGCCATGGATGTGATCCGGTATGTGAAGATCGGGCGGCCCGCTTCAGTCCGTCTCCCTGTGGGCGCGGGACTGGGCGATGCTGCGCCGGTGGCGTCTGAAGATCAGCTTCTGGATCCCGTCCTCCACCTGGGGGCTGAGCCCTTCGAACCGCGCCGTGATGCCCTCGCCCGAGGCCGGACAGACCCGGGCGAAGAGCTCCAGGGGGCGGGGGAAATGCGGACACAGGTACCACTGCAGGTGCAGACCCGTACCCGATGGGAAACCCGTCTGCGGGGCCCAGGCCAGGCCCCTGGAGGAAAGACGCATGTCCACGGCCGGTGGGAGGCGTACCTGACTGCGCATCAACGAGCCGACCATTTCCATCAGGACATTGAGCTTGGATTCGATGCGAATGAGGTCGTGGGACCACTCCCCGCCGTCCTCGCCCACTCGGGGCGCGGTGTCGTCAAGGCTGGCGCAGACCCGCAACAGGCTCTCGTTGGCCTCATTATAGCGGGCCAGTTCCTCATCACCGGGCGGCTCCCCCGCCGACCACAGCAGCGGGAGGCGATCACGGATGGACAGGAGGCCGTCAAAGGGATCGTCTTCACCCATGCGCGCATTGGAGCAGGTAGCGCAAGCGCTTGCAAGCCGGAGTGTGACGAACGCACCACTTGGGCCGCCGGACCCCCGGTACCGGCCGGGCCGCATCGTGCGGCCCCGGGGGAACGAAGGGCCGGGACGCGGATCAGGGCAAAGGACACCGGAAAACCCGTCAACCCGGGCGAAGGGAAGCTGAAGCGGCTATCGTCTCGGACTGGAGACGGGTTCCGTCCCATCCTGCAGGCCGACCCGAAGGCCGATCGCTGCGGCCCTCCGGATACTCTCCACCAGCGCCCGGCGGCCGGTCCCGGTGCACGGCACCCAGGGCCGCGGGGGATCGTTGAGGGCCTCGCGCAGGGCCCGGCCAAGCAGGGTGCGCATCATGGTCATGAGCACGACGGCATCGGCCTCGGCCGCCTGGCGGGCGAGGGCGTCCACCTCCCGACCCCAGTTGGAGGACCATCCAGTGAGGCGGAAGATCACCCGCACCCCGGGCCACTCCTCGGCCACGGCCCGAATCACCTCATCGGAGTGACGTGCCTGGGTCTCGTTGCCCCCCACGAAGAGCACCGTCACCTCGGCCCCTTCCCGCAGACGGCGCTCCAGGTCCGCCTCCTGCCCCGTATCGGGGCTCTCGCCGCCGGGCAGGGAGAGATCGGCATAATGCTCCGCCGGGGCCCCGTACTCCCTGAACAGGTCCAGGACCTGGGCCGCCTCCACGGTCCGGGTATCCCGCAGGGCGAAAAACAGGGCCCGCAGTTGGGCAAAGGCCTCCGGATCCTTTCCCAGACGGCGATAGAGCCGCACCCGGGCCCGCAGGACCTCCGTCTCCGACCAGGCGGGATCCACCCGTTCCGGGGTCTCCAGCCAGGTCAGCAGGGGTTCGCAGAAACGGCTGTCCGCAGCCAGCGTCTCCAGGGCGTCCAGCCCCTCCTGGGCCGTTTCGACACGCCCGGCGGCCAGGGCCGCCGACACCAGGGAGGACCACAGGCGCCACTGCCGTGATTTTTCCAGATCGTTTCCCGCCCGGCACAGTGCCAGGAGCGCATCCAGGAGATACCCGGAGCGGGCGATCCATTCGGGCCGCTCCACGATCCCGGGGGCCGACTCCCCGTGCCGCCGCCAGACCGATTCGGCAATCTCCGTGGCCAGGGCCGGATCCACCAGATCGGCGCATTCCATCAGCCGCTGCACCCCCAGGGCCGCCAGGGTCGGCATCTCCCCGGCGATGGCCCGCCAGGCCTCCATGGCGGCCCGGGCCGAGCCCCGGTCCAGGCGGGCCATCAGGAGTACCGCCTGCATGAAGCGGCAACGATCCAGCAAGGTCCGGTGGACCGGTGCAAGGGAGGCGGCCTCGCTCATCAGGCCCACCAGGGCCCCGTTCACATGGGCCAGGGCCTCCTCCCTGCCACCGTCCAGGCTGTCGCCGTCCACCCAGGCCAGATAATCCATGACCCCCAGGGCATAATGGGCCCCGGATGCGGCCCGACCGAAGCGCTCCAGGGCCTGCCGGAAATGCGCCCGACCATTGCGCAACTGGGCCAGGAGATTGCGCCCCTGATCCGCATCCCGCGGCAGCTCCAGTTCCTCCAGGCAGCGGAACCCCCCCAGCACCAGGCCCATGTCCGCCAGCAGGGCGGGATCCGCTCCCGGACCCGCCTCCAGCAGCCCCGCGTACAACTCACGGGCCCCATCGAAATTCCCCTGGGCCTGCAGGGCCTGGCCCAACCGGCGCGCCAGGGTGTCCTGCAGGGCCTGGTGCGCGGCCGGATCCAGATCGGCATGGGGCATCCCCTCCTTGAGCTCCACCAGCAGGACATTGGCCAGTTCCGCCTCGCCGGCCTGCAGGGCACGTTCGGCGGACTCCAGGACCCGGCGAACGGTCACCTCGGTCAGATGCTGCCGCTGACCCCGGAGCAGGCGGATGGCCTCGTGGATGAAGCCGGCCTCCAGGAGATAGGGGTAGACCTCGTTCACCAGGCTGGCCCCGGCCCCGCCGGGGATGGCGGAGGCGGCGTGCAGGACCTCGGCGTGCCGGCGCAGACAGGTCTTCACGGCCTCATCATCCCGCTGGCGCACATACCCGGCCAAAAGCCCCGAGAGGTACCAGTGGCGGCGACCGTCGTTCATCTCCGGCCGGTTCATCTCCGTTGCCCGGCCCGGCAGCAGGGCGTCGAGGAAGCCCAGGTGGAAATAGGTGCGCTGCCGGCCGGTATCCAGGGCGTGCACCGACTCCACCAGGTCCACCAGTTCGTCCGGGGTCAGGGCCCGATCCTGGCGCGAGAGGGTGGCCAGGATCTGTTCGATGATCACCCGGTCCAGCTGGGTGAAGTCCTCGGAGACATCCAGGGCGCTGCTCTGGACGGCGGGGGAGGCGGTGGGGGCGACCTCACCCGCCTCCGCCTCCAGGGCCTCCCGGAGTCCGGGCAGGACCGGCTCCAGGAAGTGCCACAGGTCCGGGTCCATGAGCCGCAGCACCCCGAAATACAGGGTCACCTCCCGCACCCCGAAGGCCTCCACCAGGGTGGCGGTGGCGGCCTCCATGTCCTGCGGAGGACGGATCTTCTCGTCCCCCCCCACCACGAAGCCGCGCTCGTCGTGCTCCACCCCGCACAGGTCCAGGAAACGGCACATGATGGCGGTCTTGTAATCGGCGAAATACCCCAGAAAGAGCAGGGTCCACTCCCGGGCCCCCAGGACCGTGGGGACATGGGGCATCAGCACCTCCGCCAGTTGGGGATTGCCCATGCGCTTGAGGGTCTCGACCCGGAACCGCTTGCGCCGGGCCAGGGACTTGAGGGTGGAATCGCAGACCCGCTCGAGCCGGGCCGCCGGATCCCGCAGGCGCTCCAGGAAGGCGATCACGGCCCGGTTGCGTTCCCCCGGAGTCAGGTGATCCCAGATGGAACGCCAGCCCTCGTGCCCCTTTTGGACGCTTGGCTCGATGCCTGCCCGGGCCATCACCGCCCGCCCCCCATGGGCACGGGCCCACACGAACGGCAGGGAGGCGCGGGAGGAAGGGCCGGACTGGCGATCTGGGGGCGATGGCGCTGCCGCATGGCCCGATCATACAAGGGGGGGATGGCCGAGGCCAGCGCCGGACGGCAGGGCTCACGGCCCCGGGCGACGGAAGTCCTCGGCCCCGGCCACGGGAGGGGGCAGGGCGTTGAGGAAGGTGGTGAACAGATCGCGGCTGCCGCCGGTCTGCCCGCCCCGCTCCTTCAGAAGCCCCAGCACCAGGACCAGCATCCCCGCCCGGGCGGGCCAGGCCCCCTCCCGGTCCGCCAGCAGATCCTTGAGGTGGGCCTGGATGACCTCCTCCGCCCGGGTGTACTGGCGATGCATGAGCAGCAGCACCACCAGGTCGTGGAGCAGGACCGAAAGGAGTCCGTCCTCATCCTCATCCAGGGAACCCAGCAGTTCGTACCCTTCCATGAAGGTATCCCGCGCCAGTAGGTAGTTCTGTGTCGTCTTGTAGAAGTAGCCCAGATCCATGAGGCAGTCGAACACCTCCCGGTGGGCCGGACCGAAGCGGCCGCGGGCCTCGCGCACCATCTCCTTGAGCCACCACTCCGCCTGATCGTACTCATTGCCCTGAAAATGCACCCGCGCCAGATCGCGGAGCCACAGAACCACGTTGCGGTCCTCCATGCCGCGGGTCTCCCGAACCCGTGCAAGCCCATCGGTAAGCACCTTCAGGGCCGCCTCCCGCTCCTTTTCCCTGAGCAGCCCCCGGGCCACCTGGTGCACGGCTTCAGCCAGCATGACCGGATCCGGACCCCGCACCAGCCGGACCCGGCCCAGGGGGCGGTCCCCACCGCCCGGCGGCGGATCCCCGTGGAGAGTGATGAGCCGGGGGCGATCGTCCTGCAGCCAGGGGTTATCCGTACGCGTCCAGTAAGGGGCGCTGTAGTCCGCAGAGAAGACCGACTCGTCCAGGACCCGCTTGAAGGGCACCATGGAACGCTGATAGAGGGAACGGAGTTCCCGCTTGCTGGGCAGGCGCCAGGGGGTATCCTGCCCGCAGCCGTAGCGGGCATTGAACCGCTCCGCCGCTGCCTGGGCACGTCCGGCGTCATAGAACTCGGGCTGACCGGTGAAACGGCCATTCTCCCAGCCCTCCCCCACGGAATGGGTCATCCAGTGCAGGGCCGTGCCGGTATCCAGTACGGTTCCGTCCCGCAGGTTGACGAAGCGCTGGCCACGACCGGCCATCATCGGCTGCAGACCTTCCGTGCGGCCATAAGAGAAGGTGCGGGCCTCACCCCCTCCCGGCGCAGCGGCCAGGGTGACGTCGAAGGCCCGGGCCCGGCGCTGGTCAGCGATCCAGCGATCGTGCTCCCGTCGCCGCTCGGGGTCGGAGAGGACGGCGTAGGCATCATTGATGATCCGGGTGATGCGTTCCGCCTTGGCCCGCTCCCCGGGATTCTTGTCCGGATGCCATTTCTGGGAGAGGAACTTGTACGCCCCCCGGATGACCTCCTGGCTGGCGTTCTCGCTCACCTGGAGGTTGTCGTAATGGGTCCTCAAGCGCTTCATATCACCCCGAATAGCCTCTCTGAACCGTTCCCAGCCCGT
>JBKGXY010000073.1:0-10898 GCA_046546415.1 Ectothiorhodospira sp.
CCCGTCTACGCCCGCCTGCTGCGGGCCTCGGGCAACCGCCAGGAGGTGATGCTGGGCTACTCGGATTCTTGCAAGGACGGTGGCATCCTGGCCTCGGCCTGGAACCTCTACGATGCCCAGGAGAAGATCATCGCCATCGCCACCGCCCGGGGCGTGCAATGCCGCCTGTTCCACGGCCGTGGCGGCACCATCGGCCGGGGGGGCGGCCCCACCCACGAATCCATCCTGGCCCAGCCACCGGGCACCGTGCAGGGGCAGATCAAGTTCACGGAACAGGGGGAGGTGCTGTCCTACAAGTACAGCAACATCGAGACGGCGGTGTATGAACTGAGCATGGGGGCCACGGGGCTGATCAAGGCCAGCCGCGGCCTCATCGGCCTGCACACCCAGGACCGGCCCGAACACACCCGCACCATGACGGAGCTGGCCGATGCGGGCGAGGCCGCCTACCGCGCCCTCACCGATCACACCCCCGGGCTGCTGGACTACTTCTACGAGGCCACGCCGGTACAGGAGATCGGCCAGCTGAACATCGGCTCGCGCCCCTCCCACCGGCGCCAGGCGGACCGCACCAAGGGTTCCATCCGGGCCATCCCCTGGGTCTTCGGCTGGGCCCAGTCCCGCCACACCCTGCCCGCCTGGTACGGCATCGGCACGGCCCTGCGCCAGTGGCGGGGCGACGACCCGGAGCGGCTGGAACACCTGCGGGCCATGTACCGGGAATGGCCCTTCTTCCACTCCCTGCTCTCCAACTGCCAGATGTCCCTGTCCAAGGCCGACATGGGCATCGCCGGGGAGTACGCCCAGCTGTGCAGCGACCCGGAACAGGCCCGGGCCATCTACCAGACCCTTCGCGAGGAGTACGAACGCACCGTGTCGGAGGTGCTGGCGGTGGCCCGCACCGGCACCCTGCTGGAGGAGAACCCCACCCTGGCCCTGTCCCTGATGCGGCGGGATCCCTACCTGGATCCGCTGAACCACATCCAGATCACCCTGCTCAGGCGACGCCGCGGCGGGCAGACGCCTGAGGAAGACGATCCCTGGCTCTCCCCCCTGCTGCGTTCCATCAACGCCATCGCCGCCGGGCAGCGCAATACCGGCTGACCAGCGGTATCTCCAGGCCGCCGGGTGGACGGTTCGTGGCCAACACCAAACCCCCGGTGCAGCCATACTCCTTCATTGAGGGATGGGACACGTCCACCGTTTCAGGGCCCTGCAACAACGGACCCTGACCTGCCCGGGAGACGGACAGGCCACGAAGCAGGACGGCGACATCCCGGACTCCGCCCGGGTCACCCGTGGTGGGAACCCCTCCAAGAGGGAGGTAGGGGCCATGAACCTGGCCACTGTACGTCACATCGCCCGCGGCAAGGGGGTCCCCCCGGATCACCTGTGCAAGCGGGAACTCATCCGGGCCATCCAGATCGCCGAGGGCAACCAGCCCTGCTTCGGCCAGGCCCCGGGAGGGACCTGCCCGCACCACGATTGTCACTGGCATGAGGACTGCCGCCGGCATTCCCGGCGGCACTGAACCCCGCAACGGGACGCTCCAGGGATCGCACCCGGTCCCGCCGGGCCCCCGTCAGGCGGCCTGGGTGGCGATCTCGTCCCCCGTGCCGGTGACGTGGTTCTGCTCGTCCAGATACACCAGGGTGGGCTTGAACCGCTCCGCCTCCTGGGCCGGCAACTGGGCATAGGCACAGATGATCACCCGGTCCCCCGGGCGGGCCTTGTGGGCGGCTGCGCCGTTGACGGAGATGACACGGCTGCCCGCCTCGGCACGGATGGCATAGGTGGTGAAGCGCTCGCCGTTGGTGACGTTGTAGATCTGGATCTGCTCGTAGGGGCGGATGCCGGAGCGCTCCAGCAGATCGGCGTCGATGGCGCAGGAGCCCTCGTAGTCCAGTTCGGCATGGGTCACGGCCGCCCGGTGAAGCTTGCACTTGAGCAGGGTCAGATACATGACGGAACACATCCTCCGGAACATCGCCCCCAGGGGGCTGTATATGCTTATTCGTTGAAAATCGCGGACGCTGAAGCCCCTCCGCGGCGTCATGCCGGCGCCCCGGGCGCGGGTCCCCAGCCCTTTCAGCCTGCCGGGGGCAGGTCCACCGGCAGGTTGTCGATGAGACGGGCCCGGCCCAGCCAGGCGGCGCCCAGCACCACCAACTGCCGATCCCCTTCCCGGGGGGGCAGCAGGTCCTCGCGTCTTCGCACTGCAACATAATCGGGCCGCAGGCCGGAGATTTCAAGCGCCTTCATCCCCTCCCGCTCCAGGGCGGCGGGGTCCGGTGGGGCCATCTCCCGCAGCCGTCCGGCCAGATCCCCTAGGATGCGATAGAGCGCCGGGGCCTTCTCCCGCTCCTGCGGGGTGAGGTAGGCGTTGCGGGAGCTCAGGGCCAGGCCGTCGGATTCGCGCACCGTGGCCCCGCTCTCCACGCGCACCGGCAGGTCCAGATCCTCCACCATGCGCCGGATCAGCAGCAGTTGCTGGAAGTCCTTCTCCCCGAAGACGGCCACGTCCGGCTGCACCAGGTGGAACAGCTTGCACACCACCGTGGCCACACCGGTGAAATGCCCGGGCCGGTGGGCCCCCTCCAGCAGTTCGGAGATCACCGGCACCTCCACGCGGGTGATGTTCTCCCGTCCCCGGGGATAGACCGCCTGGTCGGCCGGGGCGAAGACGGCGTCCACGCCCTCCCGTTCCAGGCAGCGGCAGTCCGCCTCCAGGCTGCGGGGATAGGCGGCCAGGTCCTCGGGGCGATCGAACTGCAGGGGGTTGACGAAGAGGCTCACCACCAGCCGATCGGCCCGGCCCCTGGCCTGACGCACCAGGGCCAGGTGCCCCTCGTGCAGGTTGCCCATGGTGGGGACCAGGGCCACGGTTTCACGGGCCTGATACCAGGCCGCGCGGGTGTCGCGCAGGGCGGGAATGTCACGCAGGATCTGCATGGGCGGGTTCACGCGCTGAAGCCGTGCTCGGGGGCGGGAAAGGCCCCCTCCTTCACCGCCTGCACATAGGCGGCCAGGGCCTCCTGGATGCTGCCGCGCCCTTCCAGGAAGTTGTGGGAGAAGCGGGGGGAATGACGGCTGATGCCCAGTACATCGTGGTAGACCAGGATCTGCCCATCACATTCGGACCCGGCGCCGATGCCGATGACGGGGATCCGGGCCTGATGCCGGATGCGGCCGGCCAGGGGGGCGGGCACGCATTCCAGCAGGAGCATGTCCGCCCCCGCCTGCTGCAGGGCCAGGGCATCGCTGACCATGCGTTCGGCGGCGGCCTCGCCACGACCCTGGACACGATAGCCGCCCAGCTTGTGCACCGACTGGGGTCGCAGCCCCAGATGGGCACACACGGGGATACCGTGATGGGCCAGGGTCTCCACCACCTGCACCTGCTGGGCATCCCCCTCCAGCTTGACCATCTGCGCCCCGCCCTCCTGCATGAGACGGGCCGCGGTGTGCACCGCCTGATCCACGCCGGTATAACTCATGAAGGGCATGTCCGCCATGAGCAGGGCCCGGCGCACCCCGCGGGCCACCGCACGGGTGTGGTGGATCATGTCCTCCAGGGTCACCGGGATGGTGGTCTCATGGCCCAGCACCACCATCCCCAGGGAGTCACCCACGAGGACGAATTCCACGCCCGCCTCGTCCACCAGGCGGGCCTGGGTGGCGTCATAGGCGGTGAGGCTGGCGATGGGCTCCCCCCGTTCACTCAGGGCCTGAAGGTCGCGCAGGGTCAGGGTCTTGTCGGGAGTCTGTACGCTCACACGCTGTCCGTGGTCTGGGGATGGGTATCGGGCGACCGGGGTCACACGGCCGAAGGCAGGGGATTGAAGTAATGGCGGCCGGCTCGCACCGTGCGCATGAAGTCCAGCAGCTGCCGGAAATCCTCGTCGCGGTTCACCCAGTCGATCTCCGCGGCGTTCACGATCAGCAGCGGGGCGTCCTCGTAACGGTAGAAGAAGCTGGCATAGGTCTCGCTCAGACGCTGCAGATAGGCATCGTCGATCCGCCGCTCGAATGAACGCCCACGCTGCGCGATGCGATCCCGCAGGGTCTCCACCGGAGCCTGGAGGTAGATCACCAGGTCGGGGCGGGGAAGGTCCGTGGGCAGATAGGCCCGGATGCGCTGGTAGAGTGCGTATTCCGCCTCCTGCAGGGTGACCCGGGCGAACAGTTCATCCTTGTCGATGAGGAAGTCCGTGATGCGCACCCCCTCCCGACCCTCCGCCGCCTCCCGGGTCATCTCCCGGAGCAGGTCCAGGCGCTGCATGAGGAAGAACAGCTGGGTCCCGAGGGCCTGTCCGGATTCCTGATAGAAGCGTTCCAGGAAGGGGTTCCCCTCCGGGGCCTCCAGCACCTGTTCGGCCCCCAGGGCCTGGGCCAGACGGGCACAGAGGCTGGTCTTGCCCACCCCGATGGGGCCCTCCACAGCGATGTATCCCGGCTCCACCGGGCGGGTCTGGTTCATGGCGCCACCCCAAAGGCCTTCGTTGGGTTATTGTTGCCGATTCACAGGATTTTGGCCATGGCACCGCCGCGGCGCAATCCCGGGGTGCATCAGACCACCCGGATGAGCCCGTGGGCGGGACAGGCCTGCAGCAGGGGGGGCAGCGGCCCCAGCCCCGGGATCTTCAGATCCGGGGCGATCTCCGCCAGGGGATGGAGCACGAAGGCCCGCTGCGCGATCCCCGGATGGGGCACCGTCAGGTGCGGCGCATCCAGGACCCGGTCCCCATAGAGCAGGAGATCCAGGTCCAGGGTCCGCGGTCCCCAGCGCTTTTCCCCGCGTTGCCGCCCGTGGCGGGCCTCCACGGCCTGGAGGGCCTCCAGCAGCCCCTCCGGGGAGAGCTCCGTTTCCAGGGCACATACGGCATTGACGTAGTCCGGCTGGTCCCGGGGACCCATGGGGGGATTGCGGTAGAGCGCGGAGGCCCGGACAAGCCGGCATCGGGGCAGACCATCCAGCGCCTCCAGGGCCCGGCGCACCTGCAGGGCCGGGTCGTTCAGGTTGGCGCCGATCCCGATGAAGACCGTCTCCGGCATCACTGGGCGGGGGGGCGTCGCCGTCTGCGGCGCTTGCGGCCGGAACGCCCCTGAGCGTCCACCATGCGCCGCTGTTCCGCCTCGTCCACCTCCTGCAGGCGGGTCCACCACTGGCAACCGTCCTCCAGCGCCTCGCCGGAGTGGCTGCGCAGGCAGTAGAAGTCGTAGGCGGCCCGGAAGCGGGGATGGCTCAGCAGGCGCAGGGCCCGGGCGCCACGACGCTGCTCGAAGCGGGGCTGCAGTTCCCAGATCTCCCGCACCGGGAGGGCGAAGCGCTTGGGGATGAGGATGGCCCGGGCCTGCTGCCCCAGGACCGAGGTCCCCGCCTGCTGCAGGGCCGGCAGCGGTGCCTCGCCCTCGGCCATGAGCCGTTCCGCCTCATGGCGCACCGGCTCCCACAGGAGTGCGGCGTAGAGGAAGGCGGGATGCACCCCCTTGCCGGACTGGATCCGTTCGTCGGTATTGCGCAGGGCGTTGGCCACGAAGGTGATGGGAAAGCCCTGCTCCTCCCGCTCCAGGGCGCGCTCGGTGAGGGGGAACAGCCGATGGAAGAGGTCGTAGTGCCTCAGCATCTCGAAGGTCTGCAGTGCCGCCCCCCCATGAAAGAGCTTGATGACCTCGTCAAAGAGCCTTGCGGGGGCCACTTCCTCCAGAAGTCCCCCCAGCCTGACCATGGCCTCCTCGGCCGCCGGATCCACGCGAAAGCCCAGTTTGGCAGCGAAGCGAACGGCCCGGAGCATGCGCACCGGATCCTCCCGGTAGCGTACGTCGGGATCGCCGATCAATCTCAGCACCCCCTCCTGCAGATCCTCCATGCCGCCGGTGTAGTCCACCACGGAGAAGTCGCGCACATCGTAGTAGAGGGCGTTGATGCTGAAATCCCTTCGCCAGGCATCCTGCCCGATGGAGCCATAGACGTTGTCGCGGATGATGCGCCCGTCCTCCGCCAGGGCCCGGTCCGCCCCTTCCGCTTCTTCCACCCCGTCGTGGGGGGCCCGGAAGGTGGCCACCTCGATGATCTCCCGGCCGAAATAGACATGGGCCAGCCGGAACCGCCGGCCGATGAGGCGGCAGTTGCGGAAGATGCGGCGCACGTCCTCGGGATGGGCGTCGGTGGCCACATCGAAATCCTTGGGTTCCCGCCCCAGGAGCAGGTCGCGTACACCGCCCCCCACCAGGCAGGCCCGGAAGCCGGCATCCTTGAGCCGATAGAGGACCTTGAGGGCGTTCTCGCTGATATTCGCGCGGGAAATGCAGTGTTCCGCGCGCGCATACACCCGCAGGGGGGGGTCTTCAGAGGTATTGGTCAGGGAATGTTCGGACACGCATGGTATCGATGTGCGGATGAATCTCCACATGATAACAGTTTCCCCCGCCCCGTGAGGATGCTTCCTCACGGGGCGGTTTTTGCATGCCCTGCCTCCCGACCCGGCAGCCGGTTCCGCACGGCCAGGGGCAAGTCATGCCCCTTGTCACCAATTCGTAACAAAACCTATGCTGACGGGTGGAATCGTCTACGACCCCCTGCACCCCGCCACGTCACCCCGGGGCGGGGTCGCAGCCACCGGGTGGTACGGGAGACCTTCGCCACGACCCCCAACCACCGAAACCCATACCGGATCCATTCACAAGGAGCTCGAATACCACATGACCCATCGTGCAACCTGGATGGCCTACGGCATCGTCTTCCTGTTACTGGCGGGGCTGTACCTCGCCACCATGCCCCTGACGGGTGAGGCGCGCGATCTATGGCTCAAGGAATGGGGCATCGTGGAGGTGGCCTCTGCCCTGGGCTATGCCGCCTGTCTCGCCCTGATCGCCTGGCGTCGTCACGTAATCGCCCTGTGGCCCTTCGTGGTGATGATCGGTTTCTTCATGCTGCGGGAACTGGACTTCGACAAGCAGTTCACCACCATGGGGATCTTCAAGAGCCGTTTCTACATCAGTCCCGAGGTGCCATTGATGGAAAAGCTCGTCGGCGGGGCGATCCTGCTGGGGCTGGTCCTGACGGGGATCTTGATCCTGAGACGCTACACCCGACCCCTCCTTTCGGGCCTGCGTACGGGTTCCGCTGTGGCCTGGGGTGGTTTACTGGCCTTCGGGGGATTGGTGCTGGCCAAGTCCATTGACGGCCTGCCCCGTAAACTGGACGCCATCGGCATCGGGATCACGGATCAGACCGCCCGCCACGCGGGGGGTTTCGAGGAGGTGCTGGAACTGGGGATCCCCCTCATCATCCTGCTGGCGCTGATGGCCTACCTGCGCAACCGCTGGGCCTGAAGAGAACGGACAGACCGGAACACCCGAGGCCGTTCCCGGATCCGGGAACGGCCTCGGGCGAGTCATGATCAGCGGAATCGGTTCATGGCAGCCTTGAATCCCTGGGCGAGATCATCCCAGGCCGCCTCCATTCGCTCGCGCATCTCGTGCCATGCGTTCTCGCTGGATTCCTGCATCTCCCTCAGCTTCTTGCGGCCTTCTTCCTGATGCTGCTTGAGGGTGTCGATCTGCTCCTGGTAACGCATCTTGGCGCTGGCTTCGGCCTGTTCGGCCTTGGCGGTGAGCTTGTCGATCTCGGCCTGCCATTCGTCCAGCTGGGCCTTCATCTTCTGGATCAGTGCTTCGCGGTCGGTCATCCCTCATTCCTCCGACTTGGATCGGGCCGGGGTACCCCGGCGTCGGTTACACCTGCCTAGTACAGGCTATGACCGGAGTATAGGCGCTCTGGTCGATGTGTGCCGGAGGGCCCGGACGGAGGGAAGGAACCTCCGAAACGGGCTCACATGGTACCCATCTCCGAGAACGGGGCCATGGCCACGCGACGGGTGCGGTCGGCCTCCTCCAGCTGGGTCAGCAAGGTCCCGCTCACCCGCTTGAAGTGGCGCAATTCCTCGCCGGCCAGACGCTCGCTCTCGGGCAAATCGGCCCGCATGGCATCCACGGCCTTGCCTTTGACGTGCAGTTCGTAGTGCAGGTGGGGACCGGTACTGCGCCCCGAATTTCCCGACAGGGCGATCCGGTCCCCGCGCTCCACCATCTGTCCGGGACGCACCAGGGCGCGACTCAGATGCAGGTAACGGGTGGTATACCCCTGGCCATGTTCCACCACCAGATAGCGCCCGGCATAGGGATGTTTGTCCACCCGGGTCACCCGGCCGTCCGCCGGGGCGGCGATGGGGGTACCCGAGGGCATGGCGAAATCGGTTCCGCGATGGGGGGCCACACGGCCAGTCACGGGGTGTACCCGGCGGAGGTCGAAGGGGGAACTGATGCGGTAATGACCGTCGAAGGGGCGCCGGTCGAAGGGTGGAAGAAGCCCCTTCCCCTCGGGGGTGTAGAAGCGGTCGTCGGTATGACGGGCGGCCCGGATGTCGATCTGCTGGCCCTGGTATTCGAAGGCCAGCAGGCGCAGATCATAGGGTTCGTCATCCCCCTCAAGGGTCTCCTGCTCCACCAGCAGCGTGAAGCTATCCCCGCTGCGGGCCCGGGCCCTCACCGGCAGATAGCGATCCAGCAGGACCACCAGGGCGGCCACGGCCCCGGCAGAGAGATCCGACCCCCGGGCCAGGGCAGCGGAGATACTGCTCTCCACCTGACCGGTGATCACCAGGTGCGACACCTCCCGGGCATTCTCCACCGTCTTGTGGCTGAAATTCCAGCCGTCGGCCTCCCGACGCCATTCCGTACCCCGACCCTGATCGCCCCAGACCCTCAACCGGGTGAGATAGCCCTGATCGTCCGTCTGCCATTCCACCTCCTGCCCTACCCGCAGGCGGTTGAGGATGCGGGCGCTTTCATCGTCCTCCAGCAAACGGTAGAGGGTGGCCCTGGGCAGCTCCCAGTCGTCCACCCAGAGGGCTGACAGGCGGTCCCCGGAGCGGATGGTATGGCTCTTCCACTCGGAGGCAGAGGTTTCCTCGTCCCCATCCAGATCCAGGGCCTCGTAGGAGGTGGGATTCTCCTGGCGGTCCAGGTCCGTCTCGATGTCTTCCCCGGGGGAATAGGCAACCTTGCGCAGGCTTCCCTTCTCGGGTAGCGCCGAGGCCTTTGCGGCATGTGGTGAAAGGGTGGTAGCCACCGATTCCTCTCCGGAAGGAAGGGGCAGGGACCGGACCACCCGCCCCTCATCGGACTCCATGAATTCACCGCTGAAACCGGAAAGGATGCGGGGATAGAGCGCGATGGTGATGAGGCCGATGCCGACACACGCCATCAGCAGGGTGAAGCTTGGTCTTGGAACGCGCATGGGGGCCCCTCAGTGGTTTTCATCACCGACGCCCGGGAGGCAGTTCCCGAGCAGGACGGAGCATACCACCCTGTTGCAGGCGATGCGAATCAAGCCTTGCAAATCAACCCTTGAGCGCCGGATCCTGACGTACGACCTTCAGATTTTGGCTACCGTTCGTCCGATGGGGTATGGCGGCCGCACACAGGTGAGGGGAGATCCGGGCCCTGTTGCAGGGCCCGTCCGAGTCATCCTTCGGCAGGAAGGTGCCAAGGGGTCAGAACGAGGTGAACAGGCCTCCATTCACCGGCAGGTTGGCGCCGGTGATATAGCCGGCCCCTTCCTCGCACAGCATGGCCACGGCAAAGGCCACGTCCTCGGGGGTTCCCATGCGCCCGGCGGGGATCTGGGCGACGATGGCGTTGCGCACGTCCTCGGGCATGGCATCGGTCATGGCCGTGGCCGTATAGCCGGGGGAGACGGTATTGACGGTCACACCCTTGGCCGCCGTCTCCTGGGCCACGGCCATGGTGAAGCCGTGCATACCGGCCTTGGCCGCCGAATAATTGGCCTGGCCGAACTGCCCCTTCTGGCCGTTGACCGAGGAGATATTGACGATACGACCGAAGCCCCGCGAGGTCATCCCCTCCACCACCTGGCGCGTCGTGTTGAACACGCTGGTGAGATTGATATTGATGACGTCCCGCCACTGGCTCTCCTCCATCTTGCGCAGGGTCTTGTCGCGGGTGATCCCGGCACAATTGACGAGGATATCGATGGGGCCGATGCGGCCTTCCACGTCCTGCACCATCTCGGCGCAGGACTGGAAGGAGGACACGTCACCGGCGGCGATGTGCACATCCAGACCCTCGCCCTTCATCTGTTCCAGCCAGGCTTCCGCCTCGGACTGCAGGGACGGCAGGTAGTTGGCGACGACGGTATGCCCCTTGTGGGCCAGCGTCCTGCAGATCTCGCTGCCGATGCCGCCGGTACCTCCGGTCACTAGTGCGATGCGTTTGGTCACGATCTCGGGCTCCTGACTGTTGAGATGGGCTCGGGAAGGCCGCAGCGTACCCGCCTTCAGGCGGCCTTCTTTGCCGTACCACCGGCCTGGCGGACCGTTTCCTCGGCGGTCTTGACGGAATCATCCATCAGCTGCGTCATGGATTCACGCATCTCGCTGAGGATTTCCTGGCTGCCCTTGTAGCGGGAGAGCAGCTTCTGGCCGTAGTCGCGGGCCAGTTCCGTCTGGCCGGAAACCAACTCCTGATAACCCTTGGCCTTGGTCATCAGTTCCATCTGCTTCATGCTCACATCCAGCATGTCGGTGGTCAAGTCCACCTGCTGGGTCATGAAACGGTCCATGGCCTTCTGGTTGATCTCGCCCAACCTGCGCAGGTTTTCGAACAGGGACTGGTTGGTCTTGTGGATGGGTTCGAAGAATTCGTTCATGGCGTCATGCCTCCGTGATCGTTTGGGAAAGGGCCGCAGGCAGCACCATGCTTCACCGCGTCATTGTTGCAATGCAACATATACACCCCGGATCCCTGCCCGTCAAGCCCGCCCAACCGTTAAGCCGCTCCTTTGCAAAGGCGGTCTCAATCCCCTTCCTTTCACG
>JBKGXY010000074.1:0-10694 GCA_046546415.1 Ectothiorhodospira sp.
GCGGGGGCCATCATGCCCCAGCTGCTGGTGGCCGCCTTCATCCGCCACGCCCCGGTGCGCAAATGGTTCTGGATCTGGGGCAGCATCGGCCAGGCCCTGGCGGTGGCGGGCATGGGACTGACCGCCCTCACCCTCAGCGGGGTCGCCGCCGGCTGGGTCATCGTCGCCCTCACGGTGGTCTTCGCCCTGGCCCGGGGGATGAGCTCCGTGGCCTCCAAGGACGTGCTGGGCAAGACCATCAGCAAGCAGCGCCGCGGCACCCTCATGGGCTACGCCTCCGCCGCCGCCGGGGCCGCCACCCTGGCGCTGGGTCTCTGGCTCACCCTGCAGGTGGGCGCCGGTGCCGGACCGGGGTTCTTCGCGGTCCTGCTGCTGACGGCCGCCGGCCTGTGGCTGATGGCGGCGGCCGTCTTCGCCACGCTGCAGGAGGAACCCGGGGCCACCGGGGGCGGCGGCAACGCCCTCACCGAGGCCCTGCGCTCCCTGGGCCTGTTGCGCACGGATGCCCCGTTCCGCCGTTTCGTCCTCACCCGCGCCCTGCTCATGAGCACGGCCCTGGCCCAGCCCTTCTATGTCCTGCTGGCGCAGCAGCAGGGGGACGGCGGTCTCCCGGACCTGGGGATGCTGATCCTGGCCACGGGACTGGCGGGGACCCTGAGCGCCCCCTTCTGGGGCCGGCTCTCGGACCGGTCCAGCCGCCGGGTGCTCATGGCCGCCGGCGGGCTGGCGGGGGTCCTGGGGGTGACGGTCTTCACCCTGGTGGGCACCGGCGTCCCCTGGGCGACCACCCCCTGGGCCTTTGCGACCTTCCTGTTTCTCATGGGCATCGCCCATGGCGGGGTGCGCCTGGGGCGCAAGACCTACCTGGTGGACATGGCCACACAGCAGACCCGCGCCGCCTACACCGCCGTGAGCAATACCGTCATCGGCCTGCTGCTGCTGGTGGGCGGGCTCTTCGGCCTGGTGGCCCAGCTGGCGGGCACCGCCACGGCCATCCTGGTGCTGTCCCTCTTCACCCTGGTGGGCGCCGTCAGCGCCGGGCGTCTGGGGGAGGTGCAGCAGGACTGAGGGCCGCCGGAGGCCCCTCCTCCGAGGCCCCCCCGAGACCCATGGGAGGCGCCCCCGGGGGATTCAGGCCACGGCCACCTGCGTCTCCTCCGCCGTGACCGCCGCCCTGCCCTCGCCCTCGGGCACCGCCTCCAGGACCTGTTCCACGTCCCACAGCTTCTCCAGCTGCCGGCGCAGGGGGGCGGGATCCCGTGCCCCGTCCACCGCCAGCCGGACCCGGTACCCGTCCTGCGGGGCCACCTGGGGCAGCACCTGGAACTCCCTCACGAGGAAGCCCCGGGCCCGCACGGTCCGCAGGATACGCTCAAGGGCCTCCGGTGCGGGGCGGGTGAACAGTTGCCAGCGGGCACTCATGCCGGATCCTCCTCGATCATCTGGTCGTTGGACAGGCCCGGGCCGACGAGGGGCCAGACGCCCTGCTCCCGGGCCACCGGGATATGCAGCAGCAGCGGACCCGGGGTCTCCAGGCAGGCGGCGACGGCGTCCTCCACCGCACCGGCCCCCTCGAAGCGGCGCGCGGGGATGCCGAAGGCCTCGGCGACGCGGGTGAAGTCGGGATTGTCCGACAGGTCCACCTCCGACAGGCGGCCGTCGCAGAACAGGGCCTGCTGCTGGCGCACCATCCCCAGGTAGGCGTTATCGAAGACCACCACCTTCACCGGCAGGTCATAGCGGCGCAGGGTCGCCAGCTCCTGGACGTTCATGAGGATGGATCCGTCGCCGCTGATGGCGATGACCCGGCCCCCGGGATCGGCCATCTGCGCCCCGATGGCCGCCGGCAGGCCGAACCCCATGGCCCCCAGGCCGCTGCTGGTGAGATGCTGACGGGGATGGTGGAAGGCATAGTGCTGGGCCACCCACATCTGGTGCTGGCCCACATCGCAGGCGATGCGTGTCCCGGGCCCGGCCCGGCGCGACAGTTCACGCAGGAAGTGCAGCGGCGGGAAGGCCCCATCCGCGCCCACCGGGGGCAGGCCATGGCCCCGGGTGGCCCGGGCCGTGGCACAGGCCTCGCGCCAGGGGGCGATCTCCAGGGGGATGGCCAGCGCCGGAAGCAGCTGGTTCAGATCCCCCAGCAGGCCAGCCTCGGCCGCACGCAGCTTGGAGACCTCGGCGGGGTCGCCGTCCAGGTGGATGATCCGGGCCCCGGGGGCGAACCCCGACAGACGCCCCGTGGCCCGGTCATCGAAACGGGCCCCCACCACCACCAGGAGATCGCTGTCCTGCACCGCCCGGTTGGCACAGGGGGATCCGTGCATCCCCAGCATGCCCAGGTCCCGGGGATGGCCGGGGGGCAACAGGCCCAGCCCCCGCAACGTGGTCACCGCGGGGATCTCCGTGACGTCCACAAACGCGCGCAAGGCCTCCACGGCCCCGGCGGCCACCACCCCGCCGCCGGCATAGAGGACGGGGCGACGTGCCCCGCGCAGCAGCGCCCGGGCCCGTTCCAGGGCCTCCTGTCCCGGGGTGTCCAGACCCGGGGAGGCCGTCACGGGTGGCTCCGGGGGTGGCAGGGGCCCCGGCAGGGATGCCTGCTGCACGTCCTTGGGGATATCCACCCACACGGGACCGGGGCGACCCTCCCGGGCCAGACGGATGGCCTCCCGGAGCACCGGCACCAGGTCCTCCACCCGCCGCACCAGGAAGCCGTGCTTGGTGATGCCCAGGCTCAACCCCAGCACGTCCGTCTCCTGGAAGGCATCGGTGCCCATGAGCCCGGTGGGGACCTGACCGGTGATCACCAGCATCGGCACCGAGTCCATATGGGCGTCGGTCACGGCGGTCACCAGATTGGTGGCCCCGGGGCCGGAGGTGGCGATGCACACCCCCAGGCGTCCCGTGGCCCGGGCATAACCACTGGCGGCGAATCCCGCCCCCTGCTCGTGGCGGTGCAGGAGATGCCGCGGGACCCCGTCTCCCCGGATCATGGCGTCATAGAGAGGCATGATGGCCGCGCCCGGGTAACCGAAGACGGTGTCCACCCCGTGGCGACACAGGAGCGCAAGCACCGCCTCGGCCCCGGTGGGAGGGTCCTGCGGCGGGGCGGTGGGTGCGGCATCGGTCATGGCATCGGCGGTATTCATCTCTCGGTCCTCCCGGTCAAGGGGCATGGCGTTGTCCTGCTGGAACGTCAGCCGCCGGGCCTTTTTTCCGGGGGCCATCAACGAAAAACCCCCGGGTGGGCGGCCCGGGGGTTTCGTGGAATCGGATCACGGCGTTCGGATCGTCAGCGCAACAGTTCCCCGGGTCGTGGCGTGGCCACGACGACCCGTACCTGTACCTGTACGCTGACGAGCGGGTGGATCATGGGATGCGGATCCCCTTTCCTGTGCATTTTGGTGTGTCTTTGGATCTTAGGGCGAAGTCCGCCCCCTGGCAAGGGGGAAGCATCCCGGATACCCGCCAGTGACCGCCCTCCCGGGTACCCCCTCATCGCCTGGAACCCGAAGCGGAATCCGGAAACGCCGGGTGAGGCGATCCACCGGACGGGGGAGGAAACCATCGCCCCAGGGCCCGGCGCAGCAGGCGGATGACCCCGCGCCGGCCGTGCACGCCCGCGTGCCGGGCCACCGTATCCCAGTCCCGGTGCTGCAGCACCCGCATCACCAGGGCATCCCGCTGCGCCGGTTCCAGGAGCGCGGCCCGCGCCGGATCCGACAGCCCCCAGGGCACCGCCACCGCCAGTTCCGGCAGGCTGGTCTCGAAGGGGCGCCGGTCATGGGCGAACCCCGCCAGGGCCCGGGCCTGTTCCGGGTCCGGGGGCACCACCGCCGCGCCCCGCCAGAGGCCGGCGGCCAGGGCCGGTTCCATGCCACGCAGGGGGTCCGCCAGCAGCGGCCCCAGGGCGCGGGCGAAGCGCTGCCCGGCCGCGGTGGCCAGTTCCTCACCGGCTGCGGTCAGCGGGCGCAGCACCGTCACCCCCCAGCCACCGCTGCTCACCTCCGGCTTCACCCCCACGCGCACCGGCGCGAACCCCTGGCCCTGCCAGAAGGCCAGCACCCCCCCGGTGGCCCCAAAACCCGCCCCCACGGCATCGGCCCCCCGTTCGCGGGCCCGATCCACCACCGCCGCCAGCAACCGGGCCCCAAGACCGCGGCGCCGCAGCCCCGGGTGCACGGCGATGCGCACCACCCGGTGATAGCACAGGCGGCCCGCCCCGGGCGGAAGGCCCCCGTGCAGGATCAGCCCCACCGGCAGGAAATGCCCCCCGGGGCGTCGCCGGCCGGCCCACACCTGCGCGCACAGGGCCGGGTCCAGTTCGCCTTCCCGGGCCACCAGGGCCACGGCCGCCACCTCCCCTCCCGCCCACAGGACCGTCACCTCCATGGCCGGATCGTCCAGCAGGCGCTGCAGGTCCGAGGGGCGGGTGCGGTAGTGGGCCAGCACCAGCAGACCAAAGACCGCCTCCAGCAAGGCCTCCTCCCCGGCCAGGCGCTCCGGGGACAGACGTTCCAGGTGGACCTTTGGGGTATCGCCGGGCATCGCCTCCATCCCGGCACGGGTCCCCAGGAGGAGCAGGCGATCCAGCAGGGCCTCCAGGGGATCCCCCGACGCCCAGCGCACCGGTTGCTCCAGGTGGAGGGAGCGGGTGCCGGGGGCGCGCCGGCGCAGGGTATCCTGGAAACGGGTGGCGAAGCCCTGGCCCGTTCCCTCGTAGCCGTGCAGGGTGGTGGTGAAGGCCACACGGCCGTGGGCGACCAGCAGGCGTTCGAGCCAGTGCACCGGGATCCCCCCCGCCTCGTCCACCAGCACCAGGTCCGCCGCGACCCCGCAGGCGGCCTCCGGCGGCAGGTAGTCCAGCCGCCCGCCGGGACCGGTGACCGAGATATCCTCCCGCTCCCGGGCCCCGGGGGTACATGCCGCCCGGGCCCGTTCCAGCACCGGGGCCACGGCCGCCAGGCGCGGGGCGGTGACCACGATGTGCAGGGGGGCGGAGGCCTCGCCCCGGGGATGGGCCAGGAGGCGCCCGGCGGCGATCCCCAGGGCCGCCGACTTGCCCCGACCCCGGTCGGCGGTGATCACGAGCGGCCGCCCGGCCCGCCCCCGGGCCAGGCGTTCCAGGGCGGCCACGGCGCGGCGCTGATCGGCCCCGAGACAACCGGCCCGATCCGGATGGGGATCCTCCGGGGGGATCCGGGGCAGCGGCAGCGAGTCCTCTTCCGCTGGACAGGGCAAGGCCGCCTCCAGGATGCGGCGCATGCGCCGGCCGAAGGGAGAGTCCAGGCACACGGCGGGCAGGATCAGCAGCAGCACCCCGCCCCCCCGCAGGGCCCCGGCGGCGGCCCCCAGGGCATCGGGTGCGACCCCCTCCGAGGCGTCGAATACCAGGGCATCCAGGGTCCGGCCCAGGAGGGTGTCCGCCTGGGCCGGGGGACAGGCGGACACGGGCGGATCCCCCGGGGGTGGCCGCCCCACCCAGGCGGCCCGATCCGGGTCCGGCAGCCGCCGGCACCAGGCCGCCGCCCGGGCACGGGACGGGTCCGGCGGACCCGGCAACCACACCAGGCGACGGTGGGCCGGTGACCCGGCGGGAAGCACGCGGAGGGTATCGGACGGCGACATGGGATCGGCGGTCTCGGCCAGGGGACGGGGGAACGGTTTCAAGGGCTGCATGGCGCGGCGGGCCGGGCAAATCGACCGCTGGTCGGAAAGCGGACGGCTCCATACCCCCGGGACCCTGCCGGTGCGAAAAATGTGAACGGGTTATAGCATCCGGATCCGGGGGGGCGTATAGTCGATCATGCAGGGGTTGCGGGATTCCCGTGGCCGGGGAGGCAGGACCTCCACGAGCGACCCGACATCCGAACACCTGCGCATAGTGTGTCTTTTTCCATCGAGGTAATACGTAGTGCTGACCGGTACCGTGAAGTGGTTCAACGAAAGCAAGGGATTCGGGTTCATTACGCCGGATGACGGGGGCAAGGATGTCTTCGTGCATTTCTCCGCCATCGACGGCGGCGGCTTCCGCACGCTGGCCGAGGGGCAGAAGGTGTCGTTCGACACCCAGACCACGCCCAAGGGCATGGCGGCGGCCAACGTCAAGGCCATCTGACACCGGCCACCCGCCGGAGTCCGACCGAATAGAATGAGAGCAGACCCCGCCATCGGCGGGGTTTCTTTGTTGGGGATCCGCCCAGCCCCCGGGGGGCCTCAGGTGGCGTTGATCAGCTTCTCGATCCCGGCGAAACTCTGCACCGGCCCCTCCGGGGAGATCTCCACACCCAGCTGGCGGCCGATCTGGGTCAGGGAGAACAGGCCCCGCAGGACCTCCTGCCGGCCCTCGTCCTGCTCCACCACCAGGGCGTGCTGCCGACCCGCCTCCTGCAGGGTGGTCAGCACATCCCCCACCCGGGCCACCACCACGTCGAAATGATCCAGGACCGTCAGTTCCGGACGCGGGGTCATCACGTGCTGCACCTGCAGTTCGCCATGGGCGATGCGTTCCTCGGAGACCACCTTCACCGGTTTCTCCCCCAGGATGTCCCGGGCGGTCACCACCCCCAGGACCCGGTCCTCCGGGGTGACGACGATGAGCAGGCGCACCCCGGCGTGGATCATCTTCTGCAGGGCCGTCTCCATGGGCATCTCCGGGGAGACGGTCATGGCCTCCACGCGCCGCAGGTCGGTCATGACGTCGGTGGCCGGGTCCTCCAGATCGACCCGCTCCGGCAGCCCCTGACGGAAACGGTGGACCTGGACGTCTTCGGAGACGGGATGGGACGGGATCAGTTGATAACGCGCGGTCATGGAAAGCCTCCTTCTCAACCGTGGGCGACCCACCGGGCCGCGGCTCTTTCCTCAGTCCCCGTGGCCCATGAGCCGCGACAGGGCGGCACCGGGATCCGGGGTCTTTACCAGGGCCTCCCCCACCAGGAAGGCGTGCACGCCGGCGCGGCGCATGCGCTGCACGTCCTCCGGGGAATGGATGCCGCTCTCGGTCACCAGGAGCCGGTCGGCCGGCACCCGGTCCACCAGGTCCAGGGTGGTCTCCAGGCGCGTCTCGAAGGTACGCAGGTCCCGGTTATTGATCCCGATGAGTTCGGCGTCCAGGTTCAGGGCCCGATCCAGCTCCTCCGTGCCGTGGGTCTCCACCAGGGTGCTCATGCCCAGTTCGTGGGCCAGCATGAGCAGATCCTTGAGGTTCACATCCCCCAGGGCGGAGACGATGAGCAGGACACAGTCGGCTCCCATCACCCGGGCCTCGTAGACCTGGTAGGGGTCGACGATGAAGTCCTTGCGCAGCACCGGCAGGGCGCAGGCGGCCCGGGCATCCTCCAGGTGGGCCTCGTGTCCCTGGAAGAAGTCGTGATCGGTGAGCACCGACAGGCAGGCGGCGCCGCCCTGGGCATAACTACGGGCGATGGCGGCCGGGTCGAAGTCCGGCCGCAACACCCCCTTGCTGGGGCTGGCCTTCTTGATCTCGGCGATGACCGCCGCGTCGCCGGTCTGGATGCGCGTCCGCAGGGCCTGGAGGAAGGGGCGCACCGCCGGGGCGGCATCGACGAAACGGGTCAGCTCCTCCAGGGGCGTGCGGCGGCGGCGCTCGGCCACCTCCTCCCGCTTTCGGGCCAGGATCTTCTTGAGGATGTCGGGGGCGTCGGTCATGGCGAAGGGGATTCCGGAGTGCAGGGGCCCGGGGATCAGGCCCCGAGGGTGCGGGAGACGGTCACCAGTTCATCGAGCCGGGCCGCGGCGCCGCCATCGTCGATCACCTGGGCGGCGCGCCGGACGCCATCCTCCAGGGACGCGGCCAGACCGGTGACGTGGATGGCTGCCCCGGCATTGAGCAGGACGATGTCCCGCGCCGGCCCCGGGCGGCCCTCGAAGACGCCCCGGATCAGGGCCAGGCTCTCCTCGGCGCTCTCCACCCGCACCGCCTCCAGGGGGGTGCGCTTCATGCCGAAGTCCTCCGGGGCGATGACGCGGCTGCTGACCCGGCCGTCCCGCAGTTCCGCCACCCGGGTGGGGGCACCGATGCTGATCTCGTCCAGCCCGTCCTCGGCGTGCACCACCATCACGTGGCGGCTGCCCAGACGGCCCAGCACCTGGGCCAGGGGCTCCAGCCAGTGGGTGCTGAAGACCCCCAGCACCTGGTTGGGTGCCCCCGCCGGGTTGGTGAGCGGGCCCAGGACATTGAACAGGGTGCGCACCCCCATCTCCTTGCGGGGACCCACCGCGTATTTCATGGCGCCGTGGTGGCGCGGCGCGAAGAGGAATCCCACCCCCACCCGTTCGATGCATTCGGCCACCGCACCGGGGCCCAGGTCCAGGTTCACCCCGGCGCTCTCCAGGACGTCGGCACTCCCGGAACGGCTGGAGACGGAGCGGTTGCCGTGCTTGGCGACGCGCCCCCCGGAGGCGGCCACCACGAAGGCGGCGGCGGTGGAGATGTTGAAGGTGCCGGAGGCGTCCCCGCCGGTCCCGCAGGTATCCACCAGGTGCTCGGGGGAGACCTCCACCTTCGTGGCCAGTTCCCGCATCACCGAGGCGGCGGCGACCACCTCGTCCACGGTCTCCCCCTTCATGCGCAGCCCCACCAGGAAGCCCCCCATCTGCGCCGGGGTGGCCTCCCCGGTCATGATCTGGCGCATGACCCGGGTCATCTCGGGTCCGGAGAGGTCCCGGTGCTCGGTGACCGCACGGATGGCTTCCTGCATGTTCATGGGTGGGGACGGCCTCTTGCGTGATCTTCAGGGGGATTGTCAGCGGCCCCGTGTGGACGGTCAACCACCACGGGGGGGCGCAGGAAGTTCTGCAGCAGTTCGTGCCCCTGACGGGTGAGGATGGACTCGGGGTGGAACTGCACCCCCTCCACCGCCAGTTCCCGGTGACGGACCCCCATGATCTCATCCATCCCCCCCTCCGGGGTCTCGGTCCAGGCGGTGACCTCCAGGCAATCCGGGAGGCTGTCCTTCTCGATCACCAGGGAATGGTAGCGGGTGGCCTCCAGGGGGTTCTCCAGGTCCTGGAAGACACCGGTGCCCCGGTGATGCACCGGCGAGGTCTTGCCATGCATGATCTCGCCGGCGCGTGCGATGCGCCCGCCAAAGACCTGGCCGATGCACTGATGGCCCAGGCAGACCCCCAGAAGCGGTACCCGCCCGGCGAAGCGCTGGATCACCGCCATGGAGATACCCGCCTGGTCCGGGGTGCAGGGACCGGGGGAGAGGACGATGCGCTCCGGTCCCAGGGCCTCCACCTCGTCCAGGGTAAGGGCGTCGTTGCGACGCACCTCCACCTCCGCCCCCAGTTCCCCCAGGTACTGCACCAGGTTGTAGGTGAAGGAGTCGTAGTTATCGATCATCAACAGCATGAACGGGATATCCTCGGCCGATGGGCAACGACAGGGGCGATGTCGGGGCGATACCGGATTCATATCACAGGGGCAAGGCACGGGTCATGTCCGAGGGGCCCCGGGGCCTCGCCCCAGCCTTTTCGTTACCTTACCATGGATCGACAGGCCCCCTGGGCCGACGATACCGGAGACGACTCCGATGAAGATCTTCAACTGCGGGGCCTGCGGGCAACTGATCTACTTCGGAAACACCGCATGCACCCGCTGCGGCCACACCCTGGGCTTCCTGCCGGACACCACCCAGCTCGCGGCCCTGGAGCCGGCGGGGGAGGACCTCTGGCACCCCGTGGGGGAGCCGGAACGGACCTACCGCATGTGCATCCACTACCGGCGGGAGGGGGTGTGCAACTGGATGATCCCCGCGGAAGAGCCTTCCGAGGCCTTCTGTGCCGCCTGCCGCCTGAACGAGGTCATCCCCGATCTGGGGGTCGAAGGCAACATGACCCTGTGGTACCGCATGGAAGCGGAGAAACGGCGGCTGGTGTACAGCCTGTTGCGCCTGGGGCTTCCGGTGACCCCCAGGAGCCGGGACCCGGCGGGACTGGCCTTCGCCTTCCTGGCGGACCCGGACCCCAGTATTTTCTACGAGGTGCAACGGGTGATGAGCGGCCACAATAGCGGCCTCATCACTCTGAACATCGCCGAGGCGGACCCGGCCCAGCGGGAGCGCCTGCGCCAGGAGATGGCGGAACCCTACCGCACCATCCTGGGGCACTTCCGCCACGAGTCCGGGCACTACTACTGGGACCGGCTGGTGCGGGACACCCCCTGGATCGCCCCCTTCCGCGACTGCTTCGGGGACGAGACCCTGAACTACCAACAGGCCCTGCAGGCGTATTACGCCTCGGGTCCGCCGGCGGACTGGCGGGAACGGTTCATCAGTGCCTACTCCAGCAGCCACCCCTGGGAGGACTGGGCGGAGACCTGGACCCACTACCTGCACATCGTGGACACACTGGAAACGGCCCACCAATGGGGGCTGCAGGTCCGGCTGACACGGGAACCGGGGCCGGTGCTGCGGGCGGCACCGGACTTCGACCCCTACACCCAGGAGGATTTCGGCATCCTGACCGAACACTGGCTGCCCCTGAGCTACGCCCTCAACATGCTCAATGAGAGCATGGGCCACCCCCCGGCCTACCCCTTCGTGCTGCCCCGACCGGCCCTGGAAAAACTCGCCCTGGTGAACCGGATCATCCATGGACGGGAGCGGGCGCCGCCGGCCCCGGCTTGAAGGCCCGTGGGTCCAGGGACCCCCGTTCATCCGTTC
>JBKGXY010000075.1:0-10692 GCA_046546415.1 Ectothiorhodospira sp.
GTCCTGGCCTATCGCTTTCAAGGGACGCGTTATGATTGTGGCAGCAAGCTGGGGTATCTGCAGGCCACCGTGGAATACGCCCTGAAACATCCGGAACTCCGGGAAGAATTCGGGGCCTACCTGCGCCAGGAGGTCTGCAGCCGGGGCCATTGAGTCGCGCCCCATGGATACCCCCCGATCTCCCTGCGGTGCGGTTCGCCCCGGGGACCGGCATGGGGCCATCCATGATCCGGCCGCGCACCCGCCCTTCCGCCCCGCAGTCGCGGGATCCGTTGCCTCCAGACCCGCCGACCGCACTTGAACTGGTTCCGATTCAAAAGCAAGCTCCCTTCCCGGCGTGACGAGAACGTCACCCTCGGAAGGGATGACAACGAGCGGGCGGAGCGCTGGCAGCGGGCGGTCAAGCGGGTGCGGGTCTCCCGTAACCTCCTCAAGCTCGCGTGGACCGCCGGTCCGGTGACCGGGATCGGCCTCTATGGGGGCTATTACATCGGCTATGGTCGGGCCCCCGCCACCGACCTGCTCATCTACTTCACCACCTTCACCATCCTCTCCGGCCTGCTGGGTCTGCTGGCGGCCATCGTCTACGACACGACCTACGGGGCCGCCAAGGAACGGGCCCGAATGGACCTCCTGGAAGCCGTGGACCTGCTGGGGGACCTGATCCTTGCGGTGCGGGATCTTTCCATGGCGGGATTCGAACTGGAGATCCGCCGCCGCGAGGCCGCCATGCAACTCCTGCAGCGGGTGGATATCTCCCCCGAGGCCGTGGCCTTTGCCTGCGAGGAGCTCATCGGGGACCGGGAGCTGGGGCGGTGCCTGGCGAAGATCGACACCTTCCGCCGTGCAGGACTCTACAGCCGCATCCGTGACCTGCACCAGGCCCAGGGGGAGGCCTTCGACAAGGCCCTGTCGGAACTGCACCGCGTGGCGCCCATCGCCTCCTCGGTATTGCGTGAGCGCTACCTGGGGGAGGCCCCCAAGCTCCAGGACGGCATGCCCCGGGACGAGTTCTTCCTAGAACGGGTCATGGCCGCCATCGACCAGGACAACCTCCTGCTCATGACCCCGTCGGACGTGGAGGCCATGCTGGTGCTGGCCTTCGAGCTCATCAACGGGCGTGAGATCCCCATGCTCAGCTTCAGCTACACGGGGCGGTGGCGCCTGGCCTCTGTACTGGATCACCTGGAGGAGCAGCGCAGCCGCTACCGTGTGGCCCGGGCAGCGGGGAACAACCGCATGCGCGCCCTGGCTTCCTGGCTGGTGGAGGTGGAGGTGCTGCCCTACGAAGAGGTACCGGAGGGCATCTCCGCCTCCCTGCTGGTGGACCGTGTGGTGGCGGCCCTGGACCGCCTCACCCAGCAGATGGACGCCGAATACGAACGCCTGCGCAGGCGCCGGCACACCGCTACCGGTGAGCTCCGTCGTCTGGGGGATACCCTGGCCACCTCGCTTCGACTCTATCGCATGGCCCATGATGCCTACCGTGAGTTGGGGCGGGTGCACGCCGATCTGCTGCGGGCCTCAGAGGAATGGGATCGTCTGGTGGACCGTTTAGGGGAGGAGAGAGGGCACCTGCGCCTGGGCCCGGGGCGAAAGGGGCTGCGCATCGTGGAGAAGGTCATCGCCCTGGACGAGGATGCCCGGGAAGCCGTGAGCCAGCACCTGGTGAACTACCTGCACGGGGAACATCTGGAACGCCGCGGCCGGCGCTTCTTCACCCGCCAGGACGGCCGCCGCAGGGCCCTCACCCTGGAGGGGGCCCGGCATTTGGCGGTGGAGGTGGCCCTGGCCCTGGACCCCCATATCCGCCTCTCCCGGCCAGAGGTGCAGCGGGGGATCGGGGCCAGTCGGGCCAGTTATCTGGGTCACCTGGAGCCGGGGATGAGCGCCCACGAGAAACGCGCCCTGGGGGAGGCCATGGCCCAGGAGGTGGTGCAGGACATGAGCCAGCCGGCGGAGCGCCTGGCCCTGGCCCTGGTGCGTCACTATCGGGTCCGCCTCACAGAGGAGGCCCAGCAGTTCCTGCGGGACACCTACGGGGCACGGGAGCAGGTCCTGAGCATGATCTCCCAGAGCCATGCCGAGGAGATGCCGCAGATGAACCTGCTCAGCCAGCGGCCCACCGTCGTCCCCGCACCCCGGCGGGACTGGTACCGCAGTCTGGTGCGTGCCCGGCGCCTGCTGGCCTGAAATGCCGAATACGGCGCCCGCCATCGTGTCCACAAGAGGAAACGAGTATCATTACCTCAATGAGTCCCGACGCGGAGAACCCCATGGTGATGAACATCCTTCAGGAGATCCTGGACCTCGCCCTGTCGGCCGCACCCTGGCTGCTGCTGGGCCTTCTGGCCGCCGGCGCGGTGAAGGCCTGGGTCCCCGAAACGCAGATGCGCCGCTGGGTAGGCGGTCGGGGATTCGCCGGGGTGGCTCGTGGGGCGATGATCGGCGCACCATTGCCCCTGTGCTCCTGCGGTGCCATCCCCACCGGCATCGCCCTGTATCGGGGTGGGGCCGGTCGTGGTCCCACCACGGCCTTCATGATCGGGACCCCGGGGATCGGCGTGGACTCCCTGGCCATCAGCTATGCCCTGCTGGGGCCCTTCATGATGCTTGCCCGGGCCCTGGGGGCCGTGGTCACGGCCATCGTGACCGGCCTGCTGGTGGGCCTCAGCCGGGGCGGCGGGCGGGGGCGGAACGCCGCCGAAGCCACTGCAGACGGGGTTTGTACGGAGGAGGCCTGTTCCTGCCAGGACCACGGCCATGCTCCGGAGCGGGCCGACGCCGGGGCAGCGGTGCGCCTGGCTCACGGACTGCGCTACGTCTTCACCGAACTCCTGGACGACATTGGCCCCTGGATCCTTGGGGGGGTGATCATGGCTGGTGTGCTTGTGGCCCTGGTGCCCGAAGCATGGTTGGCGGGGCTGGAGGGTGGACTGCTTACACTCGTAACCCTGTCGCTGGTGGGAATCCCCCTCTACATCTGCGCGACCGCGGCCACCCCCGTGGCCGCGGGGCTGCTGTTGGCCGGGCTCTCCCCCGGGGCAGTGCTGGTCTTCCTGCTGGCCGGGCCGGTTACCAGCCTGGCCACCCTGGGGGTGCTCCGTCGCGAGATGGGCAACGCGGCCCTGACCTTCTATCTGGGTGGCATCGTGGTCAGCACCGTTGTTCTGGGCCTGGGACTGGATCTGCTGGTGGGTGCTCTGGGGCTGGATGTCTCCGCGCAGGCCGGCGCCGTGCGCGAGCTTACCCCCACCTGGCTGGGCTACGCCGCCCTGGCGCTCCTCCTGGCAGTGGGGCTGCGGCCCCTGCGCCGCGGGCTTGCTGGCCTGGGCCGGCGTGTCACCCTGCCGGTGTGAGACCCTGCTTCGCCCTCTGCGCATCGAGGTGAGCCGCCATCTGCAGTGCCGGGCGGCGGGGTTTTTCGTGGTGCGCCATGCCCGGCGCACCACGAAAAAAGGCCCAGACGGATCGTCTGGGCCTTTTCCATGTTGGCTCCCCGGGACGGGCTCGAACCGCCGACCTAGTGATTAACAGTCACCCGCTCTACCGACTGAGCTACCGGGGAATCTCGCGTTGAGGCCCGGAATGGTACGGCGATCTCCAGGCCCCGTCAAGGGGGCTCAGCCCGCCACGGCGCGGCCGATGCGCTCCACCGCCTGCTTGAGGTTGTCCAGGCTCGTGGCGAAGGAGATGCGCACGTAGCCCTCGGCCCCGAAGGCGGAACCGGGCACCAGGGCCACGCCCACCTGGTCCAGCAGGTGCTCGGCGAACTCCACGTCGCTGTCGATGCCCAGCCTGTCCATGGCCCCCTGCACGCTGGGGAAGGAGTAGAAGGTCCCGTCGGAGGGCAGGCATTCCACGCCGGGGATGGCATTCAGGGCCTCCACCAGGTAGTCGTGACGTTCCTGGAAGGCACGGCACATCTCGCCCACGCAGCTCTGGTCCCCGTTCAGGGCCGCCTCGGCCGCCTCCTGGGAGACGGAGGTGGGGTTGGAGGTGCTCTGGGACTGGATCTTCTTCATGGCGGCGATCAGGGGCTTGGGGCCGCCGGCATAGCCGATGCGCCAGCCGGTCATGGCGTAGGCCTTGGACACGCCGTTGAGGACGATGGTGCGTTCTTCCAGATCCGGGCAGGCCATGAGGATGTTGCAGAAAGGGGCGTCCCCGAACATCATGTGCTCGTACATGTCATCGGTGGCTACCAGGACATGGGGGTGGCGCAGCAGTACCTGGCCCAGGGCCACCAGTTCCTCGCGGCTGTAGGCCACGCCGGTGGGATTGGAGGGGCTGTTGATCACCACCAGACGGGTGCGCGGGGTGATGGCCCCTTCCAGCTGGGCCGGGGTCATCTTGAAGGCCTGATCCTTGCCGGTGGGCACGATCACGGGGGCCCCGTCCGCCAGCAGCACCATGTCCGGATAGGAGACCCAGTAGGGGGCGGGGATGATCACCTCGTCCCCGGCGTCCAGCAGGGCCTGGCAGAGGTTGAAGAAGCTCTGCTTGCCGCCGCAGGAGACCAGGATCTGGTCCGGCTCGAAGTGGTGACCGTTGTCCCGCTTGAACTTCTCGATGATGGCCTGCTTCAGCCCGGGGGTACCGTCCACGGCGGTATATTTGGTCTTTCCCTCCCGGATGGCGGTGATGCCCGCCTCCTTGATCGGGTCCGGGGTATTGAAGTCGGGTTCACCGGCCCCGAGGCCGATCACGTCGCGTCCCTGGGCCTTCAACTGGGCAGCGAGGGCGCTCACGGCCAGGGTGGGGGAGGGCTTGATGCGCTGAACGCGGGAGGAGAGCTTGATGTCCAAGGCGGTATCCGGGCGTGCTGGTGAATGGGAAGGGTGTGATGGGCCGCTGCGGGCATATTGGCGCCGGGCAGGCGGCGCGCGAATGCATCTTCCAGGAAATGATACTGAAACTGACCGGACAAGATAAGCCCATGGAACAACCTTTCCAACTCGTCACCGACTACCAGCCCGCCGGGGATCAGCCCGGGGCCATCCAGGCCCTGGAGGAGGGTCTGGAGTCGGGCCTGGCCCATCAGATCCTGCTGGGGGTCACCGGGTCGGGCAAGACCTTCACGGTCGCCAACCTGATCCAGCGGGTGCAGCGGCCCACCCTGCTCATGGCCCCCAACAAGACCCTGGCGGCCCAGCTCTACGGCGAGATGAAGGCCTTTTTTCCCCATAATGCCGTGGAGTATTTCGTCTCCTACTACGACTACTATCAGCCGGAGGCCTATGTCCCCTCGTCGGACACCTTCATCGAGAAGGACGCCTCCATCAATGACCACATCGAACAGATGCGCCTGTCCGCCACCCGCGCCCTGCTGGAGCGGCGGGACGCCATCATCGTGGCCAGCGTCTCCGCCATCTACGGCCTGGGGGACCCGCGGGCCTATCTGCAGATGGTGCTGCACCTGAAGCGGGGGGATGTCATCGATCAGCGCTCGGTGCTGCGGCGTCTGGCGGAACTGCAGTACACCCGCAACGACATGGAGCTCAAGCGAGGCACCTATCGGGTACGTGGTGAGGTGATCGACATCCATCCGGCGGAGTCCGAGCAGGAGGCGGTGCGCATCGAGCTCTTCGATGACGAGATCGAGCAGCTGTCGTACTTCGACCCGCTCACCGGCGAGGTGCTGCGCAGGGTGCCGCGCCTCACCGTCTATCCCAAGACCCATTACGCCACGCCCCGGGAGACCCTGCTGGCGGCCATCGAGCAGATCAAGACGGAACTGACTCAGCGCCTGCAGGAGCTGCGCGAGGCGGACCGGCTGGTGGAGGCCCAGCGGCTGGAACAGCGCACCCGCTTCGACCTGGAGATGATGCTGGAGCTGGGGTATTGTTCCGGTATCGAGAACTATTCCCGCTATCTCTCGGGCCGTGGCCCGGGGGAGCCACCGCCCTGTTTCCTGGATTACCTGCCCGAGGACGCCCTTCTGGTGATCGACGAGAGCCACGTCACCGTGCCCCAGCTGGGGGCCATGTACAAGGGGGATCGCTCCCGCAAGGAGACCCTGGTGCAGTACGGCTTCCGCCTGCCCTCGGCCATGGACAACCGGCCGCTGCGCTTCGAGGAGTTCGAGGCCCTGGCGCCCCAGAGGGTCTACGTCTCCGCCACCCCCGGCCCTTACGAGACCGAGCGGGCCGGACAGGTGGTGGAGCAGGTGGTGCGGCCCACCGGCCTGGTGGATCCGGAGGTGGAGGTGCGCCCGGCCACCACCCAGGTGGACGACGTGCTCTCGGAGATCCGCCTGCGGGTGGAGGCCGACGAGCGGGTGCTGGTGACCACCCTGACCAAGCGCATGGCCGAGGATCTGACGGAATACCTCTCGGAGCATGGGGTCCGCGTGCGCTACCTGCACTCGGACATCGATACCGTGGAGCGGGTGGAGATCATACGCGACCTGCGTCTGGGGGCCTTTGACGTGCTGGTGGGCATCAACCTGCTGCGCGAGGGGCTGGACATGCCCGAGGTCTCCCTGGTGGCGGTGCTGGATGCCGACAAGGAGGGTTTCCTGCGCTCCGACCGCTCCCTCATCCAGACCATCGGCCGCGCAGCCCGCAATCTCCACGGCAAGGCCATCCTCTACGCCGACACCGTCACCGGGTCCATGCAACGGGCCATGGATGAGACCCAGCGCCGCCGGGAGAAGCAAGAGGCCTACAATGATGCCCACGGCATCACCCCCAAGGGGGTGCAGCGGCGCATCGCCGACATCATGGAAGGCGCCCATGCCGGCGACATCATGGCCGAGCCCCGGCGCTTCGCGAAGGTGGCGGAGAAGGAGGCCGAATACGCCCGCCGTTCCCCCAAGGACACGGCCCGGGAGATCCAGCGCCTGGAGGATCGCATGTACACCTGTGCCCGCAACCTGGAGTTCGAGGAGGCGGCGCGGCTGCGGGACGAGATCGAGCGGCTGCGGGAAGGTCTGCTGGGTGTGGTGGAGGGCTGAGCATGCGCTGGAATAGGCCACGTTTCGTATCTGTACCGGCGAGTGTCCTGGCCGCCCTGTGGTGCGCCTGTGTCGCCGCCCAGACCCCCGTGGATTTCCCCCTGGAGGAGGATTCCCACGTGGTAGGGGCGCTCCAGCATGTGAAGGCCCGCCAGGAGGACACCCTCATCGATGTGGCCCGGCGCCACCGCGTGGGCTTCCAGGCCATCCGCCTGGCCAACCCGGAACTCAACACCTGGATCCCCGGGGAGGGGGCGCGGGTGCTGCTGCCCCTGATGTTCGTGCTTCCGGACGCCCCCCGGGAGGGGGTCGTCATCAACCTGCCGGAGATGCGCCTGTACCACTTCCAGGAGGCCTCCTCCGGGGAGGGGCGGCGCGTCACCACCTACCCGGTGAGCATCGGCCGCCGGGATTGGGGCACGCCCCAGGGGACACTGGAGGTGATCCAGAAACGGGAGGATCCCACCTGGACCCCGCCCGATTCGGTGCGTCAGGCCTACGCAGCCCGAGGCAAGTCCCTGCCGGACGTGGTCCCCGCGGGCCCGGACAACCCCCTGGGGGCCTATGCCCTACGTCTGAGCCGGCCCAGCTACCTGATCCATGGCACCAACTGGTCCACGGGGATCGGTCTGCGTTCCACCCATGGCTGCATCCGTATGGACAACGATGACATCGGTATGCTCTTTCCCCATGTGGACCTGGGTACGCCGGTACACATCATCCATCAGCCGGTGAAGGCGGGTTGGCATGACGGTGTGCTGTACCTGGAAGTGCATCCGCCCCTGGAGGAACGCGCCGGGGAGGAGGCCACAATGGAGGGGGCCATGAAACGGGTGATGGCTGCGGTGGATGGACGCGAGGCCCGCGTGGACTGGGACCGGGTCCGCGGCGTGGTGAACGGGGCCGACGGCGTGCCCCGGGCTGTGGGCTGGACGGAGGACCACGCCCCCTTGCCGTTGATGGCCGCCGTCGCCGACCCGGGGGGGGATCCCTCCGATGGGCCGCTGGATCCCGGGAAGGACATTCCGGAGCGGGATGAGGCGAACGGGGAGGGGGTAGAGGACTGGTTCGTGCGGATGGGGCGTTTCCAGGATGCGGAGCGTGCCCTGGTGCTGAGCGCCCATCTGGAGGCGGATGGTTTCGCCTCCAGGGTGGTGGGTGGAGATCAGGAGTCGGCGGGCTGGAACTACAGTGTCCTCCTGGGGCCCCTCGGGGGGCGGGACGAGGCCGCAGCCCTGGCCCGCAGGGTGAGTGAGCGCACGGCCCTGGAGGGGGAGGTGACGCGTTGGCCATCGCCGGAATGAGGCGGTGCTCAGTCCTCGGTGGCCTCTGCGTAGCGCCGGTTGACCCGTTCCCAGTCCACCACCTCCCACCAGGCCTGCAGGTACGCGCTGCGGGCGTTGCGGTAGTTCAGGTAGTAGGCATGCTCCCATAGGTCGTTGCCCAGCAGCGGCGCACCCCGGGTATCGGCCACGTCCATCAGGGGATTGTCCTGGTTGGGGGTGGTGGTGACCGCCAGGTCGCCGTCCTTATCCACGATGAGCCAGACCCAACCCGAGCCGAAGCGGTCCAGGCCCGCGGTTTCAAAGGCATCACGAAAGCCCTCCATGGATCCGAAGGTCTCCTCCAGGGCCTGGCGCAGGGCCGGATCGGGTGTGCCGCCTTCCCCCGGGGGGCTCATGGAGCGCCAGAAGAAGGTGTGGTTCCAGTGCCCGCCGGCATTGTTGCGTACCGCCTCCGGGTGCCCCGAGATGCCATTCAGCAGGGCCTCCAGGGTCATCTCCCGGGCCTCGGGGCGTTCCTCCAGGGCGGTGTTGAGCTTGTCCACATAGCCCCGGTGATGGCGGGAATGATGGATCTCCATGGTCTCGGCGTCGATCACCGGGGCCAGGGCGTCGTAGGCGTAGGGCAGGTCCGGCAGGGAGAAGGGATGGGTCTCCTCCTGGGCCTGGACCGATGTCAGCGGCGCAAGCCCCAGCAGGAGCAGGATGAGGATCCGGTGCAGGGATGCGGACATGGGGCTTCCTCCTTGACCCTTTCGGGCCGGATCTGGAATGTGTCCATTCGAGTATAGCGGCCCCATGGGCTTTGTACGCGCTTGCCAGGGGGGAGCAGGCGCGGTCTTTCCACGTCACCGAACGAACAACGGGCCCCGCATGGAGGCCCGAAGTCACGATTCAGTCACATGATATTACAGATCATCCAGGGGAAAAGGATAACCTGTTGATTTGATTGGTGGGCGGTAGTGGGATCGAACCACTGACCCCTGCCGTGTGAAGGCAGTGCTCTACCGCTGAGCTAACCGCCCCAACCGAAGAAGGCCGCATTCTATGGGGTGCGGAAGGGGTTGTCAACTCCGGGGCAGGGTGGGGAGTCGGAGGATGTGGCGGGCCTCCTCCAGGGTGAAGTTCAAAAAGGCCTCGCCCACCCTGGAGAAGCGCTTGCCCCGGGGGTGGACCAGGTACCAGTGGCGGCGGATGGGGAAGCCCTCCACGTCCAGGATGACCAGGCGGTCCAGGGCCAGCTCCATCTCCAGGGTGTGCAGGGACAGGACCCCCAGGCCCAGGCCCGCCTCCACGGCCTGCTTGATGGCCTCGCTGCTGTGCATCTGCTGTGTGGCGCGGATGGCGACGCCGTGTTCGGCGAAGAAGCGTTCCGTGGAGGCGCGGGTGCCGGATCCCTTCTCCCGCACGACGAAGCCCTCACCGGCCAGGCGCTGCAGGGGGATGCCCTTCTCCCCCGCCAGGGGATGATCCGGCGGGGCGATGATGACCAGGGGGTTCTCCAGGAAGGGATGGGCCACCGGGTCGGAGGTGGCGGGCTGGCCCATGATGGCCAGGTCCATGGCATTGATGGCCAGGAGGTTGAGCAGGGCCTCACGATTGGTGACCTCCAGGGTGACGGAGACCCCCTGGTGGCGCTGGCAGAAGGCGGCGATGAGCCGGGGGACGAAGTAGTTGGCGGTGCTGGCCACGGCGATGGTGAGATGGCCGCGCTGGAGTCCCTTCATCTCCTCCAGGACCATCTCCAGTTCCGACACCTGGGCGGCGATGGCACAGCTGTAGTGGTAGAGCTCCCGGCCGGCATCGGTCAGGTGGATGCGTTTGCCGATCTGTTCGAACAGCGGCAGGCCCACATGCTCCTCCAGCTGACGGATCTGCATGGAGACGGCGGGCTGGGTGAGGTGTAACTCCTCCGAGGCGCGGGTATAGCTCAGGTGGCGGGCCACCGCCTCGAAGGCCTTGAGTTGCCGGAAGGTGAAGTTCAACGCCTGCTCCCGCCGGTGCCCCGGCGCGCCTCCCGCACCCGGGTCCCGTGACCTTGGATCACATGGGGGCTTCCTGCGTCCCGCCGTATTCCATGGAGGTGCGATCCATGACCGCCTCCTCGGTCTGCCGGTTCATCACGATGATGCTGATGCGGCGGTTGATGGGGTTCTGGGGGTCGTCCCGGTCGAACAGCACGGTGGATCCCAGGCCCACCACCCGGGCCACCTTGTCTTCCTCCATGCCTCCGGTGATCAGGGCGCGGCGCGCGGCGTTGGCCCGGTCCGTGGAGAGTTCCCAGTTGGTGTAGTCCTCCAGCTGGAACCTCCGGGTGTCGGTGTGGCCGGTGATGCTGATGCGGTTGGGCACACGGTTGATCAACTGACCCAGTTCCTCGAGGATGTCCCGGGAATAGTCCTTCAGACGCCCGCTGCCCAGGTTGAACATGGGCCGGTTCTCCCGGTCCAC
>JBKGXY010000076.1:0-10612 GCA_046546415.1 Ectothiorhodospira sp.
TTTCGCCTGCGCAGCGCCTTGGGCTTCGTTGCGGACGGGGTCCATCATCTCTATGGCCATCACCCCCTGCTCTCCCGGGGCTTTGCGGATTTCTCCGTGGAGGTGGGGCCGCCCCGGTCCCTTCGCCGTTGGTTCGCCCGGCAGGCCTGCTTTCGACACGACGGCGCTTCGACCTTCCTGCCCCTGCCCCGGGATCAGGCCCTGCCCCTGCTGGAATGGGGACTCAACTGGTGTGTCTATGCGCATGTGCAGGACCGGTTGGTGCTGCACGCGGCCGTGGTGGAGAGGGATGGCCGGGCCCTGATCATCCCGGCGCCCCCGGGGTCGGGAAAGAGTACCCTGGTGGCGGGCCTGTCCTGCGCGGGGTGGCGGCTGCTTTCCGATGAGTTGGCGTTGCTGACGCTGACGGGCCGGGAGGTGGAGGGGTTGTGTCGTCCCGTCAGTCTCAAGAATGCCTCCATCGGGATCCTGCGGGGCATCGCCGGGGCGGAGCCTTTCAGCCCCACGGTGACCGATACCCTGAAGGGGGATGTGGCGCTGATGCGCCCCCCCAGGGCGAGTGTGGAACAGGCCGGCCGACCGGCGAGACCCTTTGCGATCGTGTTTCCCTCCTTCCGTGCCGGATCCTCCCCCTCGATGACGGCCCTGGGGCCTGCCATGGCCTTTGGCGGGCTGCTGGAGAGTGCGTTCAATGTCTCGGCCCTGCGTGAGGAGGGGTTCAGTGTCCTGGGGGATCTGGTGGAGCGTTGCCGGTGTTTCCGGATCGAGTACGGTTCCCTGGCCGATGGCATGGCCCTGGTGCAGGAGATCCATGGTACGGGTGAGGCATGAGGGTCCGGGAGGGGATTCCGTTGCTGCTGGAGGTGCTCAAGGACCCGGAGCGGGCAGGGGGGCTGGAGCTTACCCGCTGGGATGCCCTCGTTCGGCAGGCCCGGGTGAACCGGTTGCTGGGCACCCTGGCCCACAGTGTGCGCGATACCGGGTGTTGGTCGCGGATCCCGCCTGCACCCCGCCGCCATCTGGAATGGGCGCTGAGGCTTTCCCGAACCCATTGCGCGGAGCTGGAGTGGGAGCTGTCCCGCATCGCAGAGGCGTTGCGCCCGTTGGATACCCCGGTGGTCCTGCTCAAGGGGGCCGCCTATCACGTGGCGGGCCTGAAGGCCTCCGCCGGGCGGTTGTTCGGGGATGTGGATCTCCTGGTGGAACACAGGGCTCTGGGTGCCGTGGAGGGGGCGCTGATGCGCCATGGCTGGGTGAATGCCCATCATGATCCGTATGACCAGCGCTATTACCGTCAGTGGATGCACGAGCTTCCCCCGATGCAGCATGTCCAGCGGGGGACGATCGTGGATGTGCACCACGCCATACTCCCCCCCACGGCCCGCCTGAAGACGGATTCACGTCCTTTGTTCGATGCGTCGGTGGCGGTGGAGGGGTGTCCCTTCCGGGTGCTGGCCCGGGAGGATATGGTCCTGCATGGCGCGACGCATCTGTTCTTCTCCGAGGGGGAGATGCCCCACGGCTGCCGTGATCTGGTGGATCTGTATCACCTGGTCGGTACGGCAGCGGACGGGGAGTTCTGGCGACGGTTGCAGGCGCGGGCCGCTGAACTGGGTCTTGAGGAACCGCTGATGCTGGCCGCGTATTTCCTGGACCGGGCCATGGGTGCGGCGCTGCCCCGGGAGGTTCAGGCCTGGGCGGCGGATGCATTTCCCGTCGGGATGCGGGGAGCAGTGCTGCGCGGCGCCCTGGATTCGGCCCTGGCGGTTCGGGAAAGTCATCACAGGACGCTTTCGGGGGCGCTGAAGGAGGGATACCTGATCGTCCGGGGGCACCGGCAGAAGATGCCCCTTCCCCTCCTGGTGCGGCATCTCGGTCGCAAGGCCTGGGTCGGCCTTTTCCCTGACAAGCCTCGCGGGGGGGTGGACCGGTAGCGGTCGGGCCTTTCCCCTAGAACGATCGCATGACCAGAACCTGCACCTTGAACAGGATCGCCGCTGCGATCAGGGCAATCCCGCCTGTGAGGGTGACCAGGAGTTCAAGGCCCAGCAGGTGATATTCCCCCATCAGCCAGGTGGCGCCGGTGGCCGCGCAGACGATGAGTCCGGCCAGGCCGGTGAGGGTGCCCAGGATATTCATGAATGGGTCCATGATCCGCTCCTTTGGGTTTCTTCATTCATGGGCCGCCTGGGGCCGGTAGGATCAGGAGGGCCGGTCAGGACAGCCGGTTGGGTTGCCGGGTCTTTCTGCAGGGTCTGCGCGTATGGATCGGTTTCGCGGGTGGGCGCATCAGACATGAAAAAACGGGGGCAACCCCAGACAATCCATCGGCGGAAGGATCCGCTTGATGATTTGCCGGGGCGCCCCCGTTTTCAACCACACCTTACTGGTGTGCGGAGCAAGCCCTTCTTAGTAGAAGGGTCTCCACAGGTACACCAGGAAGTGGGCGGCGGCAGCCAGGACCATGAACACCGTGAAGGTGGTCTTGAACTGCTCGTGGAATTCCTTGGCTTGTTCTTCAGTCAGACCGGAGATGCTGTCATTCATGATCTAATCCTCCTTACTCGGAATCGGATTCTTCAGCGGCCGCGGACGCATCGTAGGTCAGCGGGTTGTAGCTGTCGTTGCTGTACACGAAGGCGTGCACGGCCAGGGCGACAACCAGGACGGCCATCAGGATGGGCATCAGCCAAGTGCCGGGGTTGACAACCAGCCACAGCTTCCAGTCGTCTCTGGGGTTGCTCGGCTTGCTCGGTCTGTATTCACTCATCGATAGTACCCTCTTGCGTTGAAAACAGGTCCGAAGACCCGTGGGATATCTGATTTCTCTGACCTTTGCGGGCCGTATCGCCGGGATACGAACAACCGCGTCTGCAGTCAGGATGTAAGTCTACGTTGACAAGATCCGATGTCAAGGCGGGCGAACGGTGAGGCAGGGCCCGGCCGGGTCAAAACGCAAAAAAGCTTGAGCGAGGTCAGTTTGCGGTTCATTTTCGGGGGTGGGGCGGTTGTCCCGGACCCCGTGAACGGGGCAGCGGCCCCTTTGAGACATCCATCATCCGAACGGGAGGAGGGGATCATGATCCGTCTGCATGTGGAAGGGATGAGTTGCGAGCACTGCGAGGCCAGGGTGCGTGATGCCCTGGCCGGGGTGTCCGGGGTGGAGCGTGTGGTCTCCGTGGACCGCTCCACCCAGGAGGCCCTGGTGGAGGGGGCCATCGATCCCGGCCGTCTGGTGGCGGCCGCGGAGGCACAGGGATACCGTGCCCGTGTCCTGTCCTGAAAGCCCGGCGTGGAGCGGACCACCCAAGGGAAGAACGATGCCCCGGACCGAACCCTTTGATCTGCATGCGGACCGCTATGAGCGCTGGTTCGAATGCCATGAGGCGGAGTACGCCGCGGAGCTGGAGGCGGTAAGGGCCCTCATGCCGTCCGATCCCGCCCGGGTGCTGGAGGTGGGGGTGGGTTCGGGGCGATTCGCCGCGCCCCTGGGGGTGGGGTTCGGTGTAGAGCCTTCCGCCGTCATGGCCCGCCATGCCCGGGAGCGGGGGGTGGATGTGGCCCTGGGCATCGGCGAGGCCCTGCCGTTTGTCGCCTCGTCCTTCGACGGGGCCTTGATGGTGACCACACTGTGTTTCGTGGACGATCCGGTCCGCAGCTTCCGGGAGGCCTTCAGGGTCCTGAAACCCGGGGGATGTATCGTGGTGGGGTATGTGGATCTGGACAGCGACCTGGGCCGCCGATACGAGGCTCACAGGGCCGGGAGCGTCTTCTACCGGGACGCCCGGTTCTACACCACCGGCCAGGTCCTTGAGCATCTTGCAGTGGCCGGATTCGTGGCCCCCGTGGCCCGGCAGACCCTGATCCCGGACGAACCGGGAGCGGTGGCCGAGGGCCATGGACGCGGTGCCTTCGTGGTGATCCGTGCCCAACGGCCCGTCGGAGCGGATCCGGCCTAGTCCATCGTCCCCTGTCCGTGCGGCATCCTCGCCGGTCAGGGGACCTGATGAACCCAAGTCAGGGAGCGCCCATGGAGAGCGCACAGAGCACGGAACGGCTCCGGGGGCCCATCCTCTGGGCCATCGCGGTTCCAGTGGGGGCCCTTTTGATTCTCGCCGGGGGGCTGGTGGCGGATCGCTGGGTGGAGGCGCGGCGCCTGGACCGCGTGGTGGACCATGCCGTCCTGGTGGCCGAGGTGCAGACCCTGGTGGAGGCCCTGCAGGCGGAACGGGGGGCCTCCGCGGGCTATCTGCGCGGGCGGGACAACGAGTTCCAGCAGATCCTGGAGGCGGCGCGGGCGACCACGGATGACGAGGTCTCCGTCTTCCTGGAGCGTGCCCGGGAGAGCGGTATCGCCGCGCAGCCGTCGAGGGATGTCCTCCTGGAACGGATCCGGGAGGATCTGGACCGTCTGGCGATCCATCGCGGTCAGGTGGACCGCCTGTCCCTGCACCCCCTGGAGATCCTGCCGCCCTACACCCGCCTGGTGCGCCGGCTCGTGATCCTGTCCTCCGCCATGCCGGGGTCGGGGTCCATGCCGGTGCAGCTGGATGCCTACCGCATGTTCCTCCTGTACCGGGAGTATTCCGGGCTGGAGCGGGCCCTGGGCAGTGCCTGGCTCGGGCCTGCCCCATCCGATCCGCTGATCTACCGGCGCTACGTGGAGGCGGTGTCGGTGCAGGAGTTTTTGAGGACGCAGTTTCTCGCCATGGCCATGGAACCCCGGCGCCGTGCCCTGGAGGCCCTGGAGGACAGGCCGGCCCATCAGGAGCTCCTGGCGGCCCGGGCGGAGATCCTCAACCACGGTTCTCGGACCCCGCCGGATCATTTGAGCGCCGTGCGCTGGTTCCGCGTCACCAGCGATCGCCTGCGACAATTGGGCGCCATGGAACAGGGGCTGATTCAGGACTTCAGGGACGAGGCCCGGGCCGCCCGCGATCATGCCCGGCACCAATGGCGGCTCCTGGGGGCCGGACTCCTGGCACTCCTGGCGGTGACTGTCGGACTGACGGCGGTGATCACCCGGCGCCTGTTGCGCCGGGACAGGGAGCGTAGTGCCCATGCCCGGCACATCGAGCACCTGGCCCACCATGACCCCCTCACCGATCTGCCCAACCGCCGGCGGTTCACCCAGGATCTGCAGGCACGCCTGGAGACGGCCCGCGGGGCAGGGACCGGACTGGCCCTCCTGCTCCTGGATCTGGAGGGGTTTTCCGAGATGAACCGCATCTGGGGGGAGGAGGTTGCCGATGAGGTCCTCAAGGTGGTGGCCCAGCGCCTCCTGGCCCTGGCGGGCCAAGGTGTCCTGGTGGCCAGGATCTACGGGGACCAGTTCGCCCTGCTTCTGGTGGAAGACGCATGCCGGGAGGATCTGCGGGGCTTTGCCGCTCGGGTGCTGGAGGTGCTGGAGGTCCCGCTCCAGGTGGGGCAACGGCTCATCGAACTGCGGGGCAACCTGGGGCTGGTGCCCTGTCCGCCGTATCCCGCCACGGCCTCGGATCTGCTGGCCGACGCGGCCTTTGCTGTGGAGCACTCCAAGGCGTCCGCGATGGAACGCCAGCAGGTCTTCGATCCTGCGGTGCTGGCGCAGCATGCCGAACGGGTACGCCTGGGTCAGGACCTGGAACAGGCCCTGGACAACGGGGAGCTCCAGGTCCACTACCAGCCCCAACTGGATCTGGCCACCGGGCGCATCACGAGTCTGGAGGCCCTGTTGCGGTGGACGCACCCGGTGCGGGGCTCGGTCTCCCCCGCGATCTTCATCCCCCTGGCCGAGGCCAATGGCTGCATCATCGCCATGGGTGAATTCGTACTCCATGAGGCCTGCCGGCAGCTTCAGCGCTGGCGGGGCATGGGGTTTGTTGATCTGCGCATCGCCGTCAATCTCTCCACCGTGCAGCTCTATCAGGCCGATCTGGTGGAGCAGGTGCGCGCTGCCCTGGAGGCCTCCGGGCTGCCGGCCGGGGCCCTGGAGCTGGAGCTGACGGAGACGGGGGTCATGCAGGACCTGGAAACGGCCATGCAGGTGATGCAGGCCCTGCGCGATCTCGGGGTGAAGCTCTCCCTGGATGATTTCGGCACGGGATACGCCTCCCTGGCCTACCTGACCCGTCTGCCGGTGCAGACGCTCAAGCTGGACCGCAGCTTCGTTGCCGATCTGGAGACGAGCGGGGAGGCCCGCAAGGTGGCCGAGGCCGTGCTGGGCCTGGCCGAGAGCCTGTCCCTGGAGGTGGTGGCCGAGGGGATCGAGACCGATGCCCAGGCCGACTGGCTGCGGGAGCGGGCCTGCGGCACCGGTCAGGGGTTCCTCTTTTCACGGCCGCTGCCCCCGGGCCCCTGTGAGTCTCTGCTGGAGGATCCACACAAGGGTGGTGTCGCCCCGTTCCGCGATGGGGGATGATTCTTCTGCTGCGGGAGGAACGGTGGCCCGTTATCCTGTGGGGGGCAGGGCGGACAGCGGCACACGCGGGGGGTCGGCATGGACAGGCTGGGCATACGCATCACCCTGGCGATCGGAACCCCGTTGCTGGCCTTCCTGCTCATGGCCCTGGTGGTGCTGGGGGATCGCTACGAAGACGCCCGGCAGATGGAGCAGGTGCAGGCCCATGCGGCCCTGGGCTACCGGGTACAGGCCCTGGTGCACGCCCTGCAGGCGGAGCGGGACAGCTCCGCCGGCCATCTCAGTGGACGGGACAACGAGTTCCACTCCATCCTGGAGCAGGCCCGGCTGCGTACCGATCGGGCCATGCGTGCCTTCCGGCAGCACGGGGAGCCGATGCCTCACTCATTGGAGGCGCTGGCGGAGAGCACCGGCCGTGACCTCGAGGCCCTGGAGGCCCACCGGGATCGGGTGGACCGTCTGCAGTTGCCTCCACTGGAGGTGCTTCCGGTCTATGATCGTCTGATCCAGCGGTTGGTCCTGGTGGCCGCCCATCTGCCCAGGGAGGGGGGGGAGAATGGGTTGACGGGTCTGCTCAATGCCTACCGGCCCCTGCTCCTGCTCAAGGAGCACGCGGCCCTGGAACGTGTCCTGGGGAGCGCCTGGCTCAGTGGTTCCAGGGAGGATGCGGATGTCTTCTACCGCTATCTCAGCAACCAGGCCATCCAGGAGCAGCAGCGCAGCCAGTTCCTTTCCCTGGCCCCTCCGGCGCTCGGTAACGAACTCCTGATGCTGGAGTCGGAGACCGCCTACCAGTCCCTGCGGGCCTCCCGCGCCGCCATCATCAACCATGGGGTCGCCAGCCGTCCGCCCCATCTGAGTGCCGTGGAGTGGTTCGGCCTGACCCGGGAGCGGCTGGAGCGGCTGAGGTCCCTGGAACAGACCGTGGCGGAACGCATCCTGGAGCAGGCCCGGGCGGCCCGGGGTGAAGCCTGGCGGGGCTTTGCCTGGATGCTGGCGGCGGGGGGGGTGCTCATGCTCCTGGTGCTGGTCCTTTCCATCGCCATCCTCCGAGATCTGGTGCGGCGCCATCGCACGCATCAAAAGGCCCTGGATCGGGCGGAATACCTGGTACGGCATGACCCCCTCACCGGGTTGCCCAACCGGCGGCATTTCACCGACCTGCTGGATGTGGAGCTGGCCCAGGCCCGGGAGGCGCGGCGTCCCCTGAGTCTGCATCTCGTGGACCTGGAAGGGTTTTCCGACATCAACCGCATCTGGGGCGATGCCGTGGCCGACGAACTCCTGAACCAGGTGGCCACCCGGCTGGCCAACCAGGTGGGGCATGAGGGGCTGTTGGCGCGGATCTACGGGGACCAGTTTGGTGTCGTCCTGCGCAAGCCCTCCTCCGGGGATGGGGGGGAGGCGCAGGCCTCGGGGCTGCTGGAGGCGCTGTCGTCCCCCTTCCAGGTGGGGGCGCGGCGCATCGAGGTGAATGGTCACGTGGGCCTGGTGGCCTGTCCGCCCTATCCTGAGCACGGCTCGCAACTGCTGGCCCAGGCGGGGATCGCCGTGGACGGGGCCAAGGCCGGGCCCGGGACGCGGTATCTGCGCTTCGAGCCCATGATGCTGAGCCGCCATACCCATCTGGTGCAGATGGATCATGACCTGGAGCGGGCCCTGGAGCGGGGGCAGTTCCAGGTGGTCTACCAGCCCCGGGTGGATCTGGCCGATGGCCGGATCGTCAGCCTGGAGGCCCTGCTGCGCTGGCATCACCCGGAGCGGGGCTGGATCCCGCCGGATGTCTTCATCCCCCGGGCCGAGGCCAACGGCAGTATCATCCCCATCGGGGACTTCGTCCTCAATCAGGCCTGTCAGCAGTTGTGCCATTGGCATCGGGCGGGGTTCGAGTCCTTGAGCATCGCCGTGAACCTCTCCACGGTGCAGCTCTACCAGGCGGATCTGTTGGACCGGGTCAAGGGGGCCCTGGAGGCCTCCGGTCTCCCCCCCGGGGCCCTGGAGCTGGAGCTCACCGAGACCGGTCTCATGGAGGATATGGATGCCGCCCGGCAGGTCCTCGAGGCGTTGCGGGATATGGGGGTGGCCCTCTCGGTGGACGACTTCGGCACCGGCCACTCCTCCCTGGCCTACCTGCGACGCTTCCCCGTCCACTGCCTTAAACTGGACAAGCGTTTCGTCGGGGATCTGGAATCGGGCGGGGACGCCGGGGTCATCGCCGGGGCCGTCCTCGCCCTGGCCCAGAGCCTCGGTCTCACCTGCGTGGCCGAGGGGGTGGAGACACAGGCCCAGGCACTCTGGTTGCGGTCGCGGGGTTGCCGCCAGGCCCAGGGCTATCTCTATGCCCGGCCCCTGCCCCCCGAGGCCTGCAAGCGGCTGCTGGCCGCGGGGTCCCTGCCGGCCACGGAGGCCGCACCGGAGTATTGAACTCGCCGGAGTACCGTATTGGAGTCCTTTTACTCATGACCCACGTGAATCCCGCCTCCCGCATCAAGCGGCGCCTGAGGATCGCCGTTCACCGCCTGCGCCGCCGGGCCGGGATCGGTCGCCGCCGGCCGGAGGGAAGGATCATCCGCCTGCAGACCAAGACCCAGTTGGCGCTGCTGGTGGTGATGCTCGTCATGACCCTGGTGATCGGGGTCTCCAGCATGGCCCTGCTGCGGGATTTCTCCATGCGCTCCGCGGCGGAGCATACCCGTACTGCGGCGGAGCTGATCCGGGTCTCCCTGACCGAGGCCATGCTCAACGGCACCATCGACCGCCGCGATTCCTTCCTCGAGCGTGTGGCGGACGTGCATAGCCTGGAAGACGTGCGCGTGGTGCGGGGCCCCCTGGTGATCCAGCAGTATGGGGAGGGGTTGCCCCTGGAGACCCGTGTGGATCGCATCGACCAGCGGGTCCTGGTCTCGGGTAAATCCTATTTCGGGGTGACGGGCGGACTTCTGGGGAGCGAGTTCCGGGCCACCATCCCCTATGTGGCCGAGGAGAAAGGCGATGTGAATTGCATGGCCTGTCACGTGGCCCCGGAAGGGGCGGCCCTGGGGGCGGTGACCCTCACCGCCTCCATGGATCACATGAAGGCCCTGGGGATTGCCACCGCCCTGCTGCTGGTGCTGATCGTCGGTATCTTCGCCGCCCTGTCCATGTATTTCCTCGGCCGCCTGCTGCGCCCCCTGGTGGAGACCACCGCGGAGATCCAGGAGGCCGCCAGCCAGGCCGCAGAGGGGGACTTCAGCCTGCGGGTGAAGCGGCGCGGTAATGACGAGATCGGACTGATCGCCACGGATTTCAACCACATGAGCCGCAGCATCACCACGCGGCTCACCGAGATCCGCAACCATGTGGCGCAACTGGTGCAGGCCCTGCCCGATCAGGGAGGCAATCTGCTGAACGACACCGCCAACACCGTCTCCGGGCTGGTGCGGGTGGCCCAGTTCAAGCAGGCCATCGAGGAGGATCAGTCCACCGAGGAGGTCTTCCTGCGCATCGGGGAGGTGCTGCGCCAGGAGTTTGCCCTGGAGCGGTTCTCCGTCTACCGGGTGGACCGGGATCGCAAGGAGATCCGGGTGGCCCTGGTGGACGGCATGCCGGATCAGGGGATCCGCTGGTGCAATGCGGACATCCTGGAGAACTGCCTCACCTGCCGGGTCGTGCGCACGGGACATGTCATCGACGGGCTGGAGAACCCCACGCTCTGTCGCGCCTTCGATGGTGCCGCCCTGGAACAGGGGCTGCGCTATCTGTGCATGCCCATCATCCAGTCCGGGGGCGTGGGCAGCGTCGTTCAGCTGGTGGTGTCCGCCGGGGAGATCCAACGCCTCAAGGTCGCCCGTCCCCTGGTGGGGGCCTACCTGCGGGAGGCGGCGCCGGTGCTCCAGGCCAAGGACCTCATGGCCAGCCTGCGCGAGTCTGCGCTTAACGATGCCATGACCGGCCTGCGCAACCGTCGCTTCCTGGAGGAGTATTCCCATACCCTGGTGGCCCAGAGCCGGCGCCGCCAGACCCCCATGACCCTGATGATGCTGGATCTGGATTACTTCAAGACCGTCAACGACACCCACGGACACGACGTGGGCGACCAGATCCTGCGGGAACTGGCGGGCATCCTGCGGGGCCACCTGCGGGAGTCGGATCTGGTGCTGCGCTACGGCGGGGAGGAGTTTTTGGTCATCCTCATGGACACGGGGGCGGAGGCCGCCCTGGAGGTGGCTGAGA
>JBKGXY010000077.1:0-10567 GCA_046546415.1 Ectothiorhodospira sp.
AACCGGAGCCAGAACCGGAGCCAGAACCGGAGCCAGAACCGGAGCCAGAACCGGAAGAGGAAACCCGGCGCTTACCAGGGGCCTCTTCCGGTTCCGAGGGGGAGCCGGAATCCGCCTCCGCTGCATCCCCTTCCGAGCGCGAGGAGGCCGGGGGCTCGGCGCGGGCCGACGCCGGCGGGGCGGCAGGGGAGGACGCCCGGCGGGACTACGCCCGGCAGTTGCAGGCCTGGCTGGAGCGGCACAAGCGCTATCCCCGTCAGGCCCGTTTTCGCCGCCAGGAGGGGACGGTGACGGTGCGTTTCGTGGTGGACCGAAAGGGCCGGGTGCGCTCCCATGAACTGGTGGGGTCATCGGGGCATCCCGCACTGGACCGGGAGGTGGAGGCGATGCTGGAGCGGGCCCAGCCCTTGCCTGAGATGCCGGAGGATCTCCCCGGGGAAGGCTTTTCCGTGGAGATGCCCGTGCGCTTCAATCTGCGCTGAGCGGGGTCTCCGACTTCGCTGTGGCCGCCTTCCCTGGGGCGGGCACGAACCGGCCGGATTCCATGTATCGGGACGTGCCGCCGAGCCGCTGGCGCTGCTCGGCGTCGTGGCTTACCCACAGGGCCCCGGCGCCGTGGTTGGCCAGGTAGTCCCGCACCAGGGCCTCCACCCGCCGGGTGTTCTCCGGGTCCAGATTGGCGGTGGGCTCGTCCAGCAGCAGCACCCGGGGGCGCAGGGCCAGGAGGCGCGCCAGGGCCAGCCGCTGGCGTTCCCCGCTGGAGAGGCGTTCGACGCTCCAGTCCGTGACGCCGGTGGGGAATCCCAGGGCTTCAAGCCAGGCCGCGTCTACGGATTCCAGGTGGGCCCCCACGGTGTCCGCCCACCAGACCGGCTCCGCGGGCAGGTAGCCCACCTGGCGTCGCCACCGGGCCGGGGGGAAGGTCTCCCGTACCCGACCCTCCAGTGTCACCCGCCCGGTGTTGCGGTCCAGGTCGGCGATGGCCCGCAACAGCAGGGACTTCCCCGCACCCGAGGTGCCGGCGATCTGGATGATCCCGCCAGCGGGCAGGGTCAGGTGGATCGGGCCCAGGCCGGCGAAGCACAGGGACGCCAGGCGGAGCAACGGGGGCGTGATCTCGGTCATGGGAAGAGAGGATATTCCCCTTGGGCCCGGTCTGCTCGGTTGAAGTGCCCGCGGGCGTTGTTTACCTTCACAATGGCGCTGCTACTCCCTCGAGGACGGGCCATGCGGGTCGTGCGAAGACCCACCCCGGGTCCGGGGGGTGCCGATCGACCATCAATGATCTTGACAGGAGTGGAGGAGAACCATGAGCGATCATCCGATTAGCCGTCGTACGTTTCTTAAAGCTGGGACCTGCGGTATGGCCGCCGTGCCCGTGGCCGGTCTAGTCTGGGGCGGTAATGTGCAGGCCCAGGAGAAGAAGATCAAGGAGTCCGACGACGACGCCAAGGCCCTGGACTATGTGCACAACGCCTCGGATGCGGATCATTCCGACTACGAGGAAGGGCAGAACTGCATGAACTGCGATCTCTACACCGACCCCGACGCCGAGGACTGGGGCCCCTGTGCCGTGTTCCCCGGCAAGCTGGTGAACGCCGAGGGCTGGTGCAGCGCCTGGGTGGAACGCAGCTGATATCCCGCCGGCCGTTGCCGCGTCCCCTGCGGCAACGGCGTATCACATTGCCAATCGCACGGGGTCCGCATCCACCCGGATGCCTCCCGTGCGACTGATGACGGCCCGCCACCCCCGCTCGCCGTGGTACATCCGAAAGCTATCCATCTGCACAGGGCCCCGATCCATTGGCGGGTCTTCCCGTCGGGCCGGTAGGCCACCTAAAGGGCCGCGCGGCCCAGCGCCTGGAACGCCAGACCCTCCGGAGGATGCGCGTCGGTACGCACAGGACGGGGGCCCACATCTCCAGGGCGGATAGGGTCGCAGGATCCAGTCCTTGGCATCGCCCGAGGCGCCGGTGATCGGGGTGATCCCGCCAGCGGGCAGGTCCGGGTGGATCGGGCCCAGGCCGGCGAAGCGCAGGGATGCCAGGCGGAGCAGGGGGGACGTGATCTCGGTCATGGGGAGAGAGGATATCCCCCTTGGGCCGGTCTGCTCGGTTGAAGTGCCCGCGGGGATTGTTTAGGGTGCGCTTGCGGTTCTCCCTGGAGGACGGGCCATGCGGGTCGAGCGAAGACCCACCCGGGTCCGGGGGTGTGCCGAATGACCATTAATGATCTTGACAGGAGTGGATAAGAACCATGAGCGATCAGCCGATTAGCCGTCGTACCTTTCTTAAGGCGGGGACCTGCGGTCTGGCCGCCGTGCCCGTGGCCGGCCTGGTCTGGGGCGGTAATGTCCAGGCCCAGGAGAAGAAGATCAAGGAGTCCGACGACGACGCCAAGGCCCTGGACTATGTGCACAACGCCTCGGATTCGGATCATTCCGACTACGAGGAGGGTCAGAACTGCCTGAACTGCGATCTCTACACCGACCCCGACGCCGAGGATTGGGGCCCCTGTGCCGTGTTCCCCGGCAAGCTGGTGAACGCCAAGGGCTGGTGCAGCTCCTGGGTGGAACGCGCCTGATATCCAGTCCAGGCGAGACGGCCGTTGCCGCGTCCCCTGCGGCAGCGGCGCACCTCATTGCGAAGCGCACGGGGTCCGCTCCACCCGGATGCGTCCCGTGCGGCTGATGACGACCCGCCGCCCCCGCTTCCCGTGACAGAGCTGGAAGCTGCCCATCTGCAGGGCCCCGTTCAATTGGCGGGTCTGCCCGTCCGGCCGGTAGGCCACGTAGCGGTCCATGCTCCCGTCCGCCCGGATCGTCAGGCCGCCCGGAGCGTGCGGGTCGGTTCGCAGGACGGAGGCCGTTGCCTCCAGGGCGGAGACGCTGTTCGGGGCGGGCCGCAGGATCCAGCCCCGGTCGTAGTCCGTTTCCCCGCAGGTCAGGCCGTCCGCGGAGGGGCAGAGCACTACCCCCTCACCCCGTTTCACGGCCTCAAGACGCGCTGCAGTCAGTGCCTGCACCAGGTCGTTGGTGGTCGCGGCCAGGCGCTGTTCAGCCAGGAGGGCAGCCCAGGCCGGGATCACGGTGGTGGTCAGCACCAGTGCCACCGCCAGGGTGATCAGGAGTTCCATGAGCGTGTATCCCTTCCCGCAGGTCATGTCGGCCTCCATTCCATGGGGTTTCATGGGGAGCGTAGCCCCGTCGTTCCGGCCGGACAATCCCCGGGCATGGCGGGGGCGGCGTCCGCGCTATACTGAGAGGCCGGGTTCCACGGGGGGCCGGTCCGAGTCTCGGGGGAGGAGTGCATGAATCTGGTGAATGGCGCCCTGTTGGTGGGGCTGGGTCTGTTTCTGGCGGGGTACGTCCTGGTGGCTCGCCAGGGCTTCTGGCGGGGCTGGCTCTGGGGCCTGGTGACCCTGGTGCCGGGGCCCTCCCTGGCCTTCGTGGCGCTGCATTGGCAGGCGGCGCGGCTGGGGTTCGTCCTCGGGGTCCTGGGCCTGGTGATGACGGCCGGGTCCCTGTACGGCGGCGCGGACCAGACCCTGGAGACCCTCATGGGCCGCGCCGGCATGGAGACGGAGATCGCCATTCCCCTGCCCCGTCCCCAGGATCTGGTCATCCCCAACGAGGCCCAGGTGCGCCGCCTGGAGGAGCAGACGGGGGCGCCCCTGGAGATGCTGGACTTCGATCCCTTTGCCCAGGACCGGGTGCAGCCCCTGCCGCCCGAGGGGAGCCAGAGGCCCACCCGGCCCAGGGAGCGGGCCTATCGCCCGGTCCGGGTCGCGGAACTGCCGCGACTGGAGGGCGAACGGATGCGTCTGACCCTGGAGAACGGCGAGGTCCTGGAGGGGATGCTGGCCGATGCCGATGTGGATTCGCTGCACCTGCAGCGGGCCTACCGGGGCGGCTTTGCCGTCTTCGAATATCCGCACGCCGATATCCGGCGCATGGAGGTCTGGGACGTGAAGGGGGGCGGGCCCCGGTCCGACGGCTCGGCCCCGATCGGGGAGGATTGAGCGGCATGCAGTGCTATGTCTATCGCAGCCCGCGCCGGGCCGATACCTACATCTATCTGCCGCACCGGGAGGGCTTCTCCGCGGTGCCGGAGCCGCTGATGAAGCTCTTCGGTCCACCGGAGTTCGCCCTGGAGTTCGTCCTCACGCCACAGCGGCGCCTGGTCCGGGAGGAGGCCGTCCAGGTGCTGGGCAATCTGTTGCGCCAGGGCTTCCACCTGCAGATCCCCAGCGAGAACCGTCATCCCGTCTGATGGGCCTGTAGCGGGGCTATCAGGCGGCACCATCCTCCAGGATGTCCGTATCCTCATGGCTGTAGGCCGGGGTGCAGGCGCAGAGGATGCGCAGGGGCACGCCGCCGGTATTGCGCACCCGGTGCGGGGTGCCCGGGGGGATGCGCACCGTGTCTCCGGCGGTGACGGGGAATTCCTCGGCATCCAGCCGCATCATCCCCTCCCCCTGGGTGAAGTGGTAGATCTCCTCGGTGACGCGGTGGCGATGCAGTTCCGTGCGCGCCCCCGGTTCCACCCGGGCCTCGGCCAGACTCTGCCCGCCTTCGCCATGCAGGCGGGGGTGCATGAGTTCACGGATCTCGGAACCGTCCAGGGTGCGGTAGGGGGCGATATCCTCGTAGCGGGTCTTCATGGTGGCTGCTCCTCACGGCGCCCGTGGCTCGCGTTCCAGTGTGCCGCCCCCCGCCCCCGGCGGCAAGCGCGGTACTGCAGGGCGTGTATCCGCGCCCCCGGCCAGGGGGTATAATCGGCGCCCCTCCCTGTTTCAATCGCCTCCCCGGAAGGCCGACACCCCATGACGGACAAGCTTCGTAATATCGCCATCATCGCCCACGTGGATCACGGCAAGACCACCCTGGTGGACAAGCTGCTGCAGCAGTCGGGCACCCTGGACGCACGTGCCCAGGTGGTGGAGCGGATGATGGATTCCAACGCCCTGGAGAAGGAGCGGGGGATCACCATCCTGTCCAAGAACACGGCCCTGGACTGGAACGGATACCGCATCAATGTGGTGGACACCCCCGGCCACGCCGACTTCGGCGGTGAGGTGGAGCGGGTACTGTCCATGGTGGATTCGGTGCTGCTGCTGGTGGACGCCGTGGACGGTCCCATGCCCCAGACCCGCTTTGTCACCGCCAAGGCCTTCGCCATGGGCTTTCGGCCCATCGTGGTGATCAACAAGATCGACCGCCCCGGGGCGCGTCCCCATTGGGTGGTGGATCAGATCTTCGATCTCTTTGACCGCCTGGGGGCCGACGAGGATCAGCTGGACTTCCCTGTGGTCTATTGCTCCGCCCTCAAGGGCTTCGCGGGGCTGGAGCACGACGTGAGCGAGGGGGATATGACGCCCCTGTTCCAGACCATCGTGGACCGGGTGCCCTCCCCGGTGGTGGACCCGGATGGCCCCTTCCAGATGCAGGTGTCTTCCCTGGACTACAACACCTATCAGGGGCTGATCGGGATCGGGCGCATCACCCGGGGCAGGGTCCGGACCAACACGGCCATCAAGGTGATGGACCGGGAGGGCGGTGTGCGCAACGGGCGCATCCTGCAGATCCTGGGTTTCCGGGGGCTGGAACGGGTGGAGGTGCCCGAGGCGGGCGCCGGCGACATCATCGCCTTCACCGGCATGGAGGAGCTCTATATCTCCGACACCCTGTGCGACCCCTCGGCGGTGGAACCCCTGAAGGCCCTGACCGTGGACGAGCCCACGGTGAACATGACCTTCCAGGTGAACACCTCGCCCTTCGCCGGCCGGGACGGCAAGTACGTCACCTCCCGGAATATCCGCGAGCGGCTCATGGAGGAGCTCAAGCACAATGTGGCCCTGCGGGTGGAGGATACCGACGATCCCGATAAGTTACGGGTCTCGGGCCGGGGGGAGCTGCACCTGTCCATCCTCATCGAGAACATGCGACGCGAGGGGTATGAACTGGGGGTCTCCCGCCCGGAGGTGATCGTGCGCGAGAAGGAGGGGGTGAAGGAGGAGCCCTACGAGATGGTGACCGTGGACGTGGAGGAGCAGCACCAGGGGGCCATCATGGAGAAGCTGGGGGCCCGCCGCGGTGAGATGCTGGATATGATCCCCGACGGCAAGGGCCGGGTGCGGCTGGACTATCGTGTGCCCTCCCGGGGGCTCATCGGTTTCCAGACGGAGTTCCTCACCGCCACCTCCGGCACGGGCATCCTGCACCATATCTTCGACAGCTACGGCCCTTACCGTCCCGGCGCGGTGGCCCCGCGCAACAACGGTGTGCTCATTGCCAACGGGGCCGGCAAGGCCCTGGGCTTTGCCCTGTTCAACCTGCAGGACCGGGGGCGGCTGTTCATCGGCCCCGGGGAGGAGGTCTACGAGGGCATGATCATCGGGATCCACAGCCGGGACAACGACCTGGTGGTGAACCCCCTCAAGGCCAAGCAGCTCACCAACATCCGCGCCGCCGGTTCCGATGAGAACATCGTGCTCACCCCGCCCATGCGCCTCTCCCTGGAGCAGGCACTGGAGTTCATCGAGGACGATGAACTGGTGGAGGTGACGCCCCGTTTCATCCGGTTGCGCAAGAAGCTGCTGCTGGAGCACGAGCGCAAAAAGGCGGCCCGGGCGGCGGGCTGATCCCATAAAAAAACCCCGCCCCCGCAAACGGGGGAGGGGCTGGAGGTGGGGGTCTTTGCCGGGCTTTACTTCGGTTCTGGTTTCAGACCCAGGTTCTTCCAGATGGCCTGGATGGGGCCGGCCTGGTTCATGGTGTAGAAGTGCAGCCCCGGTGCGCCGGCGTCCAGGAGCCGGGCACACAGGTCGGTGACCACCTCCTCGCCGAAGGCGCGGATGGAGGCGGTGTCGTCCCCGTAGGCCTCCAGGCGCTTGCGGATCCAGCGGGGGATCTCGGCGCCGCAGGTGTCGGAGAAGCGGGCCAGCTGCTTGTAGTTGGTGATGGGCATGATCCCCGGCACGATGGGGATATCGATGTCCCGCTTCTCGCAGTCGTCCACGAACCGGAAATAGGCCTCCGGGGCGTAGAAGTACTGGGTGATGGCGGAGTTGGCCCCGGCCTTCACCTTGCGTGCGAAGTTGTCCAGGTCCTTGATGGCGTCGGGGGCCTGGGGATGGATCTCCGGATAGGCCGCCACCTCCAGGCTGAAGTGATCCCCGGTCTCCTTGCGGATGAACTCCACCAGTTCGTTGGCGTAGCGGAACTCGCCCGGGTCGCGCATGCCCGAGGGCAGGTCGCCGCGCAGGGCGACGATGTGGCGCAGGCCGTTGTCCTTGTACATCTGCAGGATGTCGCGCATCTGATCGGCGGTGGAATCGATGCAGGACAGGTGGGGTGCTGCATCCACGCCGGAACTCTTGTGGATCTCCAGCACGGTCTCCAGGGTGCGGGCCTGGGTGGAGCCGCCGGCGCCATAGGTGACGGAGAAGAACCGGGGCTGCAGATGGGCCAGCTGGGTCCAGGCTTCACGGACCTTGCGGGCGCCCTCATCGTTCTTGGGCGGGAAGAACTCGAAGCTGAAGGTGCGCTCGAATGGCTTCTGTGATTTCATGAATCGCTCCTCGCAGTGGTTGCGGGATGGGGCTTCATCCAGCCGATGGATTTCCGGGGGCATGCGTCTCCTATCCGATGCGGTCAGACGCATCGCCTTCCGGACGGAATGGAGCGGGTCCCGGTGATCCTCTTCTGGGGCCCTTCACCGGCCGGGTGAATGCAAAAAGGGAAGAAGGACAGCACGGTAGTGGGGCGGGGCAGTGCGGGGCACGGTGGGTGCCGCGGACAATGAACGGCCCCGGCAGGGTGCCGGGGCCGCCCGTGGAGACCGCCCGGGAGGTCGGTCTCCGGTTCGCGAGCCGCGCCCGGGGTGCACCAGGTGACCCCAAGCCCACGGCGCCGCGATCAGTACCGGTAGTGTTCCGGCTTGAAGGGCCCTTCGATGGGCAGACCCAGGTACTTGGCCTGCTCTTCGGTGAGCTTGGTCAGCGTGGCGCCGATCTTGCCCAGGTGCAGTTCGGCCACCTTCTCGTCCAGGTGCTTGGGCAGGATGTACACGTCGTTGTCGTACTTGTCGCCGTGCTGCCACAGCTCGATCTGAGCCAGGGTCTGGTTCGTGAAGGAGTTGGACATCACGAAGCTGGGGTGACCCGTGCCGCAACCCAGGTTCACCAGGCGGCCTTCGGCCAGCAGGATGATGCGGTTGCCATTCGGGAAGATGATGTGGTCCACCTGGGGCTTGATGTTCTCCCACTGGTACTTGCGCAGACCGGCAACGTCGATCTCGGAGTCGAAGTGGCCGATGTTGCAGACGATGGCCTGGTTCTTCATGCGGGACATGTGATCGGCGGTGATCACGTCCTTGTTGCCGGTGGCGGTGACGAAGATGTCGGCCTTGTCGCAGGCCTCTTCCATGGTCACCACGCGGAAGCCTTCCATCGCCGCCTGCAGGGCGCAGATGGGGTCGATCTCGGTGATCCACACCTCGGCGGACAGGGCGCGCAGGGACTGGGCGGCGCCCTTGCCCACGTCACCGTAACCGCAGACCACGGCGCGCTTGCCGGCCACCATCACGTCGGTGGCGCGCTTGATGGCGTCCACGGTGGATTCGCGGCAGCCATACAGGTTGTCGAACTTGGACTTGGTGACCGAGTCGTTGACGTTGATGGCCGAGAACGGCAGGGAACCTTCCTTGGCCATCTGGTACAGGCGGTGCACGCCGGTGGTGGTCTCCTCGGTGACGCCCTTGATGTTCTTCAGGACGCTGGAGTACCAGCCGGGCTGGGTCTTCAGGCGTTCCTTGATCTGGCTGAACAGGACGCGCTCTTCGTCATTGGTGGGGTTTTCCACCACGGACGGATCCTTCTCGGCGCGGGCGCCCAGGTGGATCAGCAGGGTGGCGTCCCCGCCGTCGTCCAGGATCATGTTGGGCGTGCCGCCGTCGGACCATTCGAAGATGCGGTGGCAGAACTGCCAGTACTCTTCCAGGGTTTCCCCCTTGTAGGCGAACACGGGGGTGCCAGTGGCGGCGATGGCGGCCGCAGCGTGGTCCTGGGTGGAGAAGATGTTGCAGGAAGCCCAGCGCACGTCGGCGCCCAGGGCCTTCAGGGTCTCGATGAGCACAGCCGTCTGGATGGTCATGTGCAGGCTGCCAGCGATGCGGGCGCCCTTCAGCGGCTGGGACTTGGCGTATTCTTCACGGGTGGCCATCAGACCGGGCATTTCGGTCTCGGCGATGGCGATTTCCTTGCGGCCGAAGTCGGCCTGATTGATGTCGGCGACGACGTAGTCGGGGTTCTGGGTATCTACGACTGCGTTCATGAACACACTCCTCTTACTTGGGCGAGTGCGACGCGGTCGGGGAGGAGAAGTGACTCGACTCGCCGACCGCAATCGCGGGTACAGCGAGCGCCGTTTTGGGAGGTGTCTGAGCCTGGCGGATGCGTTGATCCGTTGCAGCGCTCCTCAGACAACGCCAATGAGTATAACGCAATTGGATGAAACTTTCATGTCCTGCCACGTGCGCCGCTCCAGGACCGGGCCTTTGCGGCCCGGGATGCTCTGGAATCCGGGGCTTGTCACGGGCGGGTGCCGATGACCCCGGTGGCTTCGGCCTCAGCCCTCGGGCATCAGCCCGGCGGGCAACCCCCCGGCATCGGGGAGCTGGCCGACGATCTCCTGCAGGGCCTCCTGCACGACCTCCTCCACCACCGGGTGATAGAAGGGCAGGGAGAGCATCTGCTGGGCGGTCTCGCCCCGCTGGATGGCCCAGGCCAGGAGATGTCCCAGGTGTTCCCCGCCCGCCGCCGACAGGGCGGCCCCGCGCAACCGGCCGGTCTCCGCGTCGGCGTAGAGGCGCACCATGCTGTCCTGGGCCTCCAGGATCACGGAGCGGCCGTTGCCGCTGCCCTGGGCGGTGCCCACCACCACCCGTTCCGGGTCCAGTTCGGACAGGGGAGTGCCCACGGAGACGATATCGGGCTGGGTGAAGGCGATGGCCAGGGGGGTGCGGCGCTGGAAGCGCTGGGACGTTCCACGGGCGGCGTTATAGCCGGCGATGCTGCCCTCGTCGGCTGCCTCGTGCATGAGCAGGCGCCGGCCATTGGCATCCCCGACGATGAAGACGGGCAGTTCCCCCACCTGCATCGTCGCCGGGTCCACCGGCGGCAGGCCGTCCTCTGCCAGGGGCAGGACGGACCCTTCGGGATCGAGTCTGTCGATGTTGGAGCGCCGGCCCATGGCGGCCAGGATCCGCTCCACCTTCTCGCGCCCCTGGGCCGACTCCAACACCACGCCGTCCGCTTCCGGGGTGAGCCGGGCGCTCTCCCCCAGCCACATGGGCAGTTCCCCGGAGAACTGCTCCACCACCCGCTGCCCCAGTTCCGGGTCCGTGATGCCGGCGGGCCAGCGGGCGACGTCCGAGCCCACCACCTGCACGTCCAGGCGGGCCAGGGCCAGGCCCATCTCCAGGCCGATGGCCCCCAGACCCAGGACCCCGACGGAACGGGGCAGGGTCTCCAGTTCGAACAGTTCATCGGTGGTGATCACCCGCTC
>JBKGXY010000078.1:0-10535 GCA_046546415.1 Ectothiorhodospira sp.
GGATCTGGTAGAGGTTCAGGGGCAGCTGGCGGTAGCTGTTGATCTCCCGGCGCACCAGGTCGGTGATCACCTCCTCGTGGGTGGGACCAAAACAGAAATCGCGTGCATGGCGATCCTTCAGGCGCAGCAGTTCGGGTCCATACTGGTCCCAGCGCCCCGATTCCTGCCACAGCTCCGCCGGCTGCACCGCCGGCATGAGCAGTTCCAGGGCCCCGGCGCGGTTCATCTCCTCGCGCACGATGGCCTCCACCCGGCGCAGCACCCGAAGCCCCAGGGGCATCCAGGTGTACAGGCCCGAGGCCAGGCGGCGGATGAACCCGGCCCGCAGCATGAGCCGGTGGCTCACCACCTCGGCGTCGGCCGGCGTCTCTTTCAGGGTCGTCAGGGGGAACTGGGATACACGCATGCAGACACTTCCGGAACGAGGTTTGGGAAATGGTGTTCTGGCCGGTAATTTACCATGAACCTCCCCGGCACGGTCCCGGGGGGATATGGATCGCGGGGTGGGGGATTTGAAAAGGGTCAAAATATAGTATATTAGGCCAACCTAATATTTTGAGCGGTCCCGGTCTGATCCCGGGGCCGGAATCCGGAGTCTGTACATGCGTGAACGAGGTCTGCGTTGGTGGGTGATGGCCGTTGTCCTGTGTCTTCCCCCGGGCGCCTGGGCCGCGGAGGATCTGGAGACGGAGGCCGCACGGTTGCGTGTCCTGCCCATGGAGCAGGTCCTGAACGGGCAGGTGGAGGCGGTGAACCAGGCCACGGTCTCTGCCCAGACCAGTGGTCGGGTGACGGAGGTCCGTTATGACGTGGACGACTATGTGGAGTCGGGGGATCTGCTCCTGCGCCTGCGGGATACGGAACAGCAGGCCCGACTGGAACAGGCGGAGGGGGCCCTGCGGGAGGCCCGGGCCCGTTTTGAGGAGGCCCGGGCCGAGTATCTGCGGGTGATGGGGATCTTCGAGCGTCAGCTCATCTCCCGCTCGGAGATGGATCGGGCCACCGCTGCCCTGGAGTCGTCCCAGGCGCGGCTGGAATCGGCACGCGCCGCCCGGGAAGAGGCCCGGGAGCAGCTGGAGTATACCCGGGTGCGGGCACCCTATGCGGGTATCGTCACCGAGCGTCACGTGGAGGAGGGGGAGACCGTCAACCCCGGGCAGCCCCTGATGTCCGGGCTCTCCCTGGAGACCCTTCGGGTGGTGGCCCAGGTCCCCCAGCGCCTCATCAACGACGTGCGAGCGCATGAACAGGCCCGCATCCTGCTGCAGGACGGGCGCAGCCTGGAGGCCGCTGCGCTCACCTTCTTCCCCTACGCCGATCCGCGTTCCGCCACCTTCCGGGTGCGGGTCCGGTTGCCGGAGGAGGTGCCGGGGCTCTTTCCGGGGATGCTCGTGAAGGTGGCCTTTCGCGTGGACGAGGCTCAGTACCTGGTGGTGCCTGCCTCGGCGGTGGTCCAGCGCAGCGAGCTCTCGGCCGTGTACGTGGTGGAGGAGGACGGCGAAATCCGCTTGCGGCAGGTGCGGCCGGGGCGCCGCATGAATGGCGGGGACGTGGAGATCCTGGCGGGTCTGGAGCCCGGCGAGCGGGTGGCCCTGGATCCGGTGGCCGCCGGCCTGGCCCTCAAGGAGCAGCGGGAGGCGGCGCGATGAGCGAGCGGCAGGCAGACGCCCCCCTGGGGATCTCCGGGCGCATCGCACGGGCCTTTCTCACCTCCCAGATCACCCCGCTGCTGGCCCTGTTGGGGCTGCTCATGGGGGTGTTCGCCCTGCTGGTGACCCCTCGGGAGGAGGAGCCCCAGATCGACGTCACCTTTGCCAATGTCTTCATCCCCTTCCCGGGGGCCTCGGTGGAGGAGGTGGAGCAGCTGGTGAGCATCCCCGCCCAGCAGGTGCTGTCGGAGATCGAGGGCCTGGAGCACGTCTATTCCGTATCCCGGCCCGGCATGGCGGTGCTCAGTGTCCAGTACGAGGTGGGCGAGAAGCGCACCGATGCCTTGGTGCGCCTGTACAACCAGATCCAGTCCAACCGGGACTGGTTCCCCCCGGGCCTGGGGGTGGGGGAGCCCATCGTCAAGCCCAAGGGGATCGACGATGTCCCCATCGTCACCTTTACCTTGTGGACCCAGGACCCGGAGCGGGGCGGCCATGAGCTTCAGCGCGTGGCCCATGCCCTGGAGACGGAACTCAAGCGGATCCCCGGCACCCGGGACATCTACACCCTCGGGGGTCCCGACCACGTGGTGCGGGTCACCCTGGATCCGCAACGGGTGGCGGGCCACGGCCTGGCCCTGGAGGACCTGAGGCAGGCCCTGCAGGCCGCCAACCACTCCCGTGATGCCGGTGCCCTGGTGCGGGACAACGGCGAGATCCCGGTCCAGGCGGGCAGCTTCCTCACCACACCCGGCGAGGTGGCCGATCTCGTCGTCGGGGTCCACGAGGGCAATCCGGTCCATCTCGGCGACGTGGCCGAGGTGCACCAGGGGCCGGATCGCCCCGAAAGCTACGTGCGCATGGGGTGGGGCGCGGCGCACCCCGGGGCGGTGCCGGGCCATACCGAACCTGCGGTGACCCTGGCCGTGGCCAAGCAGCCCGGGACCAACGCCGTGGATATCGCCGACCAGCTCATCCAGCGCATGGAGGAACTGCGGGCCACCCACATCCCCGAGGGGGTGGAGGTGAGCCTGACCCGCAACTACGGCAAGACGGCGGATGACAAGGCCACCACGCTGATCCAGAAGCTCATCCTGGCCACCACCTCGGTGGTGATCCTGGTGTGGCTGGCCCTGGGATGGCGCGAGGCCCTCATCGTGGGCACCGCCGTGGTCATCACCCTGGCCATCACCCTGTTCGCCTCCTGGGCCTACGGTTTCACCCTCAACCGCGTCTCCCTGTTCGCCCTCATCTTCTCCATCGGCATCCTGGTGGACGACGCCATCGTCGTGGTGGAGAACATCCACCGCCATCTGCACCGGGGTGCCCAGGGCCTGCGGGAGGCCATCCCCCTGGCGGTGGACGAGGTGGGTGGGCCCACCATCCTGGCCACCTTCACCGTCATCGCCGCGCTGCTGCCCATGGCCTTCGTCACCGGTCTGATGGGCCCCTACATGAGTCCCATCCCCATCAACGCCAGCATGGGCATGGTCATCTCCCTGGCGGTGGCCTATGTGGTGACCCCCTGGATGACCTACAAACTCCTGCGTCGCCAGGCCGAATCCGCACCCCCGGCCCAGGGGGGCAAGGGGGCCCATGACGACGAAGGGGCCGGGCGCTGGATGCAGGCCGCGGCACAACGCGGGCTCGGGCCCTTCCTGCGGGGCCGGGGGGCCGGGGTGCGCCGTCTGGGGCTCTACGGGGGCATGGTCCTTCTGATCCTGCTGGCGGTCTCCCTGGTCTACGTGCAGGCGGTGGTGCTCAAGATGCTGCCTTTTGATAACAAGTCCGAGTTCCAGGTGGTGGTGGAGATGCCCGAGGGGACGAGCCTGGAGCGCACCAACCGTGTGCTGCAGGCCATGGGGGATCACCTGGCCACGGTGCCGGAGGTGCGGGATTACCAGATCTACGCCGGCGCCGCCTCCCCCATCAACTTCAATGGCCTGGTGCGTCAGTACTACCTGCGCGAGGGCGGCCACCTGGGGGATATCCAGGTGAACCTGGTGGACAAGAAGAAGCGCGACCGCAAGAGCCATGACATCGCCCTGGATGTACGCGGCCCACTGCAGGACATCGCGGACGCGCATGATGCGGTGGTGAAGGTGGTGGAGGTGCCCCCCGGTCCGCCGGTACGGGCCCCCATCGTGGCCGAGGTCTACGGCCCGGACCAGGAGGGACGGATCCAGGTGGCCCGTCAGCTGGAGGGCATGTTCCGGGATACCCCGGGCGTGGTGGATGTGGATACCTCCCTGGAGCACGACGGGCCGCGCTTCATCCTGGAGGTGGACCGGGAGAAGGCCGCCCTGCTGGGGGTCTCCCAGGCGACGGTGGCCGGCGCCGTGGATACCGCCCTGGGCGGGGAGGACGTGAGTTATCTCTTCGGGGGCGACAACAAGTACGCCGTGCCCATCCGCCTGGAGTTCGACGATGCCGACAAGGCGCGCCTGGACGCCGCCCTGGGGATGCGGGTGCGCGCCCGGGACGGGGGCCTCGTACCCCTCTCCGAGGTGGTGCGGGTGGTGGAGACCACCCGCGAGCGGGCCATCGAGCACAAGGACCTGCTGCCGGTGGTCTACGTCACGGCGGATATGGCGGGGCGCCTGGACAGCCCCCTCTACGGCATGTTCGACCTGGTCTTCCGGCTGGACGACGAGCCCATGATCCAGGGGCGCCCCCTGAAGCAGACCTTCATCGCACCGCCGGAGGGCACCGCCGAGTATGCGGTGAAGTGGGACGGGGAGTGGCAGATCACCTACGAGACCTTCCGGGACATGGGCCTGGCCTATTCCGTGGGGCTGGTGCTCATCTACCTGCTGGTGGTGGGGCAGTTCCGTTCCTACCTGGTGCCCCTGATCATCATGGCCCCCATCCCGCTGACCCTCATCGGCGTGATGCCGGGGCATGCCCTGCTGGGAGCGGAGTTCACCGCCACCTCCATGATCGGGATGATCGCCCTGGCGGGGATCATCGTGCGCAACTCCATCCTGCTGGTGGATTTCATCAACCAGGAGATGGCCCGGGGGGTGGCCCTGGAGGAGGCGGTGATCCGTGCCGGTGCGGTACGGGCCAAGCCCATCCTGCTCACGGGGCTGGCGGCCATGATCGGGGCCGGGTTCATCCTGGATGACCCCATCTTCAGCGGGCTGGCCATCTCCCTGATCTTCGGGATCCTGGTCTCCACCCTGCTGACCCTGGTGGTGATCCCGGTGCTCTACTACAGCTACCTGCGCCGCCGGGTGGCCCGGGCCTGATCCGCCCGGGGTTCAGCGGTGCTCGCCCCGGGAGACGGCGCGCATCACCCGGTCCATGCCGGTTGTGGGCAGCACCCGCCGGAGGGCGGCAAAGACATGGGTGGGCAGGGTGACCCGGTAGCGGGCCCGGGGGCGCGGATGCTCCAGGGCATGGATCAGCCGCTTCACCACCGCCTCCGGCGGCAGGGTGAAGGGGGCCGCCGGGCCGGTCTTCGTCAGGCGTCGCTCGGCGGCGGCGTACTGCGCCTGGAAGGGGCTGTGCTCCCGGTCGATATGGGCCAGGAAGGCGGCATGGGCATTGGCCCGGAAACGGGTGGCGATGGGGCCGGGTTCGATGAGGCTCACCCGCACCCCGGTGCCGGCCAGCTCCATGCGCAGGGTGTCGGTGAGCCCCTCCAGGGCGAACTTGGAGCAGGTGTAGGCGCCGCGAAAGGGCAGGGCCACGAGGCCGAGCACCGAGCTGTTCTGCACGATGCGGCCCGCCCCCTGGGCGCGCATCACCGGGATCACCCGGTTGGTGAGTTCCACCCACCCCAGCAGGTTGGTCTCCAGTTGTGCCCGCAGGGCCGCCCGGGTCAGGTCCTCCACGGCCCCGGGCTGGCCGTAGGCCCCGTTGTTGAACAGGGCATCCAGGGTGCCGCCGGTGTCCTCCAGCACCCGGTCCACGGCGGCGTGGAGGGTGTCGCCGTCGGTCAGGTCCAGGGGCAGGGCCTCGAGCCCCTCCGCCCGGAGCCGCCGGACATCCTCCTCCCGCCGGGCGGTGGCGAAGACCCGGTAACCGCGCCGGTGCAGGGTGTGGGCCGCGCAGTGGCCGATGCCGGAGGAACAGCCGGTGATGAGGATGCTTCTGGGTCGGGTCAAGTCCTGTCTCCGCGTCGTGCCGGGCTTGCAAAACCGGGGGCATGCCCCCATTGGAGGATCGGCGATCCACCCCATGCCGCGAAGCGGTATACTGGGGTCATCCGGTTGCGGATCCGGCCACCGGCTTCACCACGCCCTTCCGACAGGTGGGTCCGGGGACGGTCCCCCTGTCCGATACCATTCTGAGTTGCGTCCTTCACGGGAGATGAGCATGCCCATTTACGAATATGAGTGCAAAGCCTGCGGCCACCGCATGGAGGCCATCCAGAAACTGTCCGACGGGCCCCTGCTGGAGTGCCCGGAGTGTCATGCGCCGGCGCTGAACAAGCTGGTGTCGGCGGCCGGCTTCCGCCTGGGGGGCAAGGGCTGGTACGAGACCGATTTCAAGAAGGGCAATCAGCGCAATCTCAAGAAGGATGGGGACGGCGCCCCCGCCTGCGGCGCGGCCAGCGACGGAGGGGGCGGCAGCTGCCCCGCCTGCCCCGCCGCCTCCGGGTCCGCCTCCGGCTGATCTCCCTTGCACGATCTCCGGCCAGCCTGGGTGCATACCCTGCGGCGCTACCTGATCGCGGGCCTGCTGGTCTGGGTGCCGCTGGTGGCCACCGTGGCCATCATCAAGTTCATCCTCGATCTCATGGACCGGACCCTGCTGCTCCTGCCCCCGCCCTGGCGGCCGGAGGCCCTGCTGGGGTTCACCATCCCGGGGTTCGGCGTGGTGATGGCGGTGATCATCGTCCTCGCCACGGGGGTGGTGGTGGCCAACCTGGTGGGCCGCAAGGTGGTGGAGCTCTGGGAGGCCCTGCTGGCCCGCATCCCCTTGGTGAACACCATCTACTCCGCCATCAAGCAGGTGGTGGAGACGGTGCTGGGCACCACCGGCGAGTCCTTTCGCAAGGTCCTCCTGGTGGAATACCCCCGCAAGGGGGTCTGGACCGTGGGATTCCAGACCAGCACCGGCATGGGCGAGGTGCAGGCACGCACCGCGAAGGAGGTGGTCACGGTGTTCGTCCCCACCACACCCAACCCCACCTCCGGCTTCATCCTCCTGGTCCCCCGGGAGGAGGTCATCGAGATGGACATGACGGTGGAGGACGGCCTGAAGTTCGTCATGTCCCTGGGGGTGGTGGTCCCCCGCGATCCGCGGGTCCCGGGGGGCGCATCCCCCGCCGCACCCCCGCCGGGTGCGGGACGCCGGTAGGGCCGTTCCCCGCCACGCTACGCGGCACCCAGGGGGATCCCCGGGATCCCGCGGCCGCCACTTGCCACCCCGGAAACAACCCCCTTACCATTATCGGTTTTCCCCGAGATTCAACCACCAGGAAGAGCCATGCGCACCCACTACTGCGGTATCGTCGACGAGTCCCTGCTGGATCAGGAAGTGACACTATGCGGCTGGGTCAACCGGCGGCGTGACCATGGGGGCGTGATCTTCGTGGACCTGCGGGACCGGGAGGGCCTGGTGCAGGTGGTCTTCGATCCGGACCGGGCCGAGGTCTTCGCCCACGCCGAGCGCATCCGCAGCGAATTCGTCCTGCGGGTGCGGGGCCGGGTGCGCCGCCGTCCGGAGGGGACGGTGAACCCGGACCTGCGCACCGGGGCCATCGAGGTGCTGGGCCTGGAGCTGGATGTGCTCAACACCGCCGAGACGCCCCCGTTCCAGCTGGACGAGGACGACGTGGGGGAGGAGACCCGCCTGCGTTACCGCTACGTGGACCTGCGCCGCCCCATGATGCAGACCCGGCTGCAGATGCGGGCGCGCATCACCGCCACCCTGCGCCGCTTCCTGGAGGCCAACGGCTTCCTGGATATCGAGACCCCCATGCTCACCAAGGCCACCCCAGAGGGGGCCCGGGACTACCTGGTGCCCAGCCGCACCCATCCCGGCAGCTTCTTCGCCCTGCCGCAGTCCCCGCAGCTGTTCAAGCAGCTGCTGATGATGTCCGGCCTGGACCGCTACTATCAGATCGTGCGCTGCTTCCGCGACGAGGACCTGCGCGCCGACCGCCAGCCGGAGTTCACCCAGCTGGACATCGAGACCTCCTTCATGGACGAGGAGGGCATCATGGGGCTCATGGAGCGGATGATGCGCGAGCTCTTCGCCCAGGTGCTGGAGGTGCCCCTGCACGATCCCTTCCCGCGCATGACCTATGCCGAGGCCATGCACCGCTTCGGCTCCGACAAGCCGGACCTGCGCATCCCCCTGGAACTGGTGGAACTCACCGACGTCATGGGCGAGGTGGATTTCAAGGTCTTCTCCGGCCCGGCCAGGGACCCCCATGGCCGCGTGGCCGCCCTCCGGGTGCCCGGCGGGGGGGAGTTGACCCGTAAGGAGATCGAGGACTACACCGGCTTTGTGGGCCGCTACGGGGCCAAGGGCCTGGCCTACATCAAGGTCAACGACGTCCACGCCGGCCGGGAGGGCCTGCAGTCCCCCATCCTCAAGTTCCTGCCCGACCCCGTGGTGGTGGAGATCCTGGACCGCACGGAGGCCGTGGACGGCGACCTGATCTTCTTCGGCGCCGACAAGGCCCGGGTGGTGAACGAGTCCATCGGGGCCCTGCGGGTGAAGCTGGGCCACGACCGGGGCCTGGTGGAGCGGGGCTGGCGTCCGCTGTGGGTGGTGGACTTCCCCATGTTCGAGCTGGACCAAAAGGAGGGCCGCTGGGTGGCCCTGCACCATCCCTTCACCGCCCCCCGGGCCGGGTCCCCCGAGGACCTCTCGGGGGACCCGGGCCATCTGGTCTCCCGGGCCTACGACCTGGTGCTCAACGGCACCGAGGTGGGGGGCGGTTCCGTGCGCATCCACACCATGGCCATGCAGCAGAAGGTGTTCGAACTCCTGGGCATCGGCGAGGAAGAGGCCCGGGAGAAGTTCGGCTTCCTGCTGGACGCCCTGAAGTACGGCTGCCCGCCCCACGGCGGCATCGCCTTCGGCCTGGACCGGCTGGTGATGCTCATGACCGGTGCCCAGTCCATCCGCGACGTCATGGCCTTCCCCAAGACCCAGACGGCCGCCTGCCCGCTCACCCAGGCCCCGGCCCCGGTGAGCGACGCCCAGCTGCGGGAGCTGGGGATCCGCCTGCGCCCCGCCGCCGGCACGCAGAAGGACTGATCCCCGGACGGCGCCCGCCCCGGTCCGGGGCGGGCGCGATGCCCCGTCTTCCCTCCCGGGCATTCACTTATACCCGAATCAAAAACTTCCCTTTGAGTTGTCCGCCCGCCCCCGGCAGACTCTTGGGTCGGGCCCTGCAGCAGGGGCCATCCCATGGTCAACGGATTCGGATGGTGCGGGTATGCAGACAATGCCGGTCTTCGAGGATCACGCCAGGCAGGAGGTGAAGTACACCACCTGCTACATGTGTGCCTGCCGCTGTGGCATCAAGGTCACCGTGGAGGACAACCAGGTCCGCTACATCCAGGGGAATCCGGATCACCCGGTGAACCGGGGCGTGCTCTGCGCCAAGGGCAATGCCGGCATCATGAAGCAGCAGTCCCCGGCGCGCCTGCGCCAGCCGTTGATGCGCAAACCCGGCACCGAACGGGGGGACGGGGAATTCGAGCCCGTCTCCTGGGACGAGGCCCTGGACGTGCTCACGCGGCGCCTGGCCCATATCCGCGCCACCGATCCCCGCAAGCTGGCCTTCTTCACCGGGCGCGACCAGATGCAGGCCCTGACCGGGCTCTGGGCCACCCAGTTCGGCACCATCAACTGGGCCGCCCACGGCGGCTTCTGCTCCGTGAACATGGCGGCGGCGGGGCTCTACACCATGGGCCACGCCTTCTGGGAGTTCGGCGACCCGGACTGGGCCCGCAGCAAGTACTTCATGCTCTGGGGCGTGGCCGAGGACCATGCCTCCAACCCCATCAAGCTGGGCATCGAGCAGCTCAAGCGCCGGGGCGCCAAGTTCGTGGCCGTCAACCCGGTGCGCACCGGCTACCAGGCGGTGGCGGACGAGTGGGTCTCCATCCGCCCCGGCACCGATGGCCTCTTCGCCCTCTCCCTGATCCACGTCCTGCTGCGCAACGATCAGTTCGACCGGGACTACCTGCTGCGCTACACCAACGCCCCCTGGCTGGTGGTGGACACCCCCGGGAAGAAGGGCCACGGCCTGATCCTGCGGGACGGGGACGGCAGGCCCCTGTGCTGGGACGAGGCTGCCGGGGCCGTGGCCGACGCCTCCCGCACCGACATCCGGCCCGCCCTCTTCGGGGACTACACCGCCCCCGACGGCCGCCCGGTGCGCACGGTCCTGTCCCTGCTGGCGGAGCGCTACCTGGATGTCCGGTATGCCCCGGAGAACGTCAGCGAACGCTGCGGCGTCCCGGCGGAGCAGATCGAGCGCCTGGCCCTGGAGATGGCCCACGTGGCCTTTCGCGAGACCATCGAGATCCCCTGTCGCTGGACCGATGCCTACGGCCGGGAGCACGACCGCTTCATCGGCCGGCCCGTCTCCATGCACGCCATGCGCGGCATCTCGGCCCATTCCAACGGCTTCCAGACCTGCCGCGCCATCCATCTGCTGCAAATCCTGCTGGGCACGGTGGAGCGGCCGGGCGGCTTCCGCTTCAAGCCGCCCTATCCCAAGCCGCCCGAGGCCCATCCCCGCCCCAATGCCGAGGCCTGTCCCGGCGCGCCGCTGGCGGGTCCGCATCTGGGCTTTCCGCTGGGCCCCGAGGATCTGGCGCTGGATGCCGAGGGCCGGCCGCAGCGGATCGACAAGGCCTTCACCTGGGAAAACCCGCTCTCGGTGCATGGGCTGATGCACATGGTGAT
>JBKGXY010000079.1:0-10375 GCA_046546415.1 Ectothiorhodospira sp.
ACAAGGTGGGCATCTACGGCAAGCTGACCCGGCTGGATGCCCCTCTGCGGGACCGGGACCGGGTGGAGATCTACCGTCCCCTGATCGCCGATCCCCGGGCCGCCCGCCGGCGCCGGGCTGCCGGCGGGGCTTGATCCCCCTCCCGGATGGGGTGTCCGCTCAGTCCCCCCGTCCCTGGATGCGGGCCACCCGCCCCTCCTCGAAACGGATGCTGACCCGCTGACGCTCCGTCTGACCATCACCGGTCTTCAGGTAGTACACGTATTCCCAGCGGTCCCCGCCCTGGAAGGGGTCTCTCAACAGGGGTTCCCCCAGAAGGAAGCGGACCTGCTCGGGTGTCATCCCCCGCCGCAGTTGTTCCACTTGTTCCGTTTCCAGGGCGTTGCCCTGCTGGATGTCCAGTCGGTGCACCGTGAGCAGGTTGGATCCGCATCCATGCAGAAGACCGGTGATAAGAGTAAAATAGAGAATGAGTCTTGCCATGATTTCGTCCAAAGTGCGGCGGTGAATTGCAAGATGGGTGACACCCCATACATCATGTTGCGGGCGATTCTACACCAAGGGGCGGTGTGATCCCGCCGGGAGTATGACTTCCATGGAAACCCAAGAACTCAAGAAGGCCGGACTCAAGGTGACCCTGCCCAGGGTGAAGATCCTGGAGATCCTGGAGCGGGCCGAGGCCCATCATCTGAGCGCGGAGATGATCTACCGCCAGCTCCTGGAGGCGGGGGAGGAGATCGGTCTGGCCACGGTCTACCGGGTGCTGACCCAGTTCGAAGGGGCGGGTCTGGTGAATCGTCATCACTTCGAGGGGAACCAGGCCGTCTTCGAGCTGGAGCGTGGACGGCACCACGACCATATCGTCTGCGTCAAGTGTGGCCGGGTGGAGGAGTTCGTGGACCCGGTGATCGAGCAACGCCAGCGGGCCATCGCCGAGGAACTGGGCTTTCACATCAAGGATCACGCGCTGATCCTCTACGGCGAGTGCAAGGATGAGGCCTGCCCCTTCAAACTGGATGGAGCCCCTGTCGAGGACGACTGATCCCCCTCCAGGGCCCGTGTCACCATCTCCCGGGCATGGGCCAGGGTCTGCTCGGTGATCTCCAGCCCCCCCAGCATGCGGGCCAGTTCCTCCACCCGGTGTTCCCGTTCCAGGGATCGGATCCGGGTCTCGGTGTGGTCCTGCCCCTTGTGCTTGCTCACCTGCAGGTGATGGTGTGCCTGAGCGGCCACCTGCGGTAGGTGGGTGACGCACAGGACTTGACGATGGGCCCCCAGGGCCCGTAATTGCCGTCCCACCACCTCGGCCACTCCGCCTCCGATACCCGTGTCCACCTCGTCGAAGATCAGGGTGGCGGTGGGCAGGGCACGGGCGGCGATCATCTGGATGGCCAGGCTGATGCGCGAGAGTTCGCCCCCGGAGGCCACCCGGGCCAGGGGCTGGAGGGGTTGCCCGGGGTTGGCGCTGATGCGGAAGGTGACCTGGTCCGCGCCCCGGGGGGTGAGGGGGGCGTCCTCTGAGGTTTCCACGGTGCATTCAAAGCGGCCCCCCTCCATGCCCAGTTCCTGCATCGCCTGGGTGACCGCTGCGGAGAAGGTTTCGGCGGCGGCGAGACGGGAACGGTGCAGGGCGCGTGCCGCCTCGCGGCAGGCCTCCTGGGCCGCGGCCGTGTCCCGTTCCAGGGAGGCCAGGTCCCCGCTGCCTTCCTCCAGTGCCTCCAGCTCGGCGGCCAGGGTCTCCTGGACCCCGGGCAGGGCCTCCGGTTCCACCTGGTGTTTGCGGGCCAGATTTTGGAATTCGGCCATGCGGGATTCCACGAACTCCAGCCGTGCCGGATCCGCCTCCAGGCCATCGGCGTAGTGGCGCAGTGCGTCGCAGGCCTCGCGGATCTGGATCTGGGCACTGGCCAGCAGTTGACGGGGCTCGTCCAGGCGGGCGTCCAGGTCCTGGCCTTCCTCCAGTTCGCTGCAGAACCGTCCCACGGTGGATTCGGCGCTCCCGTCCGTCTCGTAGAGGGCCTGATAGGCGGTCTCCGCCAGCTCCAGGAGGCGTCCGGCATGGGCCAGGCGGCCGTGTTCCTCCTCCAGGGCCTGCCATTCCCCCGGGGCGGGGTTCAGGGTCCGGAGTTCCTCCACCTGGAAGCGCAGCAGCTCCCTGCGGTCTTCTCGGGCCTCCTGCTCACCGCTCAGTTCTTCCAGCCGCCCTTGCAGTCGCTGCCAGCGGTCGTGGGTCTCCCACATGGCTTCCAGGTGCTCCGGGTGCTCGGCATATTCGTCCAGGATGCGACGCTGCACCTCCCGGCGCATGAGGGACTGGTGGGCGTGCTGGCCGTGGATGTCCACCAGCATCTCCCCCAGGGTGCGCAGGGACTGCAGGGTGGACGGCGAGCCGTTGATCCAGGCCCGGCTGCGCCCATCCCGCCCCACTACACGCCGTATCAGGCAGTCTTCGGGATCCAGTCCCTGCGCCTCCAGCCATGCCGCGGCCGCCGGCTCGCCGCCGATATCCATCTGCACGCTCACCTCGGCGCGTTCGGTTCCCTGGCGCACGACTCCGGCGTCTGTCCGGTCCCCCAGGACCAGACCCAGGGCATCCACGAGGATGGACTTTCCTGCCCCGGTCTCGCCGGTGAGGGCGGTCATGCCGGCCCGCAGATCCAGGGAGAGTTCGTCGATGATGGCGAAATCGCGGATGTGGATATGGGTGAGCATGGCGCAGGGGCTCGGCTTCAGGTGGCCTTGTCACGATACATGAACATACCAGGACGGCATACGGACCGGGGACGGGAGGCTGGGGGAAATGCTCTGTATGTATTGTCAGTCACCCGCTCCCGCCTGTCCAGTACGACCGATCGATCAGTCGCTTCAGGGCTGCTCCCCCCAGCCCAGCTTCACCCGGAGGATCTGCAGGTAGTCGTAGCCCGTGGGGTGGATCAGGCGCAGCTTGCGCGGTTTGCTGCGGATGATGATACGGTCCAGGGGTTCCATGTCGAAGGTGTCCTGTCCGTCCAGGGCCGCCTGGGCCCGGGTGCGGCTGTTCTCGTTCACGGCGATCTCCACCCGGCTGCCGGCGGGGACCACCAGGGGGCGGTGGCTCAGGCCGTGGGGGCAGATGGGCACCAGCACCACCGCGTCCAGGTCCGGGGTGAGGATGGGCCCCCCGCCGGAGAGGGCATAGGCCGTGGAGCCGGTGGGGGTGGCCACGACCATGCCGTCGGCCCGCTGGGTGTGGACGAAGCGCCCGTCGATCCAGGTATCGAACTCGATCATGCGCACCACATCGCGGATGTGGATCACCACGTCGTTGAGGGCATCCCCCTCGGCCACCACCTGCTCCCCCCGGATCACCCGGGCGCTGAGCATGCGCCGGTGATCCTCCACGTAGAGCCCCGAGAGGATCTCATCCAGCCGGCCCAGCATCTCGTGGGGGGAGACGTCCACCAGAAAGCCCAGCCGCCCGGCGTTGATCCCCAGGAGGGGTACACCGTGGTCCACCAGGGTGCGCGCGGCGGTGAGGAAGGTGCCGTCGCCGCCCACCACGATGGCCAGATCCGCTTCCCGGGCGATGGCCTCCCGCTGTGCCGCCTCACCGCCCAGGACTTCCTCCGCCAGCTGTTCCATGGTGGTGGTGTCCAGCAGGAGACGACGCTGGTGGTGGCGCAGATGCCCGATCAGGGTGCGCAGGATGTCCGCCAGGCGTTCGTCCGATGTCTTGGCGATGATGCCGATGGTGCCGAAGTGCTCTGTCATGACGTGATTATGGTGGAAACCCGCCCCCGTGGGTATGGCCGGGGCGGGGGGAGGCTTTCTTGACAGTTCCCCGGCGCCGTGTAAGATGCGCAACTGGCACTCCATGCCCGAGAGTGCCAGGGTAGTCTGATGAGTCGATCCCAATCCCCCAGTATGCATCCGCTCAATGACCGCGCCCGTCGGCTGCTGCGGGCCCTGGTGGAGAGCTATGTGCGGGAGGGGCAGCCGGTGGGGTCCCGGACCCTGGCGCGCACCTCCGGACTGGACCTGAGCCCGGCCTCCATCCGGAACGTCATGGCGGACCTGGAGGAGATGGGTCTGGTCAGCTCCCCGCACACCTCGGCGGGACGGGTGCCCACCCCCCGGGGGTATCGCCTGTTCGTGGATTCGCTGCTGGAGGTCAAGCCCCTGGACAGCCGCGAGGTGTATCGGCTCCAGGAGCGTCTGAATCCGGAGATGGACACCCGTTCTCTGGTGGAGTCGGCCTCGGATCTGCTCTCGGCGGTGACCCAGATGGCCGGGATGGTGCGGGTCCCCAAACGCGATCATGCCGCCCTGTGCCAGATCGAGTTCCTCAAGCTCACCGGCCACCAGGTCCTGGCCATCCTGGTGATGAACAAGAACGAGGTGCAGAATCGCATCCTGCAACTGGATCGGGAGTATTCCCACAGCGAGTTGCAGCAGATGGCCAACTATCTGAATGAGCACCTGGCGGGACTGGACCTGTGCCAGGCCCGGGAGCAGATCCTGCAGGAGATGAAGGCGGTGCGCGAGCACATGAACACCCTGATGCTGGCTGCCATCCAGCTGGGGGAGCAGGCCTTCAGCGATGAGGGGCAGGACGAGCAGGTGGTGTTCACCGGACAGACCCACCTGATGGGCTATGCCGAGCTCTCCAGCGTGGACAAGCTGCGCAACCTCTTCGAGGCCTTCAATGAGAAGCGGGATCTGCTCGGTCTGCTGGATACCTGCATCACCGCCCAGGGGGTGCAGATCTTCATCGGCCAGGAATCGGGTCACGAGGTGCTGGACGACTGCAGTGTCGTGACCGCGCCCTACCAGGTGGATGGCCAGGTCCTGGGGGTGCTGGGGGTGATCGGTCCCACGCGCATGGCCTACGAGCGCGTCATCCCCGTGGTGGACGTCACCGCCAAGCTCCTGGGCGCGGCCTTGAATTCCAGGAATTGATTCCCACATTGAGGGCATCGGGGCGAGGGCCGGCGTGCAGGGCCGGCCCCCGCCTGCATGATTCATGAACAGCCGATCGGAGTTTTCCCATGGCAAACGAGGAACAGACCGAGCAGACCCAGGCCCCGGATGAGGCCCCCGAGGTCGGGCCGGAACCGCAACAGCCGGATTTCAATCCGGCCACCCTGCTCAAGCAGCTGGAGGAGGCGCAGAACGAGGCCAGGGAGCACTGGGACAAGCTGGTGCGTGCCCAGGCGGAGCTGGAGAACCTGCGCAAGCGCATGAAGAAAGACGTGGAGAACGCCCACAAGTATGCGCTGGAGAGGTTCGCCAACGAGCTTCTGCCCGTGCGCGACAGCCTGGAGATGGGCGTGGATGCCGCCCGGGGCGAGACCGACGTGGACAAGATCCGCGAAGGTACGGAACTGACCCTCAAGATGCTCGTCCAGGTGATGGAGAAACAGGGGATCCATGAAGTGATGCCCGAAGGGGAACGCTTCGATCCGGAGCGCCACCAGGCCATGTCCATGCAGGAGAACGCCGAACTGGAGCCCAACACGGTGATGACCGTGCTGCAGAAGGGCTATCTGCTCAACGACCGCCTGTTGCGCCCCGCCATGGTGATCGTCAGCCGCGCCCCGTCGGGGGACGGCCAGGAGGGCGGGGAAGGTCAGGGGGGTTGAAAAGCGCCGCGCCGCCCCCACCTCTGCGTCAGGTTCGCAAGCATTCTGTCATTCGCATTTGAAATTCACGCAAGTTCTGGAGAATCACCATGGGTAAGACGATCGGTATCGACCTGGGAACCACCAACTCCTGCGTCGCCCTCATGGAGGGCGGGTCCCCCAAGGTCCTGGAGAACGCCGAGGGCGCCCGCACCACCCCCTCCATCGTGGCCTTCGCCGAGGATGGCGAGGTGCTGGTGGGGCAGTCCGCCAAGCGTCAGGCGGTCACCAACCCCGCCAACACCCTGTTTGCCGTGAAGCGCCTCATCGGCCGCCGCTTCGAGGAGCCGGAGGTGCAGAAGGACATCGACATGGTCCCCTACAAGATCATCAAGGCGGACAATGGCGACGCCTGGGTGGAGGTGCGCGGCAAGAAGATGGCGCCCCCGGAGATCTCCGCGCGGGTGCTGCAGAAGATGAAGAAGACCGCCGAGGAGTACCTGGGCGAAGAGGTCACCGAGGCGGTGATCACCGTGCCCGCCTACTTCAATGACTCCCAGCGCCAGGCCACCAAGGACGCGGGCAAGATCGCCGGCCTGGAGGTGAAGCGCATCATCAACGAGCCCACCGCGGCGGCCCTGGCCTACGGCCTGGACAAGAAGCGCGGCGACAGCAAGGTAGCGGTCTACGACCTGGGGGGCGGCACCTTCGACATCTCCATCATCGAGATCGCCGAGGTGGACGGTGAGCACCAGTTCGAGGTGCTGGCCACCAACGGGGACACCTTCCTGGGGGGCGAGGACTTCGACACCCGCCTGATCGACTACCTGGCCTCCGAGTTCAAGAAGGAGCAGGGCATCGATCTCAAGGGCGACCCGCTGGCCATGCAGCGCCTCAAGGAGGCCGCAGAGAAGGCCAAGATCGAGCTCTCCTCCAGCCAGCAGACGGATGTGAACCTGCCCTACATCACGGCCGATAACACCGGTCCCAAGCACCTGAATCTCAAGGTCTCCCGGGCCAAGCTGGAGTCCCTGGTGGAAGAGCTGATCAAGCGCACCATCGAGCCCTGCAAGGTGGCCCTGAAGGATGCCGGCCTGTCCGTCTCCGAAGTGGATGATGTCATCCTGGTGGGTGGGCAGACCCGCATGCCCAAGGTGCAGGCGGCGGTGAAGGACTTCTTCGGCAAGGATCCGCGTCGGGACGTGAATCCCGACGAGGCCGTGGCCGTGGGCGCCGCCATCCAGGGCGGTGTGCTGGGCGGCGACGTCAAGGACGTGCTGCTGCTGGACGTGACCCCGCTGTCCCTGGGCATCGAGACCCTGGGCGGGGTCATGACCAAGCTCATCGAGAAGAACACCACCATCCCCACCAAGGCCAACCAGGTGTTCTCCACGGCGGAGGACAATCAGACGGCGGTGACGGTGCACGTGCTGCAGGGGGAGCGCGAGCAGGCCAGCGCCAACAAGTCCCTGGGCCGCTTCGACCTGTCGGACATCCCGCCGGCCCCCCGGGGCGTGCCACAGATCGAGGTCACCTTCGACATCGACGCCAACGGCATCCTCAACGTCTCCGCCAAGGACAAGGCCACCGGCAAGGAGCAGTCGATCGTCATCAAGGCCTCCTCCGGGCTGAACGAGGAGGAGATCGAGAAGATGGTCAAGGATGCCGAGGCCCACGCCGAAGAGGACAAGCGCTTCCAGGAGCTGGTGGGCGTGCGCAACCAGGCGGACAACCTGATCCATTCCGTGGAGAAGAGCCTGGGCGAGATGGGCGATCAGGTGGACGCCTCCGAGAAGAGCGCCATCGAATCGGCCATCAGCGAATTGCGCGAGACCATGAAGGGGGACGACAAGGACGCCATGGAGGCCGGGATCCAGAAGCTGACCGAGGCCTCCGGCAAGCTGGCCGAGCGCATGTATGCCCAGCAGGGCGCCGAAGGTGCCACTGCGGACGCCGGCGCTCAGCAGACCGGCGGTCAGCAGGCCGGCCAGGACGACGTGGTGGACGCGGAGTTCGAGGAAGTGGACGATAAGAAGAAGTGAATGGAATGAGGGCCTGCAGGCGCCACCGGGGACCGGAACGATGCCCCGAAGGCGCGTACAGGCCGCACGGACAGGGTGACCCCGCGCGGGTGACCCTGTGGCCCAGAACCGAGGTCCGTTGGCTGCCGCTGTGCCCTTCCGGGTGTGGAGGATGGCCGACGGGCCTTACCGTTTCCGAGTGACCCACGCAGATCATGGCAAAACGCGACTATTACGAAGTCCTGGGGGTGGCGAGAAACGCCAGCGAGGACGCGCTCAAGAAGGCCTTCCGCCGGTTGGCCATGAAATACCACCCGGACCGTAACCCCGGGGATCAGCAGGCGGAGGAGCGCTTCAAGGAGGCGCGCGAGGCCTTTGATGTCCTGACGGATCCCCGTAAAAGGGCCGCCTATGACCAGTTCGGTCATGCCGGCGTGGACGGGGCCGCCCGTGGCGGAGGGGGTGGTGCGGCCGGCGCCGGTGGGGCCAGCTTCAGCGATATCTTCGAGGACATCTTCGGTGACATCTTCGGCGGTGCGGGCGCCCGCGGGGGCGGCACCGGGGCCTTCCGGGGCTCCGATCTGCAGTACAACCTGGAACTGACCCTGGAGGAGGCCGTCTTCGGCACCGATGTGAAGATCCGGGTGCCCACCCTCGTGGTGTGCGACACCTGCGGCGGCAGCGGTGCGGCCCCCGGCACCAGCCCGGAGACCTGCGAGACCTGCGCAGGGGTGGGTCGTGTGCGCATGCAGCAGGGCTTCTTCTCCGTACAGCAGACCTGCCCCCGCTGCCGTGGTACCGGAAAGGTCATCCCCAAACCCTGTTCCGCCTGTCGGGGCCAGGGTCGGGTGGAGGAGCGGCGCACCCTCACGGTGACCGTGCCCCCCGGGGTGGACAGCGGCGATCGGATCCGCCTCTCCGGTGAGGGGGAGGCCGGGGTCAACGGGGGTCCCGCCGGGGATCTCTATGTGCAGATCCACGTCAAGCCCCACAAGATCTTCACCCGCAAGGGCAATGACCTCCATTGTGAGGTGCCCATCAGCTACGCCACCGCCGCCCTGGGCGGGGAGCTGGAGATCCCCACCCTCAAGGGTCGGGTGGCCCTGAAGATCCCGGCCGAGACCCAGACCGGGCGTCTGTTCCGGCTCCGGGGCAAGGGCGTGCGTTCCGTCCACGGGGGCGGGGAGGGGGACATGCTCTGCAGCGTCCGGGTGGAGACCCCCATCAACCTCACCAAGGAACAGAAGGAACTGCTGCAGCAGCTGGAGGCCAGCATGAAGGCGGGGGGGGAGAAGCACAGTCCGCAACACGAAGGCTGGCTGAACGGCGTGAAGCATTTCTTTGATGAACTCAAGTTCTGGAGAAAGACATGACCGCAAGCCGCATCGCCATCGTCGGCGCGGGGGGACGCATGGGACGGGTCCTGATCGAGGCCGTGCAGGCCGCGCAGGGCCTGGAGCTGACGGTGGCCACCGAACGTCCTGGCAGTGATCTGCTGGGGACCGATGCCGGGGCCATGGCCGGGGTGGGCGCGTTGCAGGTCCCCCTGGAGGCCGATCTGGAGGCGGCGGCAGACCGCTTCGATACCGTCATCGACTTCACCCGCCCCGAGGGGACACTGGCCCATCTGGAGGTGTGCCGCCGCCATGGCCGGGCCATGGTCATCGGCACCACCGGTTTCGATGCCGATCAGAAGGCCGCCATCCAGCGGGCCGCCCGGGAGATCCCGGTGGTGTTCGCCCCGAACATGAGCGTCGGGGTGAATCTCTGCCTGAAGCTCCTGGATATGGCCGCCCGGGTCCTGGGGGACGAGGTGGACGTGGAGATCGTCGAGGCCCATCACCGCCACAAGGTGGACGCCCCCTCGGGCACGGCCCTGCGCATGGGGGAGGTGGTGGCCTCGGCCCTGGGGCGGGATCTGGAGGCGTGTGCCGTCTACGGGCGCGAGGGTGTCACCGGGGAGCGGGACCGGCGCACCATCGGCTTCGAGACCATCCGGGCGGGGGATATCGTCGGGGAGCACACGGTGATGTTCGCCGGGCAAGGGGAACGCGTGGAGGTGACCCACAAGGCCTCCAGCCGCATGACCTTTGCCCAGGGGGCGGTCCGGGCCGCCCGGTGGCTCCAGGCCCGGCCCGCCGGTCTCTACGACATGCAGGACGTGCTGGGGCTGCGCTGAGTCCACGGTCGATCACGATGTTTCCACCGGGAGCCATCGGCCCAGTATCCCCGGGGGCGGAATCGCCGCCGCCATGGACAGTCCGCACCGGGATCGGCTACCATCGTCCTGATTCTGACGTTCCCTAGACACGCATCACGGGCTGGCCGGTTGTCTCCGTCCCGCCCCGTTTGCATGCCCGATGGAGGTCCCTTGAAAACCACACCCGCCCTGTTGGCTCTGGAAGATGGCAGTCTGTTTCACGGCACCGCGGCGGGGGTCCATGGGCTCTCCGTCGGTGAGGTGGTGTTCAACACCGCCATGACCGGGTACCAGGAGATCCTCACCGACCCCTCCTACTCGCGTCAGCTGGTGACCCTGACCTATCCCCATATCGGCAACACCGGGGTGAACCCGGAGGATGAGGAATCCCCGGTGCCGCAGGCCGCGGGTCTGGTGGTGCGGGATGTGCCGCCGCGCATGTCCAGTTGGCGGGCCACCGAGAGCCTGCCCGAGTACCTGAGCCGTCACCGGGTGGTGGCCATCGCCGGCGTGGACACCCGCCGTCTCACCCGCCTGCTGCGGGAGAAAGGGGC
>JBKGXY010000080.1:0-10318 GCA_046546415.1 Ectothiorhodospira sp.
TGCGCAACCGGGCCCCGCAGTGCGAACGGGATGTGGATTTCGTCCTCAGCTGCTGCGCGCTGTAGCCCCCTGGATGCAACACCGGCAGTCGGGCCCTATCGCCCCAGCCGCGGGCGAAGCCGCGTTGCAGACCGGGATCAGCCGCCGACCGCCTCCCCCCGCCACAGGCCGCGGATCCCCGCCACGCCCTGGCCTCCGCAGGCCCTGGCGCGGGGGATGTGCGCCGGGGTCATGCCCCCCAGGGCATAGGCGGGGCAGCCGGCCGCCCGCGCCAGTTCCGCGAACCCTCTCCAGCCCAGGGGCTTACCCCCCGGATGGGTGGCGGTGGGGGCCACCGGGGAGATCACGACCCAATCACACCCCAGACGCCGGGCCTGTTCCAGGGAGGCCGCATCGTGCACGGAGGCGGCCACGAGCCCCTCATCACCGACCCGGGGACGCACCCCTCTTGCGGCCCATCCCGCCAGCCGGACCCCGTTGAGATGGACCCCATCGGCACCCGCCGCAACCGCCGTTTCCGGATCGGCATTGATCAGGATCCGGGCCCCATGGCGGTGGCAGAGGGGCACCGCCTCCCGCGCCAGGGCCAGCATCTGTGCCTGCGTCCATGCCGGGGCCCGCAACTGCACCAGCCGCACCGTCCCCGTCTCCAGGGTGCGGGCCAGCCCCCGCAGCAACCCATCGGGATCCGGGTGATCGGGAGTGATCAGGTAGCGGTCCGGCAGGCTCAGGGCCCGCAGGATGGGCCGGTTGGCGGCGGGGAAGGCCAGCGCCGGCAGGTCCTGCACGGCCACCCAGCGCAGGGTCTGCCCCTCGCGTCCCCGGGGGATACCGGAAAACCCATGGACCTGAAAGGCGTGCAGGCGTACCCGGCGATCGGAATAGTCGTGCACCACGGTGATCAGCGGCACCGCCCGCCGGGGCAGGATCCCCAACTCCTCGTCCAGTTCCCGGGCCAGGGCCCGGGCCGGTGACTCCCCCGGGGCCACCTTGCCACCGGGGAACTCCCAGAGCCCGCCCTGGGTCACCCCCCGGGGACGGCGGGCCACGAGACAGGCCCCGCCCGGATCGAGGATCACGCCGATGGCGACATCAAGGCAACGGGGTGCGGTCATGGGGGATGATGGCGGACCTCTTTGACACGGCGGATCCGCCGCTGCATGGGAGGCGGACGCCCTCAGGAGCGGTATTCCGCGTTGATGCGCACGTACTCGTAGGAAAGATCGCAGGTATGGACCTCGGTCCGCGCCGTACCCCGGTCCCCCAGGTGGATGGTGATCACCGGCTCATCCCGGGCCATGACGCGGGCCCCGTCGGCCTCTTCGTATCCCGGTGCACGCCCCCCCTCCCGGACGATGCACACCTCGTCCAGATGGATGCTCACCGCCTTCACGTCCAGGTCCGCCACACCGGACCGGCCCACCGCCGCCAGGATGCGCCCCCAGTTGGGATCGCTGGCGAACAGGGCCGTCTTCACCAGGGGGGACTGGGCCACCGTCATGGCCACCTGGCGGGCCTCGGCCGCATCCCGGGCCCCCTGGACCCGCACCGTGACGAACTTGGTGGCCCCCTCCCCGTCCCGGACGATGGCCTGGGCCAGGTGGCGGCAGACCCGCTCCAGGGCCGCCTCGAAGGTGGCCGCGTCGGCGTCCCCCGACAGCCCCACGCCGGAGGCCCCGGTGGCCATCAGGACGCAGGCATCGTTGGTGGAGGTGTCCCCATCCACGGTGATGGCGTTGAAACTGGTCTCCATGCAGCGGACCAGCATCGCCTGCAGGGTGTCCCGGGAAACTCGGGCATCGGTGGCCACGAAGGCCAGCATGGTGGCCATGTCCGGGTGGATCATCCCGGAGCCCTTGGCGATCCCGGTCAGGGTCACCTCGCCACCGGAGAGGGCCACCCGCTCGCTGATGCCCTTGCCCACGGTGTCGGTGGTCATGATGGCGCGCATGGCGGGGATCCAGCCATCCGCGGCCAGGGCGGCCCGGGCCCCGGGGAGTGCGGCAGTGATCCGCTCCACCGGCAGGGGCTCGCCGATCACCCCCGTGGAGAAGGGCAGCACCGACTCGTGGCCGCAGTCCGCCCCCTGGGCCACCGCCCGGCAGCAGTCCAGGGCCGCCATCCTGCCCGCCTCGCCGGTACCGGCATTGGCATTACCGGCATTGATCAGCAGGTAGCGGGGGGAGGGGGAGCCCTGGAGATGGGCGCGGGCCACCTCCACCGGCGCGGCGCAGAAGGCATTGCGGGTGAAGACCGCCGCGCAGGCGCTTCCCTGGATCAGCTCCATCAGGACCAGGTCGTCCCGCCCCTGGTAGCGGATGCCGGCGGCCACCGCCGACAGGCGCATGCCGGCAATCGGCAGGAGGCTCGTGGGTTCATGGAGATGGACCGCCATGGGTCACTCCAGGCGGCCGTGGCAGTGCTTGTACTTCTTGCCTGAACCGCACCAGCAGGGCTCGTTGCGCCCCAGTTTGGGCCCCTCGCGCCGATAGGGCTGCTCCGCCCCGGCGTCTCCTTCCTCGCCCCGCTTGTCCGGTTCGGCCCGTGTTGCATCGTCTCCGGAGGACAGGGCCTCTTCCGGCTCGGCGTGCCTGAACTCCATCTTCTCGGGGCGCAAGGCCCGGGTCTGTTCCTCCAGGGCGGCGGCCTCCTCGGCGGAATGCACCTGCAGACGCATGAGCATGGAGATGACATCGTGCTTCACCCGTTCCAGCAGGGACTCGAACATGGTGAAGGCCTCGCGCTTGTACTCCTGCTTGGGGTTGCGCTGGGCATACCCCCGCAGGCCGATCCCCTGGCGCAGGTAGTCCATGGCCCCCAGGTGCTCCTTCCAGTGCCCGTCCAGCACCTGCAGCATCACATCCTTCTCGATGCGCCGCATCATCTCCGGACCCACCACGGCCTCCTTGTCCTTCAGGGCCTGGGTGAAGCGCTCGCGGATCCGCTCCCGCAGGGTCTCCTCGTGGAGGTCGTCGTCCTTCTCCAGCCAGTCGGCCACGTCCACCGGCAGGGAGAAATCCTTCTCCAGGGTCTCGCTCAGCCCCTTCGCGTCCCATTGGTCTTCCACGCTCCCCGGGGGGATGTGGCTGGCGAAGATCCCATCCACCACGTCGTCCCGCACCGAGGCGATGGTGTCGGAGATGTCCTCGGCATCCAGGATCTCGCGGCGCTGTTCGTAGATGACGCGACGCTGGTCGTTGGCCACGTCGTCATATTCCAGCAGGTTCTTGCGGATGTCGAAGTTGTGCCCCTCCACCTTGCGCTGGGCGTTCTCGATGGCCCGGGTCACCCAGGCGTTCTCGATGGACTCGCCCTCCTTCATGCCCAGGCGCTGCATCACCGTCTTCACCCGGTCGGAGGCGAAGATGCGCATGAGGTTGTCTTCCAGGGAGAGGAAGAAGCGGCTGGAGCCGGGATCCCCCTGGCGGCCGGCACGGCCCCGCAGCTGGTTATCGATGCGCCGGGACTCGTGACGCTCCGAACCGATGATGTGCAGGCCGCCGGCCTCCAGGACCGCCTCGTGGCGCTTGGCCCATTCGGCCCTGATCCGTTCCACCTGGGCCGGATCGGGCGTCTCGCCCAGGGCCTCCAGCTCGGCATCCAGGCTGCCGCCCAGGACGATGTCGGTGCCGCGACCGGCCATGTTGGTGGCGATGGTCACGGCCCCGGGACGGCCCGCCTGGGCGATGATATGGGCCTCGCGCTCGTGCTGCTTGGCGTTGAGCACCTCGTGGGGGATATCGGCCTTTTTCAGCATCCCCGCGAGGGTCTCGGAGGCCTCCACCGAGGCAGTCCCCACCAGCACCGGCTGCCGGCGCTTCACGCAATCCTGGATCTCCTCGATGATGGCCTGGTACTTCTCCTTCTGGGTCATGTAGACCACGTCCTGGAGATCGTCCCGGATCATGGGCTTGTTGGTGGGGATGACCACCACCTCCAGGGCGTAGATGTGCTGGAACTCGTAGGCCTCGGTATCCGCCGTGCCGGTCATGCCCGAAAGCTTGTCGTAGAGCCGGAAGAAGTTCTGGAAGGTGATGGAGGCCAGGGTCTGGTTCTCGTTCTGGATCGGCACCCCCTCCTTGGCCTCCACGGCCTGGTGCAGCCCCTCGGACCAGCGCCGGCCGGGCATGACGCGCCCGGTGAACTCGTCGATGATCAGGACCTTGTTGTCCCGCACCAGGTAGTGCACGTCCCGCTGGAACAGGGCATGGGCCCGCAGGGCGGCGTTCAGGTGGTGCAGCACCGGGATGCTGGCGGCGTCGAACAGGGCCTGATCCTCCCGGAGCAGGCCGGCCTCCCGCAGCAGTCGCTCGGCCTTTTCCTGCCCTTCCTCGGACAGAAAGACCTGCTTGACCTTCTCCTCGACGTAATAGTCCCCCTCCGACTCCTCGTCCGCCTGGGGGACGAACTGCGGCACGATGTCCCTCATGCGCGTGTAGAGTTCGGAATTCTCGTTGGTGGGGCCGGAGATGATCAGCGGCGTGCGGGCCTCGTCGATGAGGATCGAGTCCACCTCGTCCACGATGGCGTAGGCCAGATCCCGCTGCACCCGGTCCTCCGGACGGAAGGCCATGTTGTCCCGCAGGTAATCGAAGCCGAACTCGTTGTTGGTGCCGTAGGTGATGTCGGCGGCGTAGGCCTCCTTGCGGGTCACGGGTCGCAGGTGCACGGGGGCCTCATCGGAACCGGGGAACGCGGGATCGAAGAGATAGGAGGCGTTGTCCGCCCCCCGACCGCCGGAGGAGTTGATGACGCCGACGCTCAGCCCCAGGGCATGGTAGAGACGGCCCATCCAGGCGGCGTCGCGGCGCGCCAGATAGTCGTTGACGGTGATCACGTGCACCCCCCTGCCGGGGAGGGCGTTGAGGCAGGCGGAAAGCGTGGCCACCAGGGTCTTGCCCTCCCCGGTACGCATCTCTGCGATACGCCCGTCATGGAGCACCATGCCCCCGATGAGCTGCACATCGAAGTGGCGCATCCCCATGACCCGCCGGCCCGCCTCGCGCACCACCGCGAAGGCCTCCGGCAGCAGGTCATCCAGGGTCCCGTCCCGGGAGAGCCGGTCCCGCATCGCCTGCGTCCGGGCCCTGAGGTTCTCATCAGAGACGCCCTTGAGCTCCTCCTCGAAGGCGTTGACCTGCACCACCACCTTGCCGTAGCGCTTGACAAGCCGGTCGTTGCGACTACCGAAGATCTTTCTTACCAGGGACTTGACCATGAAGGCTCTGCGTCGGGTTGCCGGAAAACAGGGGCAGATGATAACCGATCCGCCACCGGTACGCAGGGGGCAACGGGATCACTCAAGGCCAGGAAGGGGGGCGGGGATGCGGACATGGCTGCAGCGGACCGGAGTTGCTAGACTCGACTCCCCCTCTCAAACACCCACACGGATCCGGACCGCAACCCCATGCGCGCCCCCAGGACCTACCTCGACCCCCACATGCTGGACCACGCCCGCCGGCTGGAGGCCCTGACCCAAAGCGTCCGGGAACTGCTGCCACCGGATCTGCGGGGCCACTGCTGGGTGGGCAACCTGCGGGACGGGGTGCTGGTCCTGGTCACGGATGGGGGGAGCTGGGCCTATCCGCTGCGTTATATGCGACGGGAGATCCTCAAGCAGATCCGTGACCACCACGGGATCACGGCCCGCACGGTGCAAATCCGGGTCCAGCCGGGGATGCGGACCTTCGCCCCTTCGACCGGCCACCCGTTGCCGCCCCTGAGCCACCGGGCCCGGGAATCCCTGCAACACGCCGCCCAGGCCGTGGAGGATCCGGGTCTCAAGGAGACCCTGCGCCGCCTGGCCAGCCGATAGACACCCCGTGGGATCAGCCGGCGGCGGCCGGCTGGGCGTAGGAGATGGGCACGCGCTGCCCCTCTTCCTCGAAGGTGATGATCTCGTAGGCCTTCGGGTCCTGGATCAGCTTGCGCGTCAGGCGATTGTTCAAGGCGTGCCCCGACTTGTAGCCGGTGAAGGCACCGATGAGGCTGTGGCCCAGGAGATAGGTGTCGCCGATGGCGTCCAGGATCTTGTGCTTGACGAACTCATCCCGGTAGCGCAGGCCATCCTCGTTCAACACCCGGAAGTCATCCAGCACCACGGCGTTGTCCAGACTTCCCCCCAGGGCCAGGCGTTTGCTGCGCAGGGCCTCGATGTCCCGCATGAAACCGAAGGTGCGGGCGCGGCTCACCTCCTTGACGAAGGAGGTGGTGGAAAAGTCCAGTTCCGCGCTCTGGACCCCCTCCTTGAAGATGGGATGTTCGAAACCGATGGAGAAGGCCACCTTGAATCCGTCGAAGGGGTCCAGCCGGGCCCACTTGTCCTCATCCCGAACCTCCACCCGCCGCAGGATGCGGATGAACCGCTTCGGGGCATTCTGCTCGACGATCCCGGCGGACTGGATGAGGAACACGAAAGGACCCGCACTGCCGTCCATGATGGGGACCTCGGCGGCGCTGAGATCCACATAGAGGTTGTCGACCCCCAGGCCGGCCACCGCAGACATGAGATGCTCCACCGTGGAGACCCGCACCCCATCCTGCACCAGGGTGGTGGAGAGGCAGGTGTCCCCCACCCCCTCCGGATGGGCCCGGATCTCCACGGCCGGCTCGAGATCCACCCGGCGGAAGACCACGCCGGTATTCACCGGTGCCGGCCGGAGCATCAGGTAGACCTTCTCCCCGGTGTGGAGGCCGACACCCGTGGCCCGGATCGTGTTCTTGAGTGTGCGTTGTTTGATCAAGGTGTATTTCCTCGGATGAACGGGACGGGCGGGGGTGCAGCCATCCCTGCCCCTGCGGCTCAGGGCCCGGTCCGTAAAAAGCCGGTAACAATACCACAGCCGGCCCCATGATGCAGCGCAGCATCACCCGGTTGCCGGGCAACACGGCGCCCGGCGGACGCAAAACGGGGACACACGGACCCTCCCGGCCCGGAGATGCCCCCTCGGTGACTCAGTCCGCCTGCTTGCGCAAAAAGGCGGGGATGTCCAGGTAGTCCATATTGGACTTCCCTGAACCGTCATAGGCCTGTCCCTGGGACGGACGGTGACCGGTCGTCTGGCGGTCCCGGTTGCCGTAGTTCATCACCTCCAGCCCCGGGTCCGCCTGGGCCGCCACTTCCCCGCCTCCGGCGGCGGCAGCGGCCACCTGCTGGCGCGGTTCCACCAGCTTCACGTTGGGCTTCTCCCGGGCCGGACGGGCGGCCTGGGAATGGGTCCCGAGACCGGTGGCCACCAGGGTCACCCGCAGTTCATCGTTCATGTCCGGGTCGATGACGGTGCCCACCACCACGGTGGCGTCCTCGGAGGCGAACTCCTTGACGGCAGCACCCACCTCCTCGAACTCGCCGATGGACATGTCCATGCCGGCGGTGACGTTCACCAGGATGCCGCGGGCCCCGGCGATGTTCACGTCCTCCAGCAGCGGACTGGAGATGGCCGCCTCGGCCGCCACCCGGGCGCGGTCCCCGCCGGAGGCGGTGCCGGTCCCCATCATGGCCATGCCCATCTCGGACATGACGGTACGCACGTCGGCGAAGTCCACGTTGATCAGCCCTGGACGGGTGATCAGCTCGGCGATCCCCTGAACGGCCCCCAGCAGGACATCATTGGCCGCCTTGAAGGCATCCAGCAGGGTCACGTTCTTGCCCAGCACCGACAGCAGCTTGTCGTTGGGGATGGTGATGAGCGAGTCCACGTACTTGGCCAGGTTCTCCATCCCCGACTGGGCCACCTGCATGCGCTTCTTGCCCTCGAAGGGGAAGGGCTTGGTGACCACGGCCACCGTCAGCACCCCCATCTCCTTGGCGATCTGCGCCACCACCGGGGCCGCACCGGTGCCCGTGCCACCGCCCATGCCGGCGGTGATGAAGACCATGTCGGCCCCGTCGATCACCTCCTGGATGCGTTCCCGGTCCTCCAGGGCGGCCTCGCGGCCCACCCCCGGATCGGCACCGGCCCCGAGCCCCTTGGTGATGTGGGCGCCCATCTGCAGCAGGGTCTTGGCGTCCACCCGCTTCAGGGCCTGGGCATCGGTATTGGCACAGACGAAATCCACGCCCTCGATGGAAGCGTTGACCATATGCTGCACGGCGTTCCCGCCGCCACCACCGACACCGATCACCTTGATCACCGCGTTCTGCGGATAGGTATCCATCAGTTCAAACATGATTCAGACCTCCTGAACAACCCGTTCGTTACATCCGATTGATTTGCGGACCACCCCGTAAGGGGCATCCGCCGCCATTGACTGTGTTGTTTCCTTCCCCATTCCCCGACCCACTGGCTCCCCCCTCACAGGTTCCCCTGGAACCACTGGCGCATCCGGGCCCAGACCGTTTTCATGCTGCCACCGCGCAGCCCCTCCCCCGTGCGCTCCTGCCGGCTGCGATGACCGAAGAGCAACAGACCCACACCGGTGGAATGGACGGGATTACGCACCGCATCCACCAGACCACTGACCCCCTGGGGCATGCCCAGTCGCACCGGCATGTGGAAGACCTCCTCCGCCAGTTCCGCCACCCCCTCCATCTTCGAGGAGCCGCCGGTGAGGACCACCCCGGCGGCCGCCATCTCCTCGCACCCGGAGCGGCGCAGTTCCGCCTGAACCAGGGACAGGAGCTCCTCGTAGCGGGGCTCCACCACCCCCGCCAGGGTCTGGCGGGAGAGCCGCCGCGGTGGCCGGTCCCCCACACCGGGCACCTCGATGGTCTCCTCCGGATCCGCCAGCTGGCGCAGGGCGCAGGCATAGCGGATCTTCAGGTCCTCGGCGTACTGGGTGGGGGTGCGCAGGGCCACGGCGATGTCGTTGGTCACCTGGTCCCCCGCGATGGGGATCACCGCCGTATGACGGATGGCCCCGTCGGTGAACACGGCGATGTCGGTGGTGCCACCGCCGATGTCCACCAGGCAGACCCCCAGCTCCCGCTCGTCCTCGGTGAGCACCGCGTGGCTGGAGGCCAGCTGTTCCAGGATGATGTCGTCCACCTCCAGGCCGCAGCGGCGCACGCACTTGGTGATGTTCTGCGCCGCCGACACCGCGCCGGTGACCAGGTGCACCTTGGCCTCCAGGCGCACCCCGGACATCCCCACCGGTTCGCGGATCCCCTCCTGCTCGTCGATGATGAATTCCTGGGGCAGGACGTGAAGGATGCGCTGGTCCGCCGGGATCGCCACGGCCCGGGCGGCATCGATGACCCGTTCCACGTCCGCCGGCGTCACCTCCTGGTCCTTGATGGCCACCACCCCGGTGGAGTTGAGGCTCTTCACGTGGCTGCCGGCGATCCCGGTGAACACGGAGTGGATCTGGCACCCGGCCATGAGCTCCGCCTCCTCCACGGCCCGCTGGATGGACTGCACGGTGGACTCGATGTTCACCACCACGCCCTTCTTCAGCCCGCGGGAGGGATGGGTGCCGATGCCGACGATCTCGATCCCCCCGTCATCGGTGATCTCGCCCACGATGGCCTCCACCTTGGACGTGCCGATATCCAGACCGACGATCATTCCTCTATCCGAGCGCTTGGGCATGAATCCCCATCTCCACGACTGTGTCCCGCTTCGGGACCTGCATCACGATCATGACCTTCCTGAATCCCATTCCTGGCACCCGCCTCACTGCGCTGCTGCCGGGGCCCGCCACGCCACGGCGATGCCATTGGCGTAGCGCATGTCGATGCGCCGGATGGGTGCCTCCCGGTGGTCCGCCAGCCGCGGATACATCCGCACCAGCCGGTCCAGCCGCCCCGGGTCCATCCCCCGCCCCATGAGCACCCGGCTGCCATCGGTCAGGTGGATCGTCCAGGAGCGACGGGCGTCCTCCGTGAGTCCCGCCACCTCCAGATCCACATCCGCCAGGCGGGCCTGCACCGCCAGCAGCCGCTCCATCAGGGCCCGCTCCCGGCCCTCGGGCCCCTTCAGGGCCGGCAACCCCGGGGGGAGCGTCCCGGGTTCCGGATGGAAGCGTTCCCCGTACTGGTTGAGGACCGTCTCTCCGCCCCAGCGGGCCACCGGCACCTGTTCGTCGACCCGCACGACAACCCCATCGGGCCAGGCCCGTTCCACGGAGGCCGTGCGGATCCAGGGCAGGCCCTCCAGGTCCCGACGCACCGCCGCCAGGTCCAGGGTGAAGAACCCGGCGGGCAGGTGGGCCGAGACCGCCTGACGCACCACGTCACGCGACAGGTGTTGCAGGCTGCCCTCCACCGTCACCTGCCGCACCGGCAGGGTCTCCGGCCGGCCCAGGTACCCGGCCATCCACCAGGCCGTCCCCGCCAGCGCCATCACCAGCGCCCCCCCGGCCAGGGCCCGCCCCGCCC
>JBKGXY010000081.1:0-10055 GCA_046546415.1 Ectothiorhodospira sp.
CCCCTCCCCCCACCCACCTGCAAGCCCCTTTTCAGTCAGGCAGTTGGGTTTCCCTCTCAAACTGGCCCGCTCCTTGCAAACCTGTGGCAAACCCCTGCACCCAGGAGCCCCCGTGAGCCGGCCCGACCTGCACCCCGATGCCATCAATGCCCGCTACGTCAGCTTCAAGGACCTGGACTGCGACGGCAACGCCCGCCGCGTCATGGCACTGATCGAGCAGCACACCGCCACCCCGGAGCGGCAATCCCCCTTCTGGGACTACTTCCTGGGCAAGCGCCAACCCGCCTCGGGACCCGCCCCCGACGACCTGTTCCTGATCCACGCCCACGTGAACACCATCCGGGAACTGTTCGAGGACTGCGACGACCAGAACGCCCTGGCCCTGCTGGACTGGGTGGAGGAGGCCTGCTGCTGAAGGGGCGATCACCCCCCGTTTTGTTGCATGTAACAGGAACGCATCCTATTCTGTCCCATGCAACCAACCGGGGATCCCCATCGTGGCGACTCACGACGTAAACCAACGGGTGGAGAAGCACCGCGCCGCCCTGCGTGCCGCCGGCCTGCGTCCGATTCAGATCTGGGTACCGGATACCCGACGGCCCGGCTTTACCGCTGAGGTCCGCCGTCAATGCGCTATCGTCGCGGCGGCCGACGCGGGGGATCGCGACCTGGAAGAATTCATGGACGCGGCATTGCTGGATATCGATCGGGAAGGTAAGCAAGGTAAGACATGAGGCGGGGGGATCTCGTGACCATTGCCCTTTCGGGTGACTTCGGTAAACCCCGTCCTGCCCTCATCATCCAGTCAGACCAGTTTGCAGGAACAGGCAGCGTGGCGGTGCTGCTGCTCTCCAGCACCCTGGTCGATGCGCCATTGATCCGCCTCGATGTTGAACCCACCCCCGAGAATGGCTTGCAGCGACCCACCCAGATCATGGTGGACAAACCCATGACCGTAAAGCGGGAGCGGATTGGGGAGATCTTCGGCCATCTTGATGATGCTGCCTTGGTGGCCGTCAACAGAGCGCTGGCCGTCTTCCTGGGCTTCGCTTGAATGAAGAAACGGATCAGACCCGCCGGGCCTAAAGAACACGACCCTTTTCAGGACCTGGATTCAGGTCCGAAGAAATCATCCCCGGCCGTGTTGGCGGAACGGACACAGCCCCTTCCGGCATCCTTGGCCAGGTAGACGCTTTCATCGGCCAGTCGGATGAGATCATCCGGGTGCCGCATCGGCGCCGTGCGCACCGCCACCCCGATGCTCACGCTGCCCCGCCAGGCCTCGTCGCCGGTGGGCACCCGCAGGGCCGACACGGCCTCCCGCACCTGTTCCGCGATGTGCAGCGCACCCTGGTAGGGGGTTTCGGGGCACAGCACCAGGAACTCGTCGCCGCCCAGCCGGCAGACGATGTCGTCGTTGCGCAGGTCATGTTTCAGGGTCCGCGCCAACTGGATCAGCACCTGATCGCCGCTGTCGTGGCCATGGGTGTCGTTCACCTCCTTGAAGTGATCCGCGTCGATCATCATGCAGGCCAGGGGGCGGCCCATGCTGGAGGATTCCTCCCACAGGGCCCGCAGTTCCTTCATGGCATGACGGCGGTTGGGCAGGCCGGTGAGGACATCCGTGCGCGAGAGCACCTCCAACCGGCGGTTGGCCTCGGTCAGTTCCCGGGTCCGGGCGGTCACCCGGGCCTCCAGGGACTGATTCAGCTGCACCAGCTGCCGGTTGCGCTCGGAGACCAGGGCAAACAGCCCACTCAACGCCTCCAGTAGCGGCCCGGTGGATGCATGGCTCTCCCGCTCCTCCGCCTCAAAGGCCGCCTGGGGGGTAGCCCCCTGCCGGACCGCATGGATCTGGCGCGCCATGTTCTGATCCTGGCCCAGGATATGGAAGGCCAGCCAGTGGGACAGATAATCCAGCAGGTGTCGGCCCGCCTGGGGCGTACCCTGTTCCAGGGAAGCATGCAGCCGTGTGACCTCGTCGAGAAACCCGCGGTGGACCTCCTGATGGGCCTTCACGTGGCGATCGTCCAGGCCCGTGGACTGCATCAGGCCCTCCTCCTCGCGGAAGTGGTAATCGGCATAGTCCACCAGCTGTTGGTACAGGGTCTCCAGGTCCTTCCGGTGGATCCGGTTGCCCCCCATCAGTCGACCCAGCTGGTTGATCAGTTCCACCAGATGGTGGTGCTGGTCATCCACGGCCGACAGGCCGGTGACGAAGTTTTCGTTCCATTGGAATGCACGCATGGGGCTGACCTCTCTCGTCCCCGGGGGGAAGTGGAGGACGATCATCCCAAGGTACAACGATCGGGCCCGCCCGGCCACTGGGGGATTGCGGATCACCGGGTCGATGGCGCCCCCTGTTCATCGCGGTGCATCACCCCGTACCGGTCGCCCGGGGGAGCGCCCCCCAGGACACCCCCAGCGCCACCACGATATAGACGGCCAGCGCCAGGGCCACCGCCTCCATACCCAATCCGGCGTCCAGGCCCAGCCCCACGGTCACCGGGGTGATGGCCGTGGACAGGACCATGGCGGCATGCACCATGGCACGGATGGCCCCCAGATGGGTCGTGCCATAGAGCACGGGCCAGAGGGCCCCCAGCAGGGTCCCCGCCCCGCCGATGGAGAGGCCCATGAGGGACATGAAGACCCAGGCCAGGAGCGGATGGTCCAGGGTGGCGATCAGCAGCAGGCCGACGAGCATGGGCAACAGGAAGACCCGGAGCATGGGCCGGGCCCCCAGGCGGTCCAGGAGGATGCCCGAGACCAGCAGGCCCAGCACGTGGGCCGCGGCGAATCCGGTGAAGGCCCCCGCCAGCGCCTCCAGGGACCAGCCCTTGTCGGCGGCCAGCTGGGCCAGATGGAAGACCATGGCGGTCATCACGAAGGGCGGGGCCAGCACCACCGGCAGGATGCGGTAGAAGCGCAGATCCCGCAGCACCTCCCCCCGGGTCCACTGGCGGCGGCGCGGCCGGGCAGCACCCTCCCGCCCATCCCCGTCCGCATCCCCGGACTCCACCCGCACCCGGCCCCGCAACAGCCACAGCAGCAGGGGCAGGAACACCGCCACCATGGCACCGGCGGAGAACCACCAGGTGGTGCGCCAGCCCACGAGGCCGATGAGGGCCACACCCGCCGCCGGCATCACCGCCTCCGCCAGGGGCAGGCCCTTGGAGGCGATGCTCACCGCCTTGCCCCGGTGGGCCTCGAAGTGCCGGGCCATGCTGGTGGAGGCCGTGTGCATGAACAGCCCCTGGCCGCAGAAACGCAGCAGGAACAGCCCCAGCACCAGGGCCGCCGCCGAGGTGGCCGAGGCCATCACCAGGCAGCCGGCGGCCACCCCCAGGGACACACCAGTCACGAAACGGGCCAGGGGCATGCGATCGATCCATCCCCCGGCCCAGGCCACCAGCAGGCCGCTGCCCAGGGTGGCCAGGGAATAGATCAGTCCGTACTGACCGTGACTCAGACCGAAGTCGGCCCGAAGTACCCCCCCGAACACCCCGATATAGAAGGTCTGCCCGAACCCCGAGAGGGCCGCGGCCAACAGACCAAAGAGCAGGAAACGCCCATTGCGGCGCACGAAACGCAGATAACCGATCATCGGATCAGTGTACCGCGTCCGCCGGGCGGGTGACTTCGCGCCCCGGAAACCCCGACAATGGCGGCATCGATCCAGAGGGGAAGGCCATGGACACGGATTCGGTGGAGGATCTGCTGCAACAACTGAGGGCACACCTGGACGGGGAGGAATCACCGGCCCTGCTGCCGGTGCTCCAGGCCGTGGTGGACTGGCTCCGGCCGGAGGACCCGCGCCGCGCGGATCAGGCGGTGGACCGCATCCGGATCTTCCACGCGGCCATCACCACCGACACGGACCTGCGCCAGCGCCTCCAGGAACTGCTGCAGGAGGGCCTGGGGGAGGCCCGTCATCTGCCCCTGTACACCGAGATCGGCCTGTTCTCCCGCCGGGGTTTTCTCAAGGAACTGGGCCAGCGGGTGTACGAGAAGATCAATCCCCGGCCCCGGGACCCGCAGAACCTGCGGGACGTGCTGGCCCTGGTCTTCGATCACCCCGAGGACCCGGAATGGGTGGTGGCGGTACCGGATGATGCCTGGCTCATGCTGCTGGACTGCTTCGAGGACCTGGGCCGGGAGGACGGACCGGCCCTGAACCGCGCCCGGGAACAGGTGCTCTATGCCCTGGAGATGCTCTCCCTGTGGGTGGCGGCGGAGGAGCTGGAACCGGAACTGCTGCGCCTGGACCCGCGCATCGCCGAGCGCAACTCCCCCTTCGTGGCCCAGGAGCGGGAGATCTCCGCCTACGTGAAGGACTACAACGCCTGGCTGGAGGACCCGCAGCGGACCTTCCACGACGACCGCCACGCACGGGTGCTGCTGGAGCAGTGCGCCGGACAGATCCAGCGCTTCCACCGCCGCGCCGTCACCCACGGCAGCAGCATCGGCCTCACCCACCTGCTGCAGCGCCTGGACCAGACCCTCACCCGCATGCGTGACCTGCTGGACATGCTGGACCCGGAAGACCCGGTGAAGCGGCGCTGCACCGCCGCCCGGCTGTTCCGCGCCCTGGTGGTGGAAAACGCCCGCCAGCGCTGCATCAAGGCCCTGTGGCAGGACAGCGTGCGCCTGGTGTCGCGCAGCATCACCGAGCAGTCCGGAGAGACCGGCGAGCACTACATCACCCGCGACCGGCGGGAATACCTCCAGCTGCTGGCCTCCGGGGCCGGCGCGGGCCTGGTCATCGCCCTCATGGCCCTGATCAAGATCCACATCCTGCAGTGGGGGCTCTCCCCCGGCTGGGAGACCGTCTGGGTGTGCCTCAACTACGGCCTGGGGTTCGTGCTCATCCACATGCTGCACTTCACCGTGGCCACCAAGCAGCCGGCCATGACCGCCGCGCGGCTCTCGGCGGTGATCGAGGCCGGCGAACGCGGCGCCGCCAACCAGACCCAGCTGGCCGAATTGCTGCTGCAGGTGGGGCGCTCCCAGTTCGCCGCCGTACTAGGCAACGTGGGCGTGGCCCTGCCGGTGGCCCTGGGGCTGGGCTGGGGGGCCCTGACCCTGCTGGGGACGCCCGTGGTGGAACCCGGTCAGGCCCACTACCTGCTTCAGGGCCTGCGTCCCCTGGCGGGGCTGGCCCTGTTCTACGCCGCCATCGCCGGGGTCTGGCTGTTCGTCTCGGGCCTGATCGCCGGCTACTTCGACAACCGCTGCGCCTCCCTGCAACTGGGGGCCCGCCTGCGGGACAACCCCCACCTGGCACGCATCACCTCCCCGTGTATGCGCCAGCGCATGGCGGACTACCTGGACCACAACTATGGCGCCCTGGTAGGCAACTTCCTCTTCGGCGTGCTCCTGGGGCTCACCGGCTGGGTGGGGCTCGTCCTGGGCCTGCCCCTGGACATCCGCCACGTGGCCTTCTCCTCCGCCAACCTGGGCTTCGCCACCTCCGTGCAGGACCTGAGCCTGCCGGTCTTCGCCCTGCACTTCCTGTTCGTGCTGCTCATCGGCGCCGTCAACCTCTGGGTGAGCTTCGCCCTGGCCCTGTACGTGGCCCTGCGCTCCCGGGGCGTGCGCCTGGGGGACGTGCGCCAGCTCTCCCGGGCCTACGTACTGGCGGTGCGCCGCCGGCCCCTGGAATTCATCCTCCCCCCGGCCCCGGAACCCGATCAGGAGACGGCGGGCCCCGGCGGGAAGCCCCGAAACGACGCCCGTGACCCATGACCCACCGGGGCCGGGGCGTTTAGAATATCCGCCCCTCACGAACGATCTGCCGCGGACATCCCCATGGCCAATGCACTGCAGGAACAGCTCCTGAAATCGGGGCTGGTGGACGAGAAGAAGCTCAAGCAGGCCCGCCAGTCCGGCCCGCGCAAGGGCAAGAAGAAAAAGGGCAAGGGCAACCCCGAGGCGGCCCCCGCCCCCAGCGCCGCCGACGAGGCCCGGCGCCGGGAGGCGGAGCGCTCACGGCGGCTCAACGAGGAGCGCAAGGCCGCCGCCGAGCGCAAGGCCCGGGAGGCCCAGATCCGCCAGCTCATCGAGACCCACCGGGAGAGCCGGGCCGGGGCGGACGTGGCCTACCACTTCCAGCACGGCCGGGTGATCCGCCATGTATACGTCACCCCAAAGCAGCGGGACCGTCTGGGCAGCGGCCACCTGGCCATCGTCACCCTGGATGAGTCCTACGAAGTGGTCCCCCGGGAGACGGCCGACCGCATCGCCGAGCGCGACCCCGAACGGGTCATCGTGCGCAACGCCCCGGAACCGTCCGGCGGCAACGACGAGGACGACCCCTACGCCGGCTACGAGGTGCCGGATGACCTGATGTGGTGAGGTCCGGGGATGGCCCCACCGCAGACCCCTCCCATGGACGATGGCCAGCCCCTGTGAAGGTGGAGGCTATCGCTGCCGTTTCCGTCCCCCCTTGGGTTTGAAGCCGGCCGGTTTGCTGGCGATCCACTGGGTGAAGCTGCGAAGGTCGGGATGGTTCTGAAGTGCTTCCAGGGTGTTGTATTTGCGCTCCAGGGTCTTCTCGTCCAGCACCCGGTGGATCTGGCTGTGACACGGGCGGCAGACCCAGATGACCCGCTCCCGCACCTCATCCCGGGTAAACAGGCGTTTGTTGCGCCGATTCCGGTGCCGGGTTCTCGGGATCAGGTGATGCCGTGTAAGCACCTCGGCCCGGCCGCAGAGCTGGCAATGGGTGTGGCCTTGGCCCTGGCCTGGATTGGATTCACCAGTATTGCGCGAGAAGCCCCCGGCTTTAGCCGTGGGGAGGGTGTCAAGATCCGACATGGATGACGCGTTCGAGGGCCGATACCGGCTCAGGCCGATGCATGGTCCCCCCGCCCGGACCGCTCCGCCAGCAACCTCAGAATCAGAAGCGCGAATGCCCTCCCGGCCTTTTCGTTCTCCAATACCGGCAGGCTGAGCCTTTCATGGTCGTTCAGGGCATCCAGCACGGCGTCCGTGACCTTTTTCGGGAACAGGCCGTGCATCACCTGATCCTCGCTGTGGCCGCGCACCTGGGCCATCACCGCCTCGTCCCGCTCGATGCGGTCGGCAATGCCATGGGCAAAATGCAGCTTGTCGTCGTCGCTGACCTCGGCGCCGTAGAGGTCGTTGAGCCGTTGGATGATCTCGTCCAAACGCTGCTTCGCCGGGTCATGGGGTTTGCCCGAACCCACCTCGCTGACCGGTTTGAGCCCGTAGTCCCCATCCGCGTCTTCCAGGCGCAGGCGCTTCTCCTCGTGCTTGGTCAGACGGTAGTGGGTCAGTTCCAATTCGCTGACGTCGATGGGGTTCTCGTCCAGCAGCCGGTCCAGGCGCAGCAGGGGGTGGAGGTGGCGGGCGTACACGCACAGCTGTTCCAGTTCCGTGTCGTCGAAGGGGACGATCTGGCTCAGAAACTCATAGGTGCGCACGAAGCTGGCCAGGTTCTTGCGGAATAGATCCAGCTCATCGCGGGTGGTGCCGGCATCCTTGAGTTCCTGCTCGGCACGCCTCAGCCCCTTGTCATCGCCGTTGCGCTCGGCCTGGTCGCGCGCCTCCTGCCAGGTCTGCTGCTGCTCCAGAATCGCCTGATAACGATGCCGGAACCGCTCCTGGGCGGGCCGGCAGTGGTAGCTGAGGCTCGCCGCCGGGGCCTTGGGATCGAAGAAGGCCGTGGCGAAGGCCGCCACCTCCGGCCACTGATAGATGCCACTGGCATCCAGGCTGCGCTGCAGGTCGTACACCACCTGGGGATCGGACACATCCGCCAGCTCGGCCTTGCGGTAGTAGGGCGCGAAGGACTCCAGGATCACGGCCTCGTCATTGAAGAAGTCCAGGATGAAGGTCTGCTTGCCCGGGAACAGCCGGTTGAGCCGGGAGAGGGTCTGCACGCAGTCCACCCCCTGCAGCTTCTTGTCCACATACATGGCGCACAGCTTGGGCTGATCGAAACCGGTCTGGAACTTGTTGGCGGCGATCATCACGTTGTAGTCGTCGGTATCGAAGGCCTTGTCCAGGGCGCGGCCCTTGAGCTCCGGGTTGAGCAGGGTGCTGGTCTCGGTGACCTCTTCGGGGATCTCCTCATCAGGGGGCACGCTGCCGGAGAAGGCCACCATGGGGTGCACATCGTTGTAGCCCTGGCCCTCGATGTACCGGCGCATGGCCAGTTGATAACGCACCGCCTCCTGGCGGCTGGCGGTGACCACCATGGCCTTGGCCTGACCATCCAGCAGGTGGCGCACGTTGTCCCGGAAGTGCTCAACGATCACCTCCACCCGCTGGGCGATGTTGTAGGGGTGCAGCCGCACCCACCGGGCCAGGGTGCGCGAGGCCTTCCTGGAATCCACCTCCTGGTCTTCCCCATCGGGATGGGCCAGTTTCCAGGCGGTGCTGTAGGTGACGTAGTTCTGCAGCACATCCAGGATGAACCCCTCCTCGATGGCCTGGCGCATGGAGTACAGGTGAAAGGGCTCGGGCGTGTTGTCGGCGGCCGGGGGCCGGTCCGGGTCCGGCGGGCGGCCGAACAGCTCCAGGGTCCTGGCCTTGGGGGTGGCGGTGAAGGCGTAATAGCTGATGCGCTCACTGGGCCGACGCGCCGCCACGGCGGCATCCAGCATGGCCTCCGCGCTGATCTCCCCTGCATCGTCCTCCACCTCCTCTCCCGCCGCCGCCAGCAGCGCCTTGAGCTTGCTGGCCGAACTGCCGGTCTGGGAGGAATGGGCCTCGTCGGCGATCACCGCATAGTGGCCCTGGGCCAGCCTGGGGCGCTTGTCCAGGGCATCGAACAGGGCCGGGAAGGTCTGCAGGGTGACGATGATGATGCGGGTGTGGTGGGCCAGGGCCTCGGCCAGCTGCTCCGACTTGCTCTGGCTGCCCATGTCCCGGGTGATGGGGCAGACCACGCCGTGGGCATGCTCGAACTGGTAGATGGTCTCCTGCAGCTGGCTGTCCAGCACCGTGCGGTCGGTGACCACGATCACCGAGTTGAACAATTTAGTGCCATCCTCGGCGTAGAGGTTGGCCAGCTGGTGGGCGGTCCAGGCGATGGAGTTGGACTTGCCCGACCCGGCGCTGTGCTGCACCAGGTAGCGCCGCCCCGGCCCCTCGGCCCGGGTGGCCTGGATCAGCCGGTTGACCACTTCCCACTGATGATAGCGGGGGAAGATCAGGGTCTCCCTGGTCTGGCGGCGGCCGTGGAAATCCTCCTCGGTCTTCTGCTCCAGGTGCAGGAAGCGGCCGATGATCTTCAGCCAGGCATCCGGCGCGAAGACATCCTCCCACAGGTAGGCGGTGGCATAGCTTTGGTCATCGGCGGGGGGCGGGTTACCGGCACCGCCCTCCTCCGTGCCCCGGTTGAAGGGCAGGAAGAAGGTCTCCTTCCCGGCCAGCCGGGTGGTCATGGCCACCTCGGCCTGGCTCACGGCAAAATGCACCAGGGCGCCGCGCTTGAAGGTGAGCAGGGGTTCCGGCCTGCGGGTGACCGGGTCTTTCACTGGGCGGTCATGGCGATACTGGCGCTTGGCGTTCTCCACCGTCTGCCTGAACTGGCTCTTGAGCTCCAGGGTGGCGGTGGGGATGCCGTTGACGAACAGCACCAGGTCCAGGCGCGGGTTGTAGCTCCCGCTCCCCTGCCCCTTCTCGCGGGCATGGGGTGAATAGGACACCTCCGGCACCACCCGCAGGCGGTTGGCCCGATAGCGGGCCAGGGAATCCGGGTTCATGCCGTGATCGGGCTGGAAGTTGCACAGATCGAACTTCACCCCCGGCACCTTGAAGCCATGGCGCAGCACCTCCAGGGTGCCGGCCCGCTCCAGTTCACGCACCAGCTTCTGCACGAACCCCTTCTCCGGCGCCTGGGGGTTGGCCTTGCAGAACTTCTCCCAGCGCCCGGGCCAGGCGTCCTGGATGTATCCCAGCAGATCCTCGGTGTAGAGGGCCGAGGTCCGGTCATAGCCGCTGGCCACGCCGACTCTCCAGCCGCCTGCCTCCATGGCGTTGATGATGTCCTGCTGGAACCGGGTTTCCCTGCTGTCGGCCAT
>JBKGXY010000082.1:0-9985 GCA_046546415.1 Ectothiorhodospira sp.
TCGGAGCAGGCGCCGGTGGAGGTCTCGGCGTGGACGAAGGCCACCAGTTGGGCATCCGGATGGGCGGCCAGGGTATTGTCCAGCTTCTGGGCATCCACGGGGCGGCCCCAGTCGTCCTCCACCACCACGGGGGTGGCGCCGCAGCGCTCCACGTTCTCCTTCATGCGCTGGCCGAAGACCCCGTTGATGCACACCACCACCTTGTCGCCGGGCTCCACCAGGTTGACGAAGCAGGTCTCCATGCCGGCGGAACCCGGGGCGGAGACGGGCAGGGTCAGTTCGTTCCCGGTCTGGAAGGCGTACTGCAGCAGCACCTTCATCTGATCCATCATGCCCACGAAGGCGGGATCCAGATGGCCGATGATGGGACGGCCCATGGCGGCCAGGACGCGGGGATTCACGTCCGACGGGCCGGGGCCCATGAGGGTGCGCACGGGGGGGTGGAAGGATTCTCCGCTCATCAGGTTCACCATCGTCGAAAGTGATTGTATTTATTTGGAAAATCAAAAACTCCCGGGATTATACGGAGCCCGGGGTGCAGTGCACAAGCTGCGAGTCTTGAACGTCCGGAGGCGGGTTTCAAGCCCTGCCGGGCATCATGTGTCCGGCGTGCCCGCAGGGATGGGGCCGGATGGGAAGACATGCAGTGCGAAGCGGGGCTGGACCTGCGCCAGGGTCAGGCACGGTTCGGGCAGGAGGCCGCCCTGGGCAGCACCCGTGTCCAGGAACCACACATTGCCATCCCGCAGGGGTTCGGGCACGGGGGTGTGTCCCACCAGCAGGGCCTCCAGTCCTTGCACCGAGGTGTTCCGCGCGCTGTCCCGGAGGCGTCCAATGCGGTGCCGCGACCAGAGGGCGTGATCCCGGACCCGGGGATCGGTGGCCAGGGCATCCAGGAATCGGTTCCAGTCCATCCCTTCGGGGACATCGGCGTGGACCACACCCACAAGCCCCGGATCGGTGTCGATCTCGATGGCCAGGGGCAGGGCCCGAAGGCGGCGACGGAATCGATCCTGCAGGGCGGGATCCAGTCCGCCCCACCAGGCCCCGCCGTTGTGCATCATCCAGTCCAGGGCCAGTTCCGGGTCCGTCTCCGAGGCCAGGAGCAGGTCCTCGTGATTGCCCCGGACGGCAAAGAACCAGGGGCGTTCCAGGAACTCCAGGGCGCGGTGGGATTCCGGGCCCCGGTCCACCAGGTCACCGACGCTGATCACCCGGTCCGTCTGCGGGTCGAAGCCCAGCCGCTCCAGACCCTGCTCCAGGAGGCTGAACATCCCGTGCAGGTCCCCGGCGACGAAATCCCGGCCCCGGATGTTGCGTTCCAGTCTCTGCAGCACTTTACCCATCGTGCGCGCTCCGGGCTTTCTTGTCGGGGTGTCCCCGGGTTGGTCCCCTCCCTGGGGTGTGAGGTTCCGCGGGCGGCTCATCCTGTGCCTCGGTCCGCCATCCCGCTGCGTCTGCGCTGCAGGGCCGCCACCGCCGCCACCAGGGCCAGGGCGGGGAGGTAGAACCATTCCGGTGCGGGTCGTTCGGTGGGTACCAGCACCCGGGTGATGCGCCAGCCGGATTCCAGCCCCATGCGATCGGCGGGACTGCCGAAGGAGACGAAGCCGATGCGGACCTGATCCCCCATGGACGTCACCCCCAGGCCCGCATCGTTCAGCCGCTCACGGGCAGAACCCGATTCTCCCAGGGGCAGCATGGCGACCCGTTCCACGGGGCGGCCCTCCGCGTCCATGGCCTCCACCGCAATACGCAGGCGTGCGCCGGCGGGCAGGTCCTCGGTGATCTCCATCAGGCGCGCCGCTGGCAGGGCCTCGTGCGGGGGATGCAGGCGGTCCATGAACAGGTTGGGGGTGAACAGGATCAGGGCCGCCAGCAGCAGGGCCAGGCTCTCGTACCAGCGGCTGCGGGTGATCAGCCATCCCTGGGTGGCGGCGGAGAAGATCAGGATCCCCGTCAGGGCCCCGAACACGGTGAGCAGCAGCTGAACGGGGCCCTCCACGCCGATGAGCAGCAACTGGGTATTGAAGAGGAACAGGAAGGGCAGGGTGATGGTGCGCAGGCTGTAGATGAAGGCCTGCACCCCGGTGCGCAGGGGGTCGGCGCCGGACAGGGCCGCGGCGGCGAAGGAGGCCAGCCCCACCGGGGGCGTCACGTCCGCCATGATGCCGAAATAGAAGACGAACAGATGGGCGGCGATGAGGGGGATCAAAAGCCCCTGGGAAGAACCCAGCTCCACGATCACCGGGGCCATGAGGGTGGCCACGATGATGTAGTTGGCGGTGGTGGGCAGACCCAGGCCCAGGATCAGGCAGATGACCCCGGTGAGCGCCAGCATGGCCAGGAGATTGCCCCCCGAGAGAAAGCCCACCAGGTCCGCCATGGCCAGACCGATGCCCGTCATGGCCACGGTGCCCACGATGATGCCCGCCGCCGCCGTGGCCACCCCGATGCCCACCATGTTGCGCGCCCCCAGCACCAGGGCCTCTCCCAGTTCCCGCAGCCCGAGCAGCATCGCCTTTGCGAGGGCTCCGGACAGGGATGACTCCGATGCTGTGCCGCGGGCGGTTCCCGGGGTCATGAGCACGGCCAGGGGGCGCTGGGTGAGCATGATGAAGATCAGGAAGGCCACGGCCCAGAAGGCGGACAAGGCGGGCGAGAGGCGTTCCACCACCAGGCACCACACCAGCACCACCACCGGCAGGAGGAAATGCAGCCCGCCCTGGAGTGTGGGTCCGGGGGCGGGGGGCTCCGTCCACTCGGTCTCCGGCCCCGGCGGGGCCGGGGCGCGGCAGGCCAGCCACAGCAGCCCCAGGTAGGCGGCCAGCACCAGCAGGGCGATGATCGGCGAGGCGGCGGCCCCGGCCACGGTCTGGATCCACCCCAGGCCGTAGTAGACGGCGCCGGCCAGGATGAATACCCCCGATAGGGTCAGCCCCCAGGCCAGCAGCCGTCCCCGCAGCGTGCCGCCCCCGCGCCGCGGCAGGCCCTCCATCCCTGCCTTCAGGGCCTCCAGGTGGACGATGTAGAACAGGGCGATGTAGGAGATCACCGCCGGCAGGAAGGCGTGGCGGATCACCTCCACGTAGGGGATGCCCACGTACTCCACCATGAGGAAGGCGGCCGCCCCCATCACCGGCGGCATCAGCTGTCCGTTGACGGAGCTGCTCACCTCCACGGCCCCGGCCTTGTGGGGGGGAAAGCCCACCTTCTTCATCAGCGGGATGGTGAAGGTGCCGGTGGTGACCACGTTGGCGATGGAGGATCCGGAGACGATGCCCGTCATCCCCGAGGCCACCACCGCCGCCTTGGCGGGCCCGCCCCGCAGATGGCCCAGCAGGGCGAAGGCCACGCGGATGAAATACCCCCCGCCCCCCGCCTTCTCCAGAAGGGCGCCGAAGAGCACGAAGAGGAAGACGAAGCTGGTGGAGACCCCCAGGGCGATGCCGAACACCCCCTCGGTGGAGAGCCATTGCTGGGACATGGCGCGGCTGAACGATGCCCCGGCATGGGCGATCATCTCCGGCATCCAGGGGCCGGCGAAAAGGTAGGCGAGAAAGCATCCGGCGATGACCATGAGGGCCGGCCCCAGGGTGCGCCGGGTGGCCTCCAGCAGCAGGATCAGGCCGCAGCCGGCGACCGTCAGGTCCAGGACCGTGGGGCTTCCGGGCCGCTGGGCCAGCTGCTCATGGAAGAGGAAGAGATAGGCCGCGCAGACGGCAGCCATCAGCCCCAGGATCACGTCGGCGGCGGGCGTGCCCTGTCGCCCGGGGTGGGCTCGCAGCGCCGCCCAGGCCGCCAGCAGGAATACCGTGCCCATGGCGGCGAAGGGGAGGGCGGTCTGTGGCGTGGACCCGCCCTGGGCCGCCAGGGCCAGCAGGGCGAGCCCGGCGGGGAGGAACAACGGCCCTGCCAGGGGGCGCATGCGGGCCAGTGGGGTCATGGCGGGGAAGGCCATGAAGGCCAGGAAGACGGCGAACGCCAGGTGGATGGCCCGGGCCCGGGTCTCGGAGACGATGAACAGATCCAGCCAGTAGGGCAGGGGGGACGCGATCCAGAGCTGGAACAGGGACCAGGCCAGGGCGGTGGCGGCGATCACCCGCCGTCCCAGGGCCCCCGGTTCCCGGGCACCGGTCTCCATGCGTGCGGCCAGGGTGGGTTGATCCCGGTGCGTGGTTTCCTCCGCCGCTTGCATCCGCTCCTCCAATCATGTCGGTCCAGTGCCCGGCGCGGGTCCCTGGCCACCGGCGGCGGTCACAGGGGCCCCCGTTTCAGCACGGGGGAGTCCGGTTCCGGGGTCTTCTTCGGGTAGGGGCCCCGGATCGGAAGCCGGGCGTGCCGGCCCGATCCGGGGGCGGTCCTAGTCCAGCAGGCCCGCCTCGCGGTAGTAGCGCTCGGCCCCCGGATGCAGCGGGGCGGAGAGTCCCTCGCGCACCATGGCCTCCTTCTCCAGTATCTCGAAGGCCGGGTGCATGGTCCTGAAGGTGTCGAAGCGCTCGAACACCGCCTTCACCAGGGCGTGGATGGCCGCCTCGGAGGTGTCGGTGGAGGAGACCAGGGTGGCCCCCACCCCGAAGGTGGTCACGTCCTCCTCCTGCCCCGGATACAACCCGGCGGGGATGGTGGCACGGAAGTAGTAGGGATTGTCCTCGATGAGCCGGTCCACCACCTCGCCGTCCACGGGGACGAGGCGGGCGTCACAGGTGGCGATGGGCTCCTGGATGGCGGCGGAGGGGTGACCCACGGTGAACAGCATCACATCGATGCGGTTGTCGCACAGGGCCTGCCCCTGCTCCCGGGAGGGCAGCTCGGAGGCCTGGGCGAAATCGTCCATGGTCCAGCCGTAGGCCTCCATGAGCCGCTCCACCGTGCCCCGCTGTCCGGAGCCGGGGTTGCCCACGTTCACCCGCTTGCCGCGGATGTCCTCGAAGTGCTGGATGTCGCTGTCGGCGCGCACCAGAACGGTAAAGGGCTCCGGATGCAGGGACAGGACCGCGCGCAGTTCCTCGTTGGGACCTGCGTCTTCGAAGCGGTCGCTGCCGTGGTAGGCGTGGTACTGCCAGTCGGACTGCACCACCCCCACGTCCATGTCCCCGGCGCGGATGGCGTTGAGGTTGAACACCGAGCCGCCGGTGCTCTCAGCGTTGCAGCGCAGGCCGTGCTCATCCCGGTCCCGGTTCATCAACTGGCAGATGCGCTGTCCGGCGGGATAGTAGACCCCGGTGACCCCGGCGGTGCCGATGGTGAGGAAACGGTCCTGGGCCTGAACGGCCCCGTGGGCCAGGATGAGGCAGAGCGTGGCCGCCAGGGCGGAAAAGCCTTTATTGATCAATTGTCTGGACATGTTCCGTCCTCCTTTGGGCAGGGGGCGGCGCGGCCGCTTACGTGCGTCCGACGCCGGAATCCGTTAACATTCAATCCTTTTTGAGATTTCTTATCAATCGCTTTGCGGGGAGTTCCCGAATGTTTTCCATCGACATGAGTATCGCCGGATACGATGACGAACTGTGGCAGGCCATCGAATCCGAGGCGCGGCGCCAGGAAGAGCACATCGAACTGATCGCCTCGGAGAACTATGCCAGTCCACGGGTCATGGAGGCACAGGGCTCGGTGCTGACCAACAAATATGCCGAGGGCTATCCGGGCAAGCGGTACTATGGTGGTTGCGAATATGTGGACGTGGCCGAGCGCCTGGCCATCGAACGGGCCCGTGAACTCTTCGGCGCCGACTACGCCAACGTCCAGCCCCATTCCGGTTCCCAGGCCAACGCCGCAGTGTACATGGCCCTGCTCAACCCCGGGGACACCGTGCTGGGCATGAGCCTGGCCCACGGCGGGCACCTGACCCACGGCGCCAAGGTGAACTTCTCCGGCAGGATCTACAACGCCGTCACCTACGGCATCGACGACGAGGGCTATATCGACTACGACGAGGTGGAGCGCCTGGCCCTGGAGCACAAGCCCAAGATGGTGGTGGCCGGTTTCTCCGCCTACTCCCGTGTGGTGGACTGGCAGCGCTTCCGCGAGATCGCCGACAAGGTGGGGGCCTATCTGCTGGTGGACATGGCCCACGTGGCGGGCCTGGTGGCCGGCGGGGTCTATCCCAGCCCGGTGCAGATCGCCGATGTCACCACCTCCACCACCCACAAGACCCTGCGTGGCCCCCGCGGCGGGATCATTCTGGCCCGAAGCAATCCCGAGCTGGAGAAGAAGTTCAACTCCCTGGTCTTCCCCGGCACCCAGGGCGGCCCCTTGATGCACGCCATCGCCGGCAAGGCCGTGGCCTTCAGGGAGGCCCTGGAACCGGACTTCAAGGCCTACCAGCAGCAGGTGGTGGCCAATGCACGGGCCATGGCCGCGCGCATGATGGAGCGGGGCTACAAGGTGGTCTCCGGTGGCACCGACAACCACCTCTTCCTGGTGGACCTGATCGACAAGGGCATCACCGGCAAGGACGCGGACGCCGCCCTGGGCCGCGCCAACATCACCGTGAACAAGAACGCCGTGCCCAACGATCCCCAGTCCCCCTTCGTCACCAGCGGACTGCGCATCGGCACCCCGGCCATCACCACCCGCGGCTTCACCGAGAAGGAGGCCGGGGATCTGGCCGGCTGGATCTGCGATGTCCTGGATGACCTGGGCAATGATTCGGTCATCGAGCAGGTCAAGGGCCGGGTGCTGGAGGTCTGCAAGCGCCTGCCGGTCTATGGCCGCGGCTGATCGCCGCGTCCCGACGGGATCGCCCCGGGAGGCCCGGCGGGGATGAAATGCCCCTTCTGCAGCGCCCCGGATACCCGGGTGGTGGACTCCCGCCTCGCGGGTGAGGGGGATCAGGTGCGCCGCCGCCGGGAATGCGTGGTCTGCGGCGAACGATTCACCACCTTCGAGGGGGCCGAGCTCAACCTGCCCCGGGTGGTGAAGCAGGACGGCGGCCGCGAGCCCTTCAGCGAGACCAAGCTGCGGGCCGGGATGATGCATGCCCTGGAGAAGCGCCCCGTGTCCACGGACCGCATCGAGGCGGCCCTGGTCCGGATCAAGCGCCGTGCCCGGGGGCAGGGGGAGCGGGAGATCCCCGCGCGGCGCATCGGGGAATGGGTCATGGAGGAACTCCTGGCCCTGGACCAGGTGGCCTATATCCGTTTCGCCTCCGTGTACCTGAGCTTTGCCGATGTGCAGGCCTTCCGCGAGGCGGTGGAACGCCTCGAAAAGGAGGATCCCGACGCTTTGGCCGGGCGCACGGCCGACGGAAAGGGTTGAGGGCCATGGATCGCGTCCCCGTGACGGCCATGCCCGTCCCCGCCTGGATGATATGAGCACGTTTACCGCCCAGGACCACGGGATGATGACCCGCGCCCTGCGGTGGGCGGAGCGTGGCCTGTACACCACCGATCCCAACCCCCGGGTCGGCTGCGTCCTGGTGCGGGACGGGCAGGTGGTGGGGGAGGGGTTCCACGCCCGCGCCGGCGAGGCCCACGCCGAGGTCCTGGCCCTGCGGGCCGCCGGGGAGGCGGCCCGGGGCGCCACGGCGTATGTGACCCTGGAGCCCTGCAGTCACCAGGGTCGCACCCCCCCCTGTGCCGACGCACTGATCGCGGCGGGGGTGGCCCGGGTGGTGGCCGCCATGGAGGACCCCAACCCCCGGGTGGCCGGCCGGGGTCTGGCACGCCTGCGCCAGGCCGGGGTGCAGGTGGAGACGGGGCTCCTGGAGGCCGAGGCCCGGGCCCTGAACCCGGGCTTTGTCGCCCGCATGGAGCGGGGCCGTCCCTGGGTGCGGGTGAAACTGGCCGCCAGCCTAGACGGACGCACCGCCATGGCCGACGGCGAGAGCCGCTGGATCACCGGCGAGGCGGCCCGGGCCGACGTGCAACGCCTGCGGGCCCGGGCCTCCGTCGTGCTCACGGCCATGGGCACGGTGACCGCCGACGATCCGCGTCTGAACCTGCGCCTGTCCCCCGCGGAACTGGGCATCGACGGGCCCGTGCGCCAGCCGGTACGGGTGATCCTGGACCGCACGGGGCGGCTCACCCCCGGGGCCCGGTTGTTCACGCCCCCCGGCGGGCCGGTGTGGGTCTTTACCGCGGGAGAGGCCCTGGAGCGGCAGCGGGCCGCCCTGGAGGCCACCGGTGCCCGGGTGGAGGCCCTCCCGGAGCGGCACGGGCATCTGGACCTGGCGGCGATGCTGGCGGAGCTGGTGGCGCGGGAGGTGAACGAGGTCCACGTGGAGGCCGGTCCCACCCTGGCTGGGGCCCTGCTGCAGGCCGGGCTCATGGACGAGTGCATCCTCTACCTGGCGCCGCACCTGATGGGCACGGATGCCCGCGGGCTGTTCCGGCTGCCCCTCCAGCACATGGCGGAACGTATCCCCCTGGAGATCCGGGAGGTGCGCCCCGTGGGACGGGATTGGCGCCTCACCCTGCAGGGGGCGAAGCCGGCGGGCGAACGGGGGGACCGGCGTGGGCCGGGGGCGGGATGAGTCTTCGGCCCCCCCATCGCACGCCCCACGGCCCCGCCGGATGCGGTATCTTTACCCCCCTGAATGATCCGTCCCGGAGTCCGGCATGTTCACAGGCATCATCGAATCCGTGGGGACCGTCACCGCCATGGAGGATCGTGGGGGGGACCGGCGCCTGGGCATCCGCACCGGGAAGCTGGACTTGACCGACGTACGCCTGGGGGACAGCATCGCCGTCAACGGGGTCTGCCTCACCGCCGTGGCACTGCCCGGGGACGGGTTCGCGGCGGATGTCTCCCGCGAGACCCTCTCCGCCAGTTCCCTGGGGGGGCTCCAGGTGGGGGACCCGGTGAACCTGGAGAAGGCACTCACCCCCACCACCCGCCTGGGCGGACACCTGGTGAGCGGGCATGTGGATGGCCTGGGGGAGGTGACCGCCGTGACCCCGGAGGCCCGTTCCTGGCGGTATGATATCCGCGTGCCGGACGAACTGGCCCGCTACCTCGCCCCCAAGGGCTCGGTGAGCGTGGACGGGGTGAGCCTCACGGTGAACGCCGTCTCCGGGGCCGTGTTCTCGGTGAACATCGTCCCGCACACCCAGCAGGAGACCCTGATCCGGCACTACCGGGTGGGGACAAGGGTGAACATCGAGGTGGACCTCATCGCCCGCTACCTGGAACGCCTCCTGCTGGGGGAGCGGGCCGCGCGCCCCGGGGCCGGGATCAGCGAGTCCTTCCTGGCGGAACACGGATTCCTCAAATAGATCCATAACCGATGCCGGAGTCTTCATCATGGAGAATGCCCTGCAGGCCATCCTGGAATGGTTCGACGCCCTGCTTCTGGATGCCGGGGCCTGGCTCCGGGGGTATGTGAGCCAGCTGGCCCTGGCCTTCGTGGCCACCCTGCTGGTGATCTACGGCAGCGACATCAACCGCATGGTCAAGGGGGCGGTGCGGCACTGGCCCCGGGTGATGCGCCTGCTGGCCTTCGTGGTCATGTGCGTCTTCGGCTACGGGGCCCTGACGGTCCTGATCACCCCGTGGATCGCCAAGGGCCTGTTCCAGGTGGACACCCTCTGGCTGGCCCCCGTGGTGATCGGGGCCTTCCTGCTCCTGGGCTGGCTGGCGGAACGCAAGAACCAGATCTAGACCGGGCCTCGCTCCGGCCCATTCCCCCACGGCGGCTGACTATGGCATTCAACGACACCGATGAGATCCTCGAGGACCTGCGCCAGGGGCGCATGGTGATCATTGTCGACGACGAGGATCGCGAGAATGAAGGGGATCTCCTGATGATCGCCTCCCGGGTGCGTCCCGAGGACATCAACTTCATGGCCCGCTACGGTCGGGGGCTGATCTGCCTCACCCTCACCCGGGAGCGCTGCCGGCAGCTGCGCCTGCCCCTGATGGTGGGGGACACCCACGACAAGCATGGCACCAACTTCACCGTCTCCATCGAGGCGGCGGAGGGGGTGTCCACCGGCATCTCCGCCTATGACCGTGCCCTCACGGTGCGCACCGCGGTGGCCCC
>JBKGXY010000083.1:0-9962 GCA_046546415.1 Ectothiorhodospira sp.
GGTCAGCAATACCTCCCGCATGCGGTCCGGAGCCGCCGGCAGGGTGAAGTCCTCCTGCTCGGTGGTGGTCTCGCCGGTGAGGGCGTTGGTGTTGGTCTCGAAGAGGGAAAGCCTCAGCCGCTGGTCCTCGGTGATGGCCGCCACCGCGAAACCGTCCCGACCTTCCTGGACATCCACCGATTCCAGGGGTCGTCCACGCGGGTCCAGCTCCAGCGGAGACTCGCCCAGGGGATATTCCACCTTGGGCTCCACATAGCGCTTGTCGTCGGGATAGGTCAGTTCGTAGGCGTGCCGGGCCACCAGGGCGCGACCGTCGGACAGACCGTAGACGGCCAGTTCCTGCCGGTTCTCGGCATGACTGAAGGCCGTGACCTCCGCCCCGTCGGGCACGGGCAGGGCGGTGCGTTCCCGCACCTCGCCATCCCCCGTCTCGAAGAAGGTGACCGTGCCCCGGTCCGAGAACAGGGCCCCCAGCTCCTCATAACGCTCCATGGCGAGATGGAGCGGCCGCTCGTCCCCCTCCACGGGGAGCTCATAGCGTTGTTGGGGTTCCACGTCCGCCGGGGCGAGCAGGGGAAAGACCTCGAAGAAGAGGTAGGCGAAGATCAACCCCAGGGCGATGACCACCCCCACGCCGGCCGTGCCGATGCCGTAGCGGGCCGCGGAATCCTTGAAGGCGCGCCATCGGCGCAGCCGGGCCCGACGCCTGCCGCTGGGCAGGGGGCCCTGCTCGGTACCGGGGACACCCCGGTCGGGGGATGCGACGACCGATTCGTTCATGGGTAGAGCCGTCCTGGGTGCTTGCATGCTGGATGAGGGGGCTTCGGTCCACCCGGAAGCGGACGGCGCACACGGTACCCCAGCAAGATGACAATTCGATGAAACCCGCTTCAAAATGACGATCGCCCCGCCAAGGCGGGGCGATCGGAGGCAGTGCTTTCAGATCCTGCGGATCATTCGATACCGAGCTTCTCGCGCTGTTCCTCAACCGTTGAGGCCGGTAGGGAGACGTAGCCGTCCTTTTCGACAGTCTCCTGACCTTCCTTGGAGAGCACCATCTTCATGTACTCGCGCTCCATGGGGGGGAGTTCCCGGTTGGGGTGCTTGTTGGTGTAGATCAGCAGCGGGCGGGCCAGGGGATACTTGCCGTTGGCGGCGTTCTCGGCGGTGGGCTTGTGGAGTTCGCCCTCCTCCTTGCCAAGAGCGATGGCGCGCACGCCGGAGGTCCGATAACCAATACCGGAGTAGCCGATCCCGTTTTTGGTCTCGGTCACCCCCTGCACCACCGAGGCGGAGCCCGGCTGCTCGTTCACAGAGGATTTGTAGTCACCGCCGCACATGGCGTTGTCACGGAAGTAGCCATAGGTGCCGGAGACGGAGTTACGACCATAGAGGGCGATATCCCGGTCGGCCCAGTCACCATCCAGGCCCAGCTGGCCCCAGCGGGTGATGTCCTCGGAATGGCCACAGCGGCGGGTGGAGGAGAACACGGCATCCACCTGCGGGATGGACATCCCCTTGATGGGGTTATCCTTGTTCACATACACCGCCAGCAGGTCCACGGCCACGGCCACGGGGGTCGGGGGATAACCATGGGCCTCCTCGTAGCCCTGCACCTCGGAGGACTTCATTTCACGGCTCATGGGGCCGAAGTTGGAGGTCCCCTCGGTCAGGGCCGGCGGCGCGGTGCTGGAGCCGGCACCCTGGATCTGGATGTTGACATTGGGGTAGTAGCGGTTGAACTCCTCGGCCCAGAGGGTCATGAGGTTGTTCAGGGTGTCGGAACCCACGGAGGTCAGGTTGCCGGACACGCCGGAGGTGCGCTCGTATTCGGGCAGATCGGGATCCACGTCGTCCTCCGCCAGGGCGGGGCCGGAGGCCAGCAGGGCTGCGGAGATACCGGCAGCAAGGGTCTTCTTCAGGTGTTTCATCATCTTCCTCATTTCCAGAGATGGTTGGCGGGGATGAGGGACCACCGGATGCCATGTAACGGTGGCCGCGATTTCAGACACGAAGAGTATGCGAAGGGGCCATGTCACGTTTATGAACCCGATATGACAATTACGTGACATGAGGCCCCGGCACCGACCCGGATCAGCCCCCGCGATCCGTCCCGGGCGCGGCGCCGGGCGGTTCCGTACCCTCCATCAGGCTCCGCAGGGTGCGCCCCTCCAGGACCCCCTGAAGTGCCTCTTCCATCTCCCGGTAGACCCCCCGGAGGGATTCATCCCCCAATGCCTCCTCCGACTCCGTACCGGGGCCCTGGCGCGTCGCCTGCAGGACCTCCATGAGCGAGACCCCCCCGGGGTCACGGGCCGGGAGATAGCCGCCTTCCGCGGTCCCGGCGGGCACCACCAGGCCGGCCCTTCGCAGGGGGCGCAGGATCGCCTCGATCATCTCCGGGGGGCGATCCAGGACGCGGGCCAGGTCCACCTCCCCGGGGGGGGCTTCGCCGTCGCTGAAACGCCGCACCACCAGCGCCATGACCCCCAGGGCCAGGCGCTCGCGCACCCCGGTGGGCAGATCCCCCTCGTCCACCGGCCGGGGGAAACGCAGGCGACGGGGATGCTGGATGAAATAGGCCACCTGGGCGCCCACCAGCAGGATGAGCCAGTTCAGATACAGCCAGAACAGCAGCATGATCATGATGGCGAATCCCGAGTAGATGGCGTCGTAGCGGGTGGAACCGGCCATCAGGGCCGCGAAGCCCCAGCCGGTGGTCTGCCAGAGCAGGGCAGCGGCGACCCCGCCCCCCAGGGCCGGCAGGGGCCGGACCCGGGTGTTGGGCACGAGGATGTACACGAAGGTGAAGGCCAGGGTGATGAGCAGGTAGGGCACCAGACGGGAGAGCAGTTCCACCGATCCGCCGATCCAGCCGTAGGCCATCAGTTGCTGTACGATGTCCGTGGCCATCACCGAGGCGGTGATCCCCAGGGCGGAGAAGACCAGCACCGGCCCCACCAGGACCACGCTCAGATAATTGGAGAACTTCTGCGCCAGGCCACGGGGGCTGTTCACCTGCCAGATGTAATTGAAGGCCGCCTCCACCTTCTGGATCAGGCCCACCACGGTGAAGAACAGGAACATCAGCCCCACGAAACCCAGCACCCCCACGCGCATGTTCTCCACGAACTGCACCACGTTGACCACGATCTGTTCCCCCTGGGCACCCAGGGGCTCCAGCAGGGTGAGCAGGAAGGGCTCCACCGCGTTGTGGGCCCCGAAGGCCTTGAGTACGGAGAAGGAGAGGGCCAGCAGGGGCACCATGGAGAGCAGGCTGGTATAGACCAGGCTCATGGCGTGGAGGTTGAGCTGCCCCCCGGTCATCTCCCGGACGATGAGCACCAGGGCGCGGGCCCCCAACAACAGGCGTGCCCGCAGCCCGGACATCTCCTGCGGATCCGTCTCCTCCAGCAGTTGCCGGAGCCTTTCGGAACGCTGCCTCAGCGTCATGACGCCCTCCTTCGCCCCCGGAAACGCTCCGGTGCCCACGACCCGTGGGGTTGATCGGTGGACCGATCCATAAGACGATCCCCACAAGGCCGAACCAGGAGCGAGCCATGACCATCCACATCGGCGATACCCTTCCCGACGTCACCCTGCGGATCATGACCCCGACGGGGGATCAGCCCGTACACACCATGGAGCTGTTCTCCGGCCATCGGGTGGCCCTGTTCGCCGTGCCCGGGGCCTTCACCCCGGTCTGCTCCGGCGTCCATCTGCCCGGTTTCATCGCCCGTCACGACCGCCTGAAGTCGGCGGGGATCGAGCGCATCCTCTGCCTGGCGGTGAACGATATCTTCGTCCTGAACGCCTGGGGTGAGATCCATCAGGTGGACGGGCGGATCCTGATGGTGGCCGACGGCAACGCCGAGTTCACCCGGGCCGTGGGCCTGGACATGGACGCCCGTGCCAGCGGCATGGGCATTCGCTCCCAGCGCTACGCCATGATCGTGCAGAACGGCCGCGTGGAATGGCTGGGGGTGGACGAGGCGGGCCAGGTGACCCGCAGTGCCGCCGACGCCGTCCTGGAACAGGCCCTCGCCTCCCCCTCCGAAACGGCCTGAGGACCCGGCAGCCCCGTCGGGGATCACTTGCGCTGCCACCGGCCCTGACGATCCTGGTACCAGTAGCCCGCCGGGGCCTCCTCCACCCACACCCGCGCGAAGGTCTCGCGGATATCTCCGGCCCACTCCGGATGCCCGTTGGCCCGGGCGATCTCCCGGTAGAGGGCTTTGCGGTCGGCATTCTCCTCGGCCACCAGTTGCTGCACCGCGGCCCGCTCCCGCAGGGGCACCGTGTTCAGATCCCGCACGGCCACCTCGCCGTCCCGGGTCAGGCCGATGGCCCCGGACCGGAAATGAGGCCGCAGACGGGCGTTGCGCCCCCGCATGGAGGCACGCAGGGCATCGATGGCGGGGGTCCGGATATCGATGTCCGGGGACTGGGCATGGGCCGGGGGCACCAGCAGATCCAGGGCCGCCGTCAGCACCCGTGCGGCGGTGCCGTTGAAGGCCTCCGGTTCCGCCTCCGGCTCCTCCCGTCCCCGGGGGGCTTCCCCGTTCTCCCCCAGCACATCCCGCACGATGGTGCGGGCGGCGTCCTCCGCCGCGGCGGCGGGGAAGTAGATATTGACGGTGACGCAGGCGGACAGCAGCAACGGGACCAGCAGGGCCATGCAGGCCGCAGGGAACGAACGGGGGACAAGGCGGTTCATGGGGACTCCATCCAGGGCGGTCATCGCTGATCCTAGTGTCGGCCAGGGGGACGGCGGCTTCAAGGGTCCTTTGCCCCCGAGACCCCGGGCAGGTGGCGCAGCAGCAGCCCCAGGGTGTAATCCCCCGGCGGCAGGGGCAGCTGCACCTGATGCCCCGCCCCGGGGGCCAACTCCACCGGGTATCCGTCCCGGTCCAGGAGCCCTTCCACGGTGAGATCCGTTTCACCCGAGGGCGTCAACAGCTCCAGGCGGTCCCCCACGGCGAAGCGGTTCTTCACCTCCACCCGGGCCAGGCCTCGGACCGGCTCGTAGTCCAGGATCTCCCCCACGAACCGGCGGCGCCCGGACCCGGAATCCCCGCGCTCGAGGTTCTGTCCGGCCCCGGCCCGCCCCCGGGAGAGGAAGCCGTCGGTGTAGCCCCGGTGGGCCAGCCCATCCAGGGCGGAGAACAGTTCCGGCCCGGGTGGATGGCCGGCTGCCGCCCCGTCCAGGGCCCGCCGGTAGACCCGGGCGGTGCGGGCGGCGTAGTAATGGGACTTGGTGCGCCCTTCGATCTTCAGGGCGTCCACCCCCAGCTCCAGCAGACGCGGTACGTGCTCCAGGGCCCGCAGATCCCGGGAATTGAGGATATAGGTCCCGTGGTCATCCTCCTCCACGGGCATATGCTGGCCGGGACGCTCCCCCTCCTCCAGCAGGAAGGGGGTCCCCGCCCCCGGGTGTCGTCCGGCGGCCGGCACCGGTTCCCCCGTGTCATCCTCCACGGCGGGGTGCAGGCGGTAGCGCCAGCGGCAGGCATTGGTGCAGGCCCCCTGGTTGGCGTCCCGGTGATTGAAGTACCCCGAGAGCAGGCATCGTCCGGAATAGGCGATGCACAGGGCCCCATGCACCATCACCTCCAGTTCCACGTCCGGGCAGGCCTGGCGGATGGACGCGATCTCGTCCAGGGAGAGTTCCCGGGAGAGGATCACCCGACGGACCCCCACCCCCTGCCAGAAACGCACGGCCGCCGCATTCACCGTATTGGCCTGCACCGACAGGTGCACCGGCACCTCCGGCCAGCGCTCCCGCACCCGGAGGATCAGCCCCGGATCGGCCATGATCAGGGCATCGGGCCCCAGATCCAGCACCGGTGCCAGATCCCGCTCGAAGGTCTCCAGCTTGGACGGATGCGGGCACACATTGGCCGCCAGCAGGAACCTGCGACCCGCCCCATGGGCCAGGCGGATCCCCTCGGCCAGGGTCTCCAGGTCGGAGAAGGCATTATTGCGTACCCGCAGGGAGTAGCGGGGCATGCCGGCATAGACGGCATCGGCCCCGTAGGCCAGCGCGTAGCGCAGGGCCTTGAGGGTGCCGGCGGGGGCAAGGAGTTCGGGAACGGGCACGGTTGCGGGCCTCGGGACGATGGGGAGCCCGTATCCTGGGACGTGGACGGGCGAGGGACAAGGGGATGAGGGGGATCACGGACCGGGATCCTCCCCTTTCGCGGCGCCCTGCTCCAGGGCGGTGGCCAGCCGCGACAGCAGGTCCCGCCAGGCCACCCGACGGGTGTGACCGATGACGTTTACCCGGGGCAACCCCGCCCCCTGGACGATGTAATACCCCTGTCCCTCCGGACCGGGGGCCACCCCCCGCATGCGGCAGACGTCCCCCTCCAGACGACAGGCCAGACCCAGCTGGCGATAGCCAAAGGTGTCGAAGAACTGCAGGAACCCGCCCCCCAGCACGCCCCCCACGCCGCCGCCCAGGTCCACCAGGGTGTCCAGGGCCTGCTGGCTGATACGGCGGGGGAAACGGCCCTCCAGGGGGGTATAGAGGGCGGCATCGAAGTGCACGGGGGTCCAGTTCACCCACTCCAGATCGCGGGCGTACCCCTCCAGACGCCCCTGGATGCGTCCGAACTCGAAGGTATCGGTGACGGCGGCCAGATCCAGCCCATCCAGCGCCACCTCGCCGGTGAGGACCGGGGCCACCCCGAAGGGCTCCCGCAGGGTGAGGTCCCGGACTACCAGCTGGCCATCGAAGGCCCGCACCACCAGACGCCCGTCCCCGGACAGGACCCCGTCCCGGTAGTGCACCCGGGGGATGCTCCCCGACAGGGTCCCGCTGAAGGGGGGCATCCCCAGGTGCGCCGCCAGGAGTCCCATGGATACCGGCATGAGGCTGGCCTCGAACGCCAGTTCCGGATCCCCCGCATCCAGCCCCTGAAGGGAGAGGGCATGCACCTGCAGGGCCCCATCCAGGACCGGGATGCGGATCTCACCGGGCAGGTACACCCCATCCGACTCCAGTTGCAGGGCCACGCGGGTCATCCCCAGGGGGATGCGATAGAGGTGCCCCCCCTGGAATCCCAGGTGGCTCGTCGGCGCCCCGCCCCGGGCGTCCCAGAGCAGACGCCCGTCGGCATCGTAGAGGCCGAGGCGGCCACGCCGATCATCGGCGAAGAGCCCCGAGACGGTCACCGCCGCCCGCAGGGGGCGTCCATCCCAGTCCATCCGGGCCGAGAGCGCCCCGGCAGTCTCCAGATCGCCCAGTACGGTACCCCGCACAAAGGGACGGAGCAGTCCCTCGTAGACCTCGGGGAAACGCGCCCGCTTGAGATCCAGCCGGCCACGAAACCCTTCGGGGAAGGCCTCTGGACGCCCTTCCCCGCGGGCCTCCAGGGACAAAGCCGAACCCCAGTCCAGGCGCAGATCGTCCACACGCACCTGCCCCCCATCCCAGCCGCCCTCCACTCCCAGGCTGAGGGCATGGGTCTCCAGATCCAGGAACACCGGGTCCAGGTAGGCCCCTCCCGAGCGCGCATCCGCCTCCAGGGTGCCGGTCCAGCCGCTTCCGGTGGCCCGGGCCGACCCCTCCAGGACCAGATCCAGCCCTTCCCCCGCCAGGGTCCCCACGGGGTTGCCAAACCCCCCATCCCGCCAGGCCAGGCGACCCGCCATCCCCCGGGGGCGTGCGCCCCGGCCCCGAAGGGTCAGATCCAGGTCCAGCCGGCCCGCCAGCGTCCAGTCCGGGAGTGGTTGTCCCCGGCGGCGTGCCCCCTCCGCCAGGTCGGACACCTCCATCCCGCGGACTCGCACCCGCGCCCGCCAATCGTCCGCCGTCCCGCGAAGACGCAGCCCGACCTCTCCTCCCGCCAGGGGAAAGGGGTCCAGATCCAGGTCCAGCCGGCCGTCCCGTTCGAGATGGAGCCGCCCGGTCACCGTCCCCGGACCCGGAAGGACCATGCGCAGATCCGGGCACGCCAGCCCCCCCATCCCCAGCCGTCCCCCGGGGCAATCCAGGCGCAGATCCTCCAGGGGGCCCACCGGCGGGGGAAGGCGCAGTCGATCCACCCGCAAGGTCAGGTGCGGCGCCCCGGCCCCCCCCGTGTCCAGGCGGCCCCGAACCCCTTCCATGGCCACGCCGGATCCTTCCAGAGCCCCGATATCCAGGGTGATCCGGGCCCCCTGCACGGGCGTGGCCATCAGGATCGCCCAGAGACACAGCACCCACGACACCGTACACCGTCCGGGACGGCCCGGGATCCATGCCCTGGGGATCGTCATGCCGCATTCCTCCCGGTCGTGACGGGCCTGTCCATGCGTGCCCATGACATCATGCACGGCCCAGCCCGGAGGGCCAGGATCCGCCGGCGGGCAAAACGACTCCGCCCATCACAAAAAATACATCCCATGAGATGAAACATGCGCCTGAATTCCGTTTAGAGGGCATTCCACCCACCCGATCATCATGAGATTCTGGCCCGGAAGGGGTCCCTGTCCCCTCCCCGCCGGGTCATCCCAGGAGACCCGAAGCAGGTGAACGCCCCCCTGATTGGAAAGGCATGTGTCCTCAAAGACAGCGAACGGCTTCAATTCCCTGGCATGAATGCCCATCATGGAGATGGGCCCGCATCCACCAGGGCCAATCACTCCCCAGGTCCGCCCCGTGAACCGGTCTCTCCGCCCATCCCGAACCCTGCGCACCCTGTCCCGGATGATCATGGCATTTGCCGGGCTCGTCTTAGTGGTCACCTTCATGGGGATCAGCGCCCTGCGCTGGCTCGACCCCCCCACCACGGCCTTCATCCTGCGCCACGAACATTCCGGACCCAGCTCGGCGCACAGGGTGGCGGTACACCACCACTGGATCCCATGGGAGGCCATGGCGCCGGAGGCGGCATTCGCCGTCATCGCCGCCGAGGACCAGCGCTTCCTGCGGCATCACGGCTTCGATCTCGGGGCCATCCGTACCGCCCTGGGGGAATGGCTCCGGGGGGCCCCCCTGCGGGGGGCCAGCACCCTGAGCCAGCAGACGGCCAAGAACCTCTTCCTCTGGCCCGAAGGCACCCTGGCGCGCAAGGCCCTGGAGACCTACCTGACGGTCTTCATCGAACTGCTCTGGCCCAAACAGCGCATCCTGGAGGTCTACCTCAACAGCGCCCAGTTCGGGCCCAACACGTATGGTATCGAAGCGGCAAGCCGGATCTTTTTCGATAAACCGGCCTCGGGACTCACCCTGGAGGAGGCGGCCCGCCTGGCGGCGGTGCTGCCGGGACCGGGGCGCATGAGCGTGACCCGGCCCTCCCCCCGGGTGCTTCAGCGGGAGGCCTGGATCCGGGATCAGATCCGCCAGCTGCACAAGGCCGGCTATCTCGAAGGCATCGGCCCTCCGCGGCAGACGCAGGTGGCGGTCCCGGAACCGCTGCCCGTCCCCACGCCGCCATCCCCCACCCCGCTTCCCTCCTCCCGCTGAGGACCGCCGCTGACAAAAAGACCCCGCACAAGGCGGGGTCCGGAAGGGTCCGCCTGCGGGCGCGGGGCACCCGCAGGCGGTGATGGGGCATCCCGCCCCGGGCGGCTGGCTCACTGGATCTTGGGGGCCAGTTCGCCGGACTTGTAGCGCTGCACCATGGTGTCCAGATGCACGGGGCGGATCTTGGAGGCCATGCCGGCGCAGCCGAAGGCCTCGTAGCGGGCCTTGCAGAGGTCCTTCATGGCGGCGGTGGAGGCCTTGAGGAACTTGCGCGGGTCGAACTCCTTCTTGTTCTCGGCAAGGAACTTGCGTACCGCGCCCGTGGAGGCCATGCGCAGGTCGGTGTCGATGTTGACCTTGCGCACGCCGTGCTTGATGCCCTCCTGGATCTCCTCCACCGGGACACCGTAGGTCTCGCCCATGTCGCCGCCGTACTCGTTGATGATCTTCAGCCATTCCTGGGGCACCGAGGAGGAGCCGTGCATCACCAGGTGGGTGTCGGGGATGCGGG
>JBKGXY010000084.1:0-9931 GCA_046546415.1 Ectothiorhodospira sp.
GCCTGCATGGCATGCAGGAGGTCGGCGGTTCGATCCCGCCTGGCTCCACCAAACAAGTAAAGAATGTCCATGGATTCGGATACTTTATCAAGACCTGACCCGAAGGAGGTATCAATCCTCGAGGTCTGGTTTCCTTTCTGCAAGGGTCTTTGTTGATTTTGCAGCAAGGCATCAAAAACAGATTGAAAAATCGTTTTTTGATGATAAAATAAACGCTTTCTCTAGTCCCCATCGTCTAGAGGCCTAGGACACCGCCCTTTCACGGCGGCGACCGGGGTTCGAATCCCCGTGGGGACGCCATATCAACATTCCCATTATCGACCACAGCAGTGGTCAAGTCAAATGGGAATGAAGCAAGAACAGAAAGGGCCCCCTGGTGGGCCCTTTCTGTTTTCTGGCTTGTCTGTTCCCTCTGGTCCCTCGCGTCCGCCCCCTACGCCCCTCTCCGCCGGACCCCCCCTGAGGGAGGTATGGGCCCGTTCGTCGATGGTTCGGATCCTTATTTCGGATCACCCCTGCGGATCGCTGCAGGCAGGGGGTGGTGTGCCGGGAAAAGGACTATCCTTTACGTAGTATTCAGGGCAGGGCAGCAGGGTTGTCCGTCTCCGCTTGCATCGACTGGGGCGGGGCCGCTCGGTGCTGCCCTTTTCAGCACCCCGGGGACCGGGGCCGGTACCGGAGACCGGTGGATGGCGATGCGGGAAGGCGCTTGGACCGTTTCACGGCAAGGGGAACCCCTGGAGGTGGGTCGCCAGGGGCCTTCGGATATCGACGCAGCCGCTCTGCCGCTGGCCCGCCTTTGGGTGGATCGGGCGGGGACCATCCGCGCCGCCAATGAGGCCGCCGGGGATCTGCTGGGCTGGAGTGCCGCGGAGGGTGGAACACCGACCCATGTCGGGGATCTGCTCGTGGCCGAGGATCCGGGGGTGTTGGATCATCTCATGGACCGGGCGCGCCATGAGGGCGGTGCCCTGGCCCAGGATCTGCCATTCACCGATGCCGGCGGCCGGGGGTTCCGGGCCGATGTCATGGTCATGGACGCCCGACCGGAGGAGGGGGATCCGGGGTGGTGCATGTGCGGCCTCGCGGAACGCCTCCCCCCCTTCAAGGCCGACGGCCAGGGCGAGACGACCCTGCGTCACTTCTATGACCTGCACGCCGTGGGGATGGCCCTGGTTGCCCCCGAGGGTCGGGCCTGGCTGGGGTTCAGCGACCGGTTCGCGGAGATCCTGGGGTATCCACGGGAGCGGCTGAAGGGGATCGCCTGGGGTGATCTGTCCCATCCCGATGACCGCGCCGCCGACCGCCTACGCCTTCACCGCATGCCCGCGGGGGATGTGGCGGGCCATGCCGGGGAACGGCGCCTCATCGGAGGCGGGGGCCGGGTGATCCAGGCCCATGTGGAACAGGACGCGGTCCGGGACGGGGACGGCAGCCTGCGCTGCTGCGCCGTGATCCTCCGGGACATGACCTACCTGCGCCAGTTCATGCGCCGCACCCAGCGGCTGCGCCGCATGGAGCACTTACTGGGGCGAGTGAACCAGGCCATCGTGCGCGAGGTGGGGCTGCGGGATCTGCTGCATCAGGTCTGTCGCATAGCCGTGGAGGTGGGTGGATTCAGTGCCTGCTGGATCGGCCTCTGGGAGACCATGGACGTGCGCAGACTGCGCCTCTTCGCCCGTTTCGGGGCCGATGTGGGGGATGTGGATCCACACCCCGGCGCCCAGGAATGGCTGCATGAAGAGAAGGATCAGCCGGGGCGGCTGATCCTCAATGACCTGAGCGATGATCCGGGCCCGCAGCCCGGGACCCGGGCCGCCGCAAGCGCCGGGCATCGTGCGCTGGCCCGTTTCACCCTGGGCCGCCGCGGGGCCGTGGCCGGCACCCTCAATCTGTTCGCCGACGAGGCGGGGGTCTTCAGCCCCCAGGTGACGACCCTCCTGGAGGAACTGACGGAGAACCTGTCCCTGGCCGTGGACCGGATCACCGCCCTGGAGGCCCTGGAGACCGCCCAGAAGGTGGTGGAGTCCAGCCCCGTGGTGGTCTGCCGCTGGATCCCCCGTCCGGGGTGGCCCGTGGAATACATCTCGTCCAACGTGACCCGCTGGGGGTATGCCGCCAGTGACCTGGTATCGCAGGAGCGTCCGTTCGCGGAGTTGATGCATCCCCGGGATCGTGAGCGGGTGGAACGGGAACTGCGGGAGCACACCCGCCAGCGGCGGCGACGCTTCCGGCGCGAATACCGCCTGTCCACGATCAACGGGGAATGGGTCTGGATCGAGGACTACAGCTCCGCCAGCTATGGCCCCGACGGGACGCTGCTGGCGCTGGAGGGGGTGCTCACGGACATCACCGAACGCCGGCGCAATGAACAACGGGAACGGGCGCGCAATCGGGTGCTCTCGCTGCTGGCCCATGGGGCGGATCTGAAGCTGATCCTGGACGCCCTGGCGGAAGGGATCGAGCAGACGGATGAGTGGCCCGGACAGCACTGCGCCATCCTGCTGACCGAGGAGGAAGGGGCGTTCCTCCGTCTGGCGGCGGCCCCGAGCCTGCCCAACGGTTTTCGACGGGTCTTGAAGCGTTTGCGGGTCGATCGCGACGCGGGGGGGTGTGTCCGGGCGGCGGTAACGCGCCAGGTGGTGATCACCCAGGACATCGCCCGCGATCCCGCCTGGACCCGGGAGCGGGACATGGCCCAGAAGGCGGGTGTGGCGGCCTGCTGGGCGGTCCCCATCCTCGCATCCTCCGGTGAGGTCCTGGGGGTATTTGCCTTCTGCCGGGCGGAGGTCGGTGCCCCGGATGCAGGGGAGATGCGTCGCATCCAGGACCAGGCCAACCTCGCCGCCATCGCCATCGAACGCACCCGGGACACCCAGTCCCTGCGGGAGAACGCAGAGCGCTGGCGGTTCGCCATCGAGGGGGCCGGGGACGGGGTCTGGGACTGGGATCTGCCCTCCGACCGGGTGATCTACTCCCCTCGCTGCGATGAGATCCTGGAGCTTGCGGGGGGGCGTGGCATGAGCCGCTCCATCGACTGGATCGCGCGGGTACACCCCGAGGACCGCGAGCCCCTGAAGGAGGCCCTGGAGGCCCATCTGCAGGGACAATCCCCCCATTATGTCCTCGAACACCGGGTGAGGACCGGGAGCGGGGGCTGGAAATGGATCCTGGCCCGGGGCCTGGTGGTGCGCCGCGATCCCTCGGGCCGGGCCCTGCGCATGGTGGGCACGGTGGCCGATATCAGCGCGCGCAAGCGCATGGAGGAGGAGCTGCGGGCCCTGGCCACCACCGATTACCTCACGGGGCTGGCCAACCGGCGCCACTTCCTGGCCCGGGTATCGGAGGAACTGGCCTGGCTGTCGCGCCACCGGGACCACCAGGCCGCCGTGCTCATGATGGACCTGGATCACTTCAAGGCGGTGAACGACCGTTTTGGCCACTCCGCGGGGGATGCCGTGCTGCGGGATTTCGCGGATCGGATGTGCGAGGGGCTGCGGCGCATCGATCTGCCCGGACGGGTGGGGGGCGAGGAGTTCGCCGTGCTGCTGCCCGACGCCGATGTCGGGGATGCCGTGAAGATGGCCGAGCGCCTGCGGGCCCGGGTGGCCCAGAGCCCCGTGTGCGTGGAGGGGGGGTGCATCCCCGTCACCGTGAGCATCGGCATCACGCGTCTTCGCCCTGAAGACCCTTCTCCGGACTTGGCCCTGCAGCGGGCCGACAAGGCCCTCTACCGGGCCAAGTCCGGCGGACGCAACTGCGTGCGGGTCTTTGAAGGGGAGGATTGAGGACCTATCATGAAAAGTTGGCCCGGTTGGCCCTTGTCAAGTATGGGGCCTCGTGGCCGATAAGGGGATGGCATCACCACGGCACCCCCGGGGCATTGGAATGCCTTTCAGGGAAGGGCGCACAACCGGCGACCGAGCTGCCGTGGACGGCAAACAACAAAGACGCGCCCTCGATGGCGTGCCAAGACCCGCAGGTGGGTGTACATGATGGCTTCTTCTCTCACGATCGGCCGCAAGCTGGCGTTGTCCTTCGGTATGGTCCTGACGCTCCTGGTGATCGTTGCCCTCATCGGCTGGATGGGGCTGACCCGTCTGGGGACGGCCCATGAGACCTCCGCCGCGGCCTACGAGCAGGCCCTGTTCCAGGTGGAAAAGGAGGTGGATCACCTGGCCTGGGTCAACGACCTGGCCAACACCTTCATCCTGGATTCCGACTTTTCCGGGCAACTGGATCCCACCCGCTGCGATTTCGGGCAGTGGTACTACGATTTCCGTGAGAGCCCCGCCTACACCGAGGCCTCCGATGGATTCCGCCGCACCTTCGACGCCATCGAGGACCCGCACAAGCGCCTGCACGAGAGCGCCCACGACATCCTCGAGGCCCAGGAGGAAGGGCAGCGAAGCGAGGCCCTGCGGATCTATCAGGACCGTACCCTGACGGAGCTGGCCACCCTGCAGGATCTGTTCGACGACCTGAAGCAGGACATGACCCGCAAGCGGCGCAGTGCCGACGACGCGGCCCGTGCCGCCGCCGCCACCGCCACCTCCGTCATGGTGGGTACGGCCTTCCTCGGTGCCCTCCTGGCCGGCGGCCTCGGTCTGCTCCTCACCCGGGCCATCGTGCGCCCGGTGCGGGCCACCACCACGCACCTGCGGGCCATCGCCGAAGGGGACGGGGATCTGACCCAGCGCCTCCCGGTGGAGAGCCAGGACGAGATCGGTGACATGGCCCGGGCCTTCAACGGCTTCGCCGAACGGGTGCACGAACTGGTGAAACAGGTGGTGGGGGCCTCGGCGCAGCTGGCAGCGGCGGCGGAGGAACTTTCCGCCACCAGCGGCGAGACGCGCCAGCAGGTGCAGCACCAGAAATCGGAGGTGGAGCAGGTGGCCACCGCCATGAACCAGATGACCAGCACCGTCCAGGAGGTGGCCCGCAACGCCGGAGAGGCGGCTCATACCACCCGCAACACCGATGAGCAGGCCCAGTCCGGCAGCCAGGAGGTGACGCAGACCATCCACACCATCGAGGCCCTGGCCCGGGAGGTGGAGAATACCGCGGAGGTCATCGGCCGCCTCTCGACGGACAGCGACGAGATCGGCAAGGTGCTGGACGTGATCCGGGGGATCGCCGAACAGACCAACCTGCTGGCCCTGAACGCCGCCATCGAGGCGGCCCGGGCCGGGGAGCAGGGCCGGGGCTTCGCCGTGGTGGCCGACGAGGTGCGCACCCTGGCGTCGCGTACCCAGGCCTCCACCAACGAGGTGCAGGAGATGATCGAGCGCCTGCAGTCCGGGGCCTCCCAGGCGGTGAAGGCCATGGACCAGGGACGTACCAAGGCCCGCGAGGGCGTGGAACAGGCGGGGCGGGCCGGTCAGTCCCTGGAGGTGATCACCCGATCCGTCGGCAACCTGAACGACATGAACGCCCAGATCGCCAGCGCCGCCGAGGAGCAGTCCGCCGTCGCCGAGGAGGTGAACCGCAACGTGGTCAACATCAACGACGGCGTGGAGCACACCGCCTCGGGGGCCGACCAGATCGCCTCCGCCAGTGAGGAACTGGCGCGGCTGGCAGCGGATCTCCAGGACCGGGTGGGTCGCTTCAAGGTCTGATGCTCCGGGGCCCACTCCGGGACAGGGGGGCTCGCATGCTGTAGGCTGCGCCCCGGCACCTACGGCAAGCGGAGCAGAGGGCGCGATGGCATCGGTCCTGGGCGGGCAACTGGAACACCTTTATCAGGAAGTCCTGCGCCGAAACCCCGGCGAACGGGAGTTTCATCAGGCGGTGCGGGAGGTCCTGGAGACCCTGGGGCCCGTACTGGAGCGTCATCCGGAACTGGCCGAGCAGCGCATCATCCATCTCCTGTGCGAACCCGAGCGCCAGATCCTCTTCCGCGTCCCCTGGCAGGACGACCAGGGCCACACCCGCATCAACCGCGCCTTCCGGGTGGAGTTCAACAGCGCCCTGGGGCCCTACAAGGGCGGGCTTCGCTTCCATCCCTCCGTGTATCTGGGGATCGTCAAGTTCCTGGGATTCGAGCAGATCTTCAAGAACGCCCTCACCGGGCTCCCCATCGGCGGGGGCAAGGGGGGCAGCGACTTCGATCCCAAGGGCCGTTCCGACGGGGAGATCATGCGCTTCTGTCAGAGCCTGATGACCGAGCTCTACCGTCACCTGGGGGAGCACACCGACGTGCCCGCCGGGGACATCGGGGTGGGCCAGCGGGAGATCGGTTATCTCTTCGGTCAGTACAAGCGCATCACCAACCGATACGAGTCCGGCGTCTTTACCGGTAAGGGGCTGGACTGGGGGGGGAGCCGCGCGCGGCGGGAGGCCACGGGCTACGGCGTCGTCTTCTTCACCCAGGAGATGCTCAAGGTCCGCGGGGATCATCTGGAGGGGAAGACCTGCATCGTCTCCGGATCCGGCAACGTGGCCATCTATGCCATGGAGAAGGCCCTGGCCCTGGGGGCACGGGTGGTGGCCTGTTCCGATTCCAACGGCGTGGTCGTGGACTGGAATGGCATCGATGTGGACCGGGTCAAGCGCATCAAGGAGGTGGAGCGGGGACGCATTAGCGCCTATGCCGAGGGTAAGCCGGGTGCCAGCTATCTGGAGGCAGGTCGAATCTGGGAGGTGCCCTGTCACGTGGCGTTGCCCTGCGCCACCCAGAACGAGCTCACCGGGGAGGATGCCCGCACCCTGGCGAGCAACGGCTGCCGGCTGGTGGCCGAGGGGGCCAACATGCCCTGCACCCCCGAGGCGGTGCGCCTGTTTCGAGAGGTAGGGGTCCTGTTCGGCCCGGCCAAGGCGGTGAACGCCGGCGGTGTGGCCACCAGTGCCCTGGAGATGCAACAGAATGCCAGCCGGGATTCCTGGAGCTTTGATTATACGGAGTCCCGCCTGCGGGAGATCATGGTCCAGATCCACCGTCTCAGCTTCGAGACCGCCGAGTCCTTCGGTCTCCCCGGGGACTACGTGGCCGGGGCCAATATCGCCGGCTTCCTTCGGGTGGGCCGGACCATGCTGTCCCTGGGCCTGGTCTGATCCCCTTCGGCGGGCTCCCTCATCCGCCGGGGTACGCATCCCCTTGTGCCGTCACCGTCCGTCATGCCGTGCTCCCCGGGGCACCGGACAAAGGCGGCCCGGGCGGACAAGTATTCACCAGTTGAGGATCGCCTTGTATCATGCAGCGTTTGAGGTTCCAACCCGATCGCGGGCGGCGGTCCGACACCTCGCCGCTTTCCTTAGCCCTGTCGGGTTCGCCCGGGATCGGGGCGTTCTGGTTTCCAAGGGGATGAAATATGGCATTGATCGAATGTCCGGAGTGCGGACGGCAGGTCTCCGACAAGGCGCCCACCTGCCCGGGATGCGGGGTGCCCATCGCCGCGCGGCAGTCGGCCGAGACGGTCCATGACGAGGGGATGGAACAGCCACCACAGGACCACGACGGGGAGGGATACGAGGAAGAGCAGCCATGGAGCGAGGAGGAACTGGCCGAGATGGAGTTCAATGACCAGGTCCAGCGTCATCGCGTCCTGTCGGTGCTGCTGTTCTTCGGCGGCTTGACCCTGGGCATGGGGATGAAGACCTGGCTGGGGTATGATCCCGACGATGGCCGGCCGTTGGTCTTCTACCTGGCGGACCTGATGGTCTGGGCCGGGATCATCTGGCTGATCTACAACGAGGGGCGTAACCTCTGGTATCACCGCAGGCTCGGCGGCTGATGTCCCCGGGATCGCGGGTCGTGGGGCATGTCCCCGGCGGGGGTGTCCCCGACCCGTGAGCATCCCCAGCGGCCCGAGACCGTGATCCACCCCCAGGGCCGGGAGCAGATGCCCCTGCCGGGGTGGTCCTGCGCCCGTTCCCGACCAAATCCGACAACCACAACCTGGGTTGTGACCGAGGAGACGACGGTGTGACTTCCAGCTGCAATACAGACTGCACGACCCCCCCGGACGGTGAGGGCAGCGTTCAGGTGTCCATGGATACCCGCATCCCGGAGGGCAGGGCCCGGATCTTTGCCATCTACGGCAAGGGGGGGATCGGCAAGAGCACCACGTCTTCCAATCTCTCGGCCGCCTTCTCGAAGCTGGGCAAGCGGGTCATCCAGATCGGTTGCGATCCCAAGCACGACTCCACCTTCACGCTCACCAAGCGCATGATCCCCACGGTGATCGACGTGCTGGAGTCGGTGAACTTCCATGAGGAAGAGCTGCGCCCCGAGGACTTCGTCTTCGAGGGATACAATGGCGTCCAGTGTGTCGAGGCCGGCGGCCCTCCTGCCGGTACCGGCTGCGGAGGTTACGTGGTGGGGCAGACGGTGAAACTGCTCAAGCAGCACCACCTGCTGGAGGACGCGGACGTGGTGGTCTTCGATGTCCTGGGGGATGTGGTCTGCGGCGGTTTCGCCGCACCCCTGCAGCATGCCCACCAGGCCCTGATCGTCACCGCCAATGACTTCGACTCCATCTTCGCCCTGAACCGCATCGCCGCCGCCATCGAGGTCAAGGCGAGGAACTATCCGGTGCGCATCGGTGGGGTCATCGCCAACCGCAGCGTGGAGACCGACGAGATCGACCGGTTCACGGATACGGTGGGTCTGCAACGGTTGGCCCACTTTCCCTTGCTGGATGTCATCCGGCGCAGCCGCCTGAAGAAGTCCACCGTCTTCGAGATGGACCCCGAACCGGAACTGGAGGCCGCCCAGCAGGAATACCTGCGCCTGGCCCAGAGTCTCCTGGATGGGGTGGAGTCCCAGCGGGCCACGCCCATGAAGGACCGGGACATCTTCGACTTCCTGGGGTTCGCCTGATGCCGTCCCGGCGCAGGGTCCCCGGTGACATCCGGGTACGGGGTTTCGGTCCGACCCGGGCGATACGACGAGCTGAGGTGAGAAGGCAATGGCGATGAAGGGGAAAAAGGGCGCAGGTGCGTTCATGGGGCTGCTCAACCGGTTCGGTCCCAGCATCCTGCCTTTCGCGGATGCGGCCACCAAGGAACTGCCCCTGAAGCGGCTGCTGCGGTTGGCCCTGTTTCAGGTCTCGGTGGGCATGTCCATGGTCCTGCTCACCGGCACCCTGAACCGGGTGATGGTGGTGGAACTGGGGGTCTCCGCCTGGCTGGTGGCGGTGATGGTGGCCCTGCCCATCACCTTTGCCCCCCTGCGGGCCCTGCTGGGGCATCGCTCGGACAACCATAAATCCGCCTTCGGCTGGCGGCGGGTGCCCTATCTCTGGATGGGGACCATGTTGCAGTTCGCGGGTCTGGCCATCATGCCCTTCGCCCTGCTGGTGCTCTCCGAGGGCAGCGGGCCCTTCTTCCTCGGACCCCTGGCGGCGGCCCTGGCCTTCCTGTTGGTGGGGGCGGGCATGCATACCACCCAGACCGCCGGACTGGCCCTGGCCACGGATCTGGCCGCGCCGGAACAGCGCCCCCGGGTGGTGGCCCTGCTGTACGTGATCCTGCTGGTGGGGATGCTCCTGGCCTCGGCGGTCTTCGGGCTGCTGTTGCGGGACTATAGCCCGGGGCGGCTGATCGAGGTCCTCCAGGGGGCGGCGGTGGTCACCATCGGCCTGAACCTCCTCGCCCTCTGGAAGCAGGAGGCGGTCAACCGGGAGCGGGCCAAGGCACGCAACGAGCAGGCCGTGCCCTTCATGGAGGCCTGGCGTTCCTTCAGCGCCCACGGACAGATCCGCCGCCTGCTGGTGGTGATCGGCCTGGGGACCCTGGGCCTGAACATGCAGGACATCCTCCTGGAGCCCTATGGCGGTGAGATCCTGGGGATGTCGGTCTCCGCCACCACCACCCTGACGGCCCTGTGGGCGGCGGGCATGCTGGGGGCCTTCTCCCTGGCGGCCTACCAGCTCACCCGGGGTGCCGATCCCTACCGGGTGGCGGCCCTGGGGGCGCTCATCGGCGTGGG
>JBKGXY010000085.1:0-9774 GCA_046546415.1 Ectothiorhodospira sp.
TCTTCGGGGACGGCGCCGGGGCCGTGGTGCTGGAGGCCTCGGAGACCCCGGGTGTCCTGTCCACCCACCTGCATGCCGACGGCCGTTACGAGGGCCTGCTGAACGTGCCCGCCGGGGTGGGCAAGGGCTACGATACCGTGATCGCCGGGGAGGCCTACCTGCAGATGAAGGGCAACGAGGTCTTCAAGTGGGCGGTGAACACCCTCGGGCGCGTCGTGGAGGAGACCCTGGAGCAGGCGGGCGTTGAGCCTTCCCAGCTGGACTGGCTCATCCCCCATCAGGCCAATATCCGCATCATCCAGGGGATCGCCCGTAAGGTGAAGCTGCCCATGGAGCGGGTGGTGGTGACCGTGGAGACCCACGGCAACACCTCCGCCGCCTCCGTGCCCCTGGCCCTGGACGAGGCCGTGCGGGACGGGCGCATCCAGCCCGGCCAGCTGCTGCTTCTGGAGGCCTTCGGCGGGGGCTTCACCTGGGGGTCGGCCCTGGTGCGTTTCTGAGGCCCCCGAACCCCGGGGAAACGTGTTACGATCCTGCGCATCCGTGCAGAATACGCTGACGCTGGGGCCCGATGGCGCAAGAGATCGAAAAGAAGTTCCTTGTCACATCCGATGCCTGGAAGAACGATGTCACCCGGAGCATCCGCTTGAGGCAGGGTTATCTCTGCGGCAACCGGCAGGCCTCGGTGCGCGTGCGCCTCGCCGGTGATACGGCCGACATCAACATCAAGAGTGCCACCCTCGGGGTGGAGCGGAAGGAGTTCGAGTACGCCATCCCGCCGGATGAGGCCCGGGAGCTGCTGGACACCCTGTGCATGCGCCCCATGATTGAAAAGACCCGTCACTACGTCCCCCACGCCGGCCATGTCTGGGAGGTGGATGTCTTCGAGGGAGACAACGCCGGCCTGGTGGTGGCCGAAGTGGAACTCAACGCGCCCACGGATGAGCCGCAGATGCCGTCCTGGGTGGGGCAGGAAGTCTCCCACGACCCCAGGTATTACAACACCAGTCTGGTGCAGCACCCGTTCAGGAACTGGTGAGGCCCGCTGTCCTGGGAGGTTTCCGTAGTGTCCGACACTGCCGGTCCGGCCCCACTGATGATCGATGTCCTGCTGGTGGACGACCATGAACTGGTCCGTACCGGCATCCGCGGCCTCCTGGAGCGCCATGGGGAAGGGACCGGGATCCGGGTGGCCGGGGAGGCCGCCTCCGGCGAACAGGCCCTGGAGCTGCTCCCCCGGCTGCGCCCCGACGTGATCCTCATGGATCTGAATATGCCCGGTCTCGGCGGACTGGAGACCACCCGGCGGGTCCTGGAGATGGATCCCCGGATGAAGGTGATCGTGCTCACGGTGCAGGACGAGGGCCCTTACCCCCGCTGGCTCATGGACAGCGGGGCCTTCGGCTATCTCACCAAGGGCTGCCCCGTGGAGGAGCTGATCCATGCGATCACCACCGCCATGCGGGGCGACCGCCACGTCAGTCCCCGCTTCCATGAACAACTGGCCCCGGAGACGATCTCCAGGAGTCCCCTGTCCCGGCTCTCGCCCCGGGAACGCCAGATCCTCCTGCTGCACATGCGCGGCCTGCGTCAGCAGGAGATCGCCGAGGAGCTGGGGGTGAAGGTCAAGACGGTGAGCACCTACAAGGCCCGCCTGCGGGAGAAGCTGGGCTGCGAGAGCGACATGGACCTGCTGCGCCTGGCCGTGGATCAGGGCATCACCCAGAGCTCGCCGCCCGTCCATTCCTGAAGCCCATGTCCACGGCCGAATTCGATCCTGCGTGCCGGCGCTGTCCGCGCCTCGTGGCGCTCCGATCCCGGGTGGCAGCGGAGCACCCCGACTATCACGCCGCCCCGGTGCCGCCCTTCGGGGATCCCGATGGCCGCCTGCTCATCGTCGGCCTGGCCCCGGGGATGCACGGGGCCAACGCCAGCGGGCGCCCCTTCACGGGGGACCATGCCGGCATCCTGCTCTTTCGCACCCTGTTCGAGATGGGGCTGAGCAACCGTCCCGATGGGGCGCGGCCGGACGATGGCCTGGTCCTGCGGGGGTGTCGCATCACCAATGCCGTCAAATGCCTCCCCCCGGAGAACCGGCCCACCACGGCGGAGATCCGCGGCTGCAACGGCTTCCTGGCGACGGAGCTGGAGGCCCTGCCGGAGCGTCCCCTGGTCCTGGCCCTGGGGACGGTGGCCCACCAGGCGGTCCTGCGGGCCCGGGGGCTGACCCTTTCCGCCCATCCCTTCTCCCACGGAAGGTCCCATACGCTGCCCGGGGATCTGACGCTGGTGGACTCCTACCACTGCAGCCGCTACAACACCCAGACCGGCCGACTCACTCCGGAGATGTTCCGGGCGGTCTTCCGGGAACTGGCTCGGCATCTGGCACGGGGGTGATCCATGGTCGAAGAAGACCCCAAGGCCCCGGAGACGACCTTCGATGCCCGCGCCTTCCTGACCGATCTCACCGGCCAGCCGGGGGTGTACCGCATGATCGGCGAGGACGGGGAGGTGCTCTATGTGGGCAAGGCCCGCCATCTCCGCCGCCGGGTCTCCAGCTATTTCCGAAGCAACCTCTCCAGTCCCCGCATCCGCGCCATGGTGGCCCAGATCCGGGATATCCAGGTGACCGTCACCTCCACGGAGGCGGAGGCCCTGCTCCTGGAGAACAATCTCATCAAGGAGCACCAACCCCGCTATAACGTGCTCTTGCGGGACGACAAGAGCTATCCTTACATCTTCCTGTCCCAGCACACCTACCCGCGCATCACCCTGCACCGGGGGGGACGCCGCCAGCCGGGGCGATACTTCGGGCCCTATCCCTCCAGCCCGGCGGTGCGCGAGACCCTGAACCTGCTGCAGAAGCTGTTCCTCATCCGCCCCTGCCGGGACAGCTACTTCCAGAACCGCACCCGGCCCTGTCTGCAGTACCAGATCAATCGCTGCAGCGCCCCCTGCGTCGGCTTCATCAGCCCGGAGGCCTATGCCCGGGACGTGGCCCACGCCGTGGACTTCCTGGAAGGGCGCAGCGCCCGCGTCATCGAGGACCGGGTGCGGGAGATGGAGGCGGCCTCCGCCCGCCTGGACTTCGAACGGGCCGCCGTCCTGCGGGACCAGATCGCCCGCCTGCAGGAGGTGACCCGGCGGCAGTACGTCAGCGGCGAGGGGGGCGACGTGGACATCCTCGCCGTCGCGGGCGGGGCGGGGGAGGCCTGCGTGCAGGTCTTCTCCATCCGCGGTGGCCTGAACCTGGGCAACCGGACCTATTTCCCCCGCCGCCCCGAAGAGGACGACGACCGGCCCGGGGCCCTGCTCACCGCCTTCATCGGCCAGTATTACCTGTCCCGGGAGGTGCCCCCGCAGCTCATCCTCAGTCACGCCCCCCAGGACCGCGCCGTCCTGGAGGAGATGCTGACCCTGCGCCGGGGGCAGAAGGTGACCCTGTCCTGGAACGTGCGGGGAGAACGGGCCCGCTGGCTGCAGATGGCCCAGCACAACGCACAGCTCTCCCTGAACACCCGCCTGGCGGGGCGCAGCGGGATGCGCGATCGCCTGGAGGCCCTGCGTCAGGCCCTGGGGCTCCAGGCCCCGCCCATGCGCATGGAATGCTTCGACATCAGCCACGCCCAGGGGGAGGCCACCGTCGCCTCCTGCGTGGTCTTCAACCAGGAGGGACCGCTGAAGTCCGATTACCGGCGCTTCAACATCCGGGACATCGCCCCGGGGGACGACTACGCCGCCATGCGCCAGGCCCTGGAACGGCGCTACACCCGGCTCAAGCGCGGCGAGGCCCGCCTGCCGGACCTGCTCTTCATCGACGGTGGCCGGGGCCAGGTGCGCCAGGCCGTGGAGGTGCTCCAGGCCCTGGACGTGCAGGGGGTGCAGGTGGTGGGCGTGGCCAAGGGGGAGACCCGGCGTCCGGGTCTGGAGACCCTCGTATTGAGTGACGCCCCCGCACCGACTATACTGCCGCCGGGCTCCAAGGCGCTGCATCTCATCCAGCAGATCCGCGACGAGGCCCACCGTTTTGCCATCACGGGCCACCGCCAGCGCCGGGCCAGAAGCCGCAACACCTCCTCGCTGGAACAGATCCCCGGCATGGGACCGAAGCGCCGCCAGCAGCTGCTCAAGCACTTCGGCGGCCTCAGGGGCGTCAGCCGTGCCGGGGTGGAGGATCTGGCCAGGGTGCCCGGCATCAGTCGCAAGCTGGCGCAACAGGTATACGACTCGCTACACGACGACTGAGCCATGACCTTTTCCATCCCCAATCTGCTCACCTGGCTGCGGATCGCCCTGATCCCCCTGATCGTGGTGGCCTTCTACTATCCCCATCCCTGGGCGGGGCCGGCCAGTGCCCTGATCTTCGCCCTGGCCGGCATCACCGACTGGCTGGATGGCTATCTGGCCCGCCGGCTGGGTCAGACCTCCCACTTCGGGGCCTTCCTGGACCCGGTGGCCGACAAGCTCATGGTGGCCACCGCCCTGGTGCTGCTGGTGGACCAGCCCGGCGGCATCGCCCTGGTCCTGGCCTCGGTGGTGATCATCGGCCGGGAGATCGCCATCTCCGCCCTGCGGGAATGGATGGCCAAGATCGGACAGTCCGGGGCCGTGGCCGTCTCCTGGATCGGCAAGTTCAAGACCACGGCGCAGATGATCGCCATCTTCCTCCTGCTCTACGGCCAGCCCATCCTCGGGCTGCCCGGCGTGGGCATCGGCCTGGCGCTCCTCTACCTGGCCGCCGTGCTCACCCTCTGGTCCATGTTCCACTATCTGCGGGCCGCCCTGCAGTGGGCCGAGGACTGAGCGCCCCGAACCAGGGACCAGGTCCCGGCGGCCGGCCTCCGGCCTGCATCCAGGCTAGCCCGTGGCGGTCCTCGGGGCGGCGGCCGGGGGGGCGTATTCGAACCGCAGGGATTGCGGGTAGGGGAAGACATCCCCATGGATCCCCTGTTTCACCTCCTCCTGCCGCTGCTGCCAGTAGCGGTAGTCGAACAGCTCCGGATGCAGTTCCTTCAGGGTGCGGCGGATCCTCGGGTCGGTGCTCAGGAAGGTGATGAACTCCTCGGGGAAGATCTCGTTGGAGCCCGCCGAGTACCAGGCCTCGGAGCTGAGTTCGTCCTCCGGGAAGGCGGGTTCGGGGATCTTGCGGAACCGGCATTCGGTGAGATAGCAGATCTCGTCGTAGTCGTAGAAGACCACCTTGCCGCTCTTGGTCACGCCGAAGTTCTTGAAGAGCAGGTCACCGGGGAAGATGTTCACCCCGATCAACTGCTTGATGGCCTGGCCCCAGTCATCCAGGGCCTGGCGGGCCTCGCTCTCGTCGGCCCGTTCCAGGTAGACATCCAGGGGCAGCATGCGCTTCTCGATGTACACATGCCGGATCACCAGCTTGTCCCCATCGGTTTCCACCTGACTGGTCGCCTCCCGCTGCAGGGTCTCCAGCAGTTCGGGGGAGAACCGATCCAGGGGAAAGGCCACCTCGGAGAACTCCAGGGTGTCCGCCATGCGGCCCACCCGGTCGTGCATCTTCACCTGCAGGTAACGCCGCTCGACCAGCTCGTGGGTCACCTCCTTCTGCGGCGGGAAGTGGTCCTTGATGACCTTGAACACGTAGCGGTAGGAGGGCAGGGTGAACACCAGCATCACCAGCCCTGGGGTGCCCTGGGCCACCACGAACGAGTCGTCGCTGCCCTCCAGGTGGTGCAGGAAGTCCCGGTAGAACTCGTTCTTGGCCTGCTTGTGGAAGCCGATGCTCATGTACAGCTCGGCGATGGCCTTGTCCGGCATGATATCGCTGAGGAAGGCCACCGTGGCCGCCGGCACCGGCGTCTTCACCAGGAAATAGGCCCGGGCGAAACTGAACACCGCCGCCGCCTCCTGGCGCGTCACCAGCAGGGTGTCCGCCACCAGCCCGCCGCGCTCGTCGTTGGTGAGGGGCACGATGAAGGGGTGGCTGCGTTCCCCGTGCATCACCCGGCCGATGAGATAGGCCGCCTTGTTGCGGAAGAAGGGGAATTCCTGGATATCGATGCGCAGCTCCCCCATGGCCCCGGGCCCGAAGGCCGAGCGCTGTTCCAGGGTGCGGGCGATGTTGGCCACATCCCGGGAGAGATCGGCATGGGGCAGGTTGAAGTAGAAGGCGGAAAGGATCTCCCAGATGCAGGTCTCCAGGCCCCCGTCGCGGGTGTGGAAGGTGAGATACCCCCGATAGCGTTCCGCCAGATCCTCGCGGTCGGCCACCGATTCCACAAAGATCATGTCGTTGTTGTAGTACTTGCGCTCGAAGAGCCGGCAGAAGACGGAGTTGTAGAAGGTCTCCGCCAGCTCCGGGCGGGAATGGTGCTGCAGCAACTCCATGTAGGCGATCTTCACCTGCTGCCACAGGATCTTGTCGAACCCCTCCATGCCGAAGCTGGCCTTGACCTTGCTCTGGGTCTCCTGCACCCGCTCATCGTAGGAGCTGATGCGTTTCACCGAGGCGGCCCGCACCGCCTCCCAGTCCGCCTGCTCGAAGCGTTCCCGGGCCCCGCTGGTGATCTCCTGGAAGAAGGAGAAATGCCGCTCGAACCCGGTGAGGATGGAGCGGGCGATCTGCCGCGCGCGGTCTTGCATGCCTGGTCCCCTGCTGCGGTTTCAGCCGGATATCCGTTCACTGTACCACGCCCCCGGTCTGGTTGAACCCAGTCGATGGTGCGCCGCCGCATCCTCTGGACCGCTCCGGACCGGGCGGAGGGCATGATCCGTTGCCGAGCGGACCACCGCGATGTTGCATTGCATCAATTAATGGCTATTATTGAAAATTCTTTCTGGCATTTATTCCCATCCACGGTACTCTGGATTGGGCAAAGTCAAAGGCCGGGGGTCAGGGAAGACGACACCTTCAGGCAGGCCGCCTGCTCCCAGGAGGGGCGGCCCACGGGACGGGTGCCCGGACACAACAAGCCCGGTGACGGGTCATTCGCTACAGTGATAGAGGGTCAGGCATGAATCGAGAAGAACAGATCAAGGCACTGGAGAAGGACTGGGCCGAGAACCCCCGCTGGAAGGGGGTCAAGCGCGGTTACACCGCCGCCGAAGTGGTGCGCCTGCGGGGTTCGCTGCAGGTGGAGCACACCCTGGCCCGTCGCGGTGCCGAGAAGCTGTGGGATCGGGTCAACGGCGGCGCCCGCAAGGGCTATGTCAACTGTCTGGGGGCCCTCACCGGGGGTCAGGCCCTGCAGCAGGCCAAGGCGGGCCTCGAGGCCATCTACCTCTCCGGCTGGCAGGTGGCGGCGGACGCCAATACCTCCGAGACCATGTATCCCGACCAGTCCCTGTACGCCTACGACTCCGTCCCCACCGTGGTGCGGCGCATCAACAACGCCTTCAAGCGCGCTGACGAGATCCAGTGGTCCAAGGGCATCAGCCCGGAGGATCCGGAAGGCACTGATTTCTTCCTGCCCATCGTGGCCGACGCCGAGGCCGGTTTCGGCGGCGTGCTCAACGCCTTCGAACTCATGAAGAACATGATCACCGCCGGCGCCGCCGGGGTGCACTTCGAGGACCAGCTGGCGGCGGTGAAGAAATGCGGCCACATGGGCGGCAAGGTGCTGGTGCCCACCCAGGAGGCGGTGCACAAGCTCATCGCCGCGCGCATGGCCGCCGACGTCATGGGCGTGCCCACCCTGCTGCTGGCCCGCACCGACGCCGAGGCCGCCACGCTGCTCACCTCCGATTTCGATGACAACGACCGGCCCTTTCTCACCGGCGAGCGCACCGCCGAGGGCTTCTATCACGTGAAGAACGGCCTGGAACAGGCCATCAGCCGCGGCGTGGCCTATGCCCCCTATGCCGACCTGGTCTGGTGCGAGACCGGCACCCCGGACCTGGGCTTCGCCCGCGAGTTCGCCGAGGCGGTGCAGGAGAAGAACCCCGGTCAGCTCCTGGCCTACAACTGCTCGCCCTCATTCAACTGGAAGAAGAACCTGGATGACCGTACCATCGCCCACTTCCAGGAGAAGCTCTCGGAGATGGGCTACAAGTACCAGTTCATCACCCTGGCGGGCATCCACAGCATGTGGTTCAACATGTTCGATCTGGCCTATGATTACGCCCGCGGCGAGGGCATGAAGCACTACGTGGAAAAGGTGCAGCAGCCCGAATTCGCCGCCCGCGAGAAGGGCTACACCTTCGTCTCCCACCAGCAGGAGGTGGGCGCCGGCTACTTCGATGACATCACCACGGTGATCCAGGGCGGCACCTCCTCGGTGACGGCCCTCAAGGGTTCCACGGAGGAAGGCCAGTTCAGCGGCTGACGGGCATCATCCCCCGTCCGGTTCAGGCATCATCGGGGGCCGCACCGCGTTGACGCGGGGTGCGGCCCCGCTTTTTTGTCCAATCAGCGGAGAGAACGATCCATGACCTCACGGCGGTTGAGTTTCCAGGGAACGGCCGATCTGTGCGACGAGCACCCGGGAGAGGACCTCCGTATCTGTGAACCCGTCTTCCGGGACTATGGGGGCGAGAAGGCCTTCTGTGGCGAGGTGGTCACCCTCAAGTGCTTCGAGGACAATTCCCTGGTGCGCACCCTGCTGGAGCGGGGCGGTCGCGGCCGCGTCCTGGTGGTGGATGCCGGCGGCTCCCTGCGCTGCGCCATGCTGGGGGACCAGCTGGCCCTGCTGGCGGTGAAGAACGGCTGGACCGGGGTGGTGATCCACGGCTGCATCCGGGATTCCCGCGCCTGCGCCGAGCTGCCCCTGGGCATCAAGGCCCTGGCCACCCACCCCCTGAAGACCCAGAAACGCGGTGAGGGCCGGGAGGACATCCCCGTACGCTTCGCCGGTGTACGCTTCAACCCCGGCGATCTCCTCTTCGCCGACGAGGACGGTATCGTCGTCCTGGACCCGGACAATCCATGACCGAACGACGCCCCCGCCACCGCCTCACCTTCGCCTGCCCGGACCGGGTGGGCATCGTCGCCGCGGTGAGCGGCTTTCTCGCCGAACACGGCGGCTCCATCACCGAGGCCAGCCAGCACTGCGACGCCGCCAGCGGCTGGTTCTTCATGCGCTGCGAGATCGACGCCGCCACGCTGCCCTTCGACGGCGACGCCCTGCGGGAACACTTCGCCCCCGTGGCCGAGGCCCACGGCATGCGCTGGCAGGTCACCGACAACATCACCCCACGCCGGGTGGTGCCCCTGGTGAGCCGGCAGGACCACTGCCTCACGGACCTGCTCTACCGCTGGCGCAGCGGCGAGCTGCCGGCGGAGATCCCCTGCGTCCTCTCCAACCACGAGGATCTGCGGGACTACGTGGAATGGCACGGCATCCCGTATCACCACGTCCCGGTGGACCCGGACCACAAGGCCGCCGCCTTCGCCCGCATTAGCGAACTCATCGACCAGGCCCGGGCCGACACCGTGGTCCTGGCCCGCTACATGCAGATCCTCCCCCCCGAGGTCTGCGCCCGCTATCCCGGCCGCATCATCAACATCCACCACAGCTTCCTGCCGTCCTTCATCGGCGCCAAACCCTACCATCGCGCCTTCGAGCGCGGCGTCAAGCTCATCGGCGCCACCTGCCACTACGTCACCGACCAGCTGGACGAGGGCCCCATCATCGAACAGGACGTGGTCCGCGTGCATCACGACGACACCGTGGACGACCTCATCCGCCTGGGCCGGGACGTGGAACGCACCGTCCTCGCCCGGGGCCTGCGCTACCACCTGGAGGACCGGGTCCTCATCCACGGCAACAAGACCATCGTCTTCGACTGAGAAGCGCCATTCCGGGA
>JBKGXY010000086.1:0-9739 GCA_046546415.1 Ectothiorhodospira sp.
CCTGACGGGGTTTGAGTATCTCTCTTCCGAGGAGGTGCGTGATGCCCTCAAGGACCGGCTCCGGGCCGCGGGGGCGGAGGGCTTCGATACCGTCCATCACCACGACGGATCGCCGCTGAAGGTCCCGCAGGAGATGACCGGCAAGATGCAGCGCATCGGTGCCGTGGGGCCCTATGGGGTGGACCCGCTGGTGCGCCGGGCGGCCCCGCTGCAGGCGACGGAGGATGCCCGCGACGGGGGGATGGCCCGCATCCATCCCGACCAGGCCCGGGCCCTGGGCCTGGAACAGGCCGGGGAGGTGGTGGTGCGCCAGGACGGGCAGTCGGCACGTCTGCCCCTGGTGCTGGATGAGGCCATCCCCGAGGGGTGTGTCTGGGTCCCCGTGGGCGTGGCCGCCACCCGGAATCTGGGCCGTTCCTGCGGCGCGGTCGAACTGAACAAGGTCTGATAGGGCGGGGTCCGAGCATGCAAGCCATCGTTCAATACTGGGAAGGGTTGCCGGTGATCATGCAGATCTCGGCGAAGATCACCCTGCTGCTGACGCCGCTGATGCTGGCCGTGGCCTACACCACCTTCGCCGAGCGCAAGATCATCGGCTACATCCAGATCCGCGTGGGGCCCAACCGGGTGGGGCCGCGGGGTTTCCTGCAGCCCATCGCCGATGCCCTCAAGCTGCTCACCAAGGAGGTGATCCTCCCCGCCAACGCCAACCGTTACCTCTTCCTGACGGCACCCACCCTGGCCATCGCGCCGGCCCTGGCGGCCTGGGCGGTGGTGCCCTTCGACGACGGCATGGCCATCGCCGATATCAACGCGGGGCTCTTGTACATCCTGGCACTGACCTCCATGGGGGTGTACGGGATCATCGTGGCCGGCTGGGCCTCCAATTCCCGTTACGCCCTCCTGGGGTCGCTGCGTTCCGCGGCCCAGATCATCTCCTACGAGATCGCCATGGGCTTCGCCCTGGTGGGGGTCATCATGGCCGCCGGCACCCTGAACCTGGGGGACATCGTCGAGGCCCAGCGGGGGAGCGTCTATCACTGGTTCCTGCTGCCGCTGCTGCCCCTGTTCCTGGTGTACTTCATCTCGGGGGTGGCGGAGACCAACCGGGCCCCCTTCGACGTGGCGGAGGGGGAATCGGAGATCGTGGCCGGCTTCCATGTGGAATACTCCGGCATGGCCTTCGCCGTGTTCTTCCTGGCGGAATACGCCAACATGATCCTCATCTCCGCCCTCACGGCCCTGCTGTTCCTGGGGGGGTGGCTGTCCCCCCTGGAGGGCATCCTGCCGCAGGCGGCCTTCTCGGTGCCGCTCATCGGCTGGGTCCTGGACGGCGGCATCCACTGGTTCCTGGGCAAGACGGCCTTCTTCCTGTTCCTGTTCCTGTGGTTGCGCGCCACCTTCCCCCGCTATCGCTATGACCAGATCATGCGCCTGGGCTGGAAGGTGCTGATCCCCGTGACCATCGTCTGGCTCTTCCTCGAGGGCGTGGCCGTCGCCTTCGGTCTGGGTCCGTGGTTCGCTTGAAGGAGAGAATGATCATGGGCACGGCGATTCTGCAGTTCTTCAAGACCTTCATGCTCTGGGAGTTGATGCTGGGCCTGAAGCTCACCGGACGGCACCTGTTCGATCGCAAGATCACGGTCCAGTTTCCGGAGGAGAACACCCCCATCTCGCCCCGTTTCCGCGGGCTGCACGCCCTGCGCCGCTACCCCAACGGGGAGGAACGGTGCATCGCCTGCAAGCTCTGCGAGGCGGTGTGCCCGGCCCTGGCCATCACCATCGAGTCGGCCCAGCGGGAGGACGGTACACGGCGCACCACCCGATACGACATCGATCTGTTCAAGTGCATCTACTGTGGCTTCTGCGAGGAGGCCTGTCCCGTGGATTCCATCGTGGAGACCCACATCCAGCACTACCACTTCGAGAACCGGGGGGAGCAGATCATGACCAAGGAAAAGCTCCTGGCCATCGGGGACAAGTACGAGGCCGAGATTGCGGCCGCCCGCGCCGCCGATGCGCCCTATCGTTGATGAGGAGGCCCCGCCGATCATGACTGTCGAAGAGATCCTGTTCTATGCCCTGTCCACCGTGCTGGTGGGGGCGGCCGTGGCCGTCATCACGGTGCGAAACCCCGTGCACGCGGCCCTGGCCCTGGTCCTGGCCTTCTTCGCCACCGCCGTTCACTGGGTGATGCTGGAGGCGGAGTTCCTGGGCATCCTCCTGGTGCTGGTCTACGTGGGGGCGGTGATGGTGCTCTTCCTCTTCGTGGTCATGATGCTGGACATCAACGTCGCCCGCATGCGTGAGGGCTTTGCCCGCTACCTGCCGGTGGGCCTGGTGGTGGCCGTGGGCATGATGGGGCTGATGGCCATGGTGGTGGGCGCGGATGTGTTTCGTGTGGCGGGTCCGGAACGGGCCGCGGCGGACCACAGCAATACGCAGGCCCTGGGGCATCTGCTCTACACCGAGTATGTCTATCCCTTCGAGATCGCCGCCGTGATCCTGCTGGTGGCGATCATCGCGGCCATCGTCCTGACCCTGCGGCGGCGGCCGGAGACCCTTCGTCTGGATCCGGGCCAGCAGGTCCGCGTCAAGCGCAACGAACGGGTGCGGATGGTGAAGATGCATACCGAAAAGGAAGAACGAGAACGGTGAACGGAACCGCGGGCCGGCGGGCCTCCCGCCCCCGGAGGCCGATGGGCCATCCGGGGGCGGGAGGCGCGCCGCCGGTCCTGGGCTGATAACCACCTGGGCGGGCAGCGTCGGGAGACCCTGCGCAGGGCCAACAACGGGACCAACCATGATTCCTCTGTCGCATTACCTCGTGCTCGGGGCGATCCTGTTCGCGCTCAGCGTGACCGGGATCTTCCTGAACCGGAAAAACCTGATCATCCTGCTGATGTGCGTCGAGCTCATGCTGCTGGCGGTGAACATGAACTTCGTGGCCTTCTCCCATTACCTGGGGGACCTGGTGGGGCAGGTGTTCGTGTTCTTCATCCTCACCGTGGCGGCCGCCGAGGCGGCCATCGGCCTGGCCATCCTGGTGCTGGTGTTCCGCAACCGCGAGACCATCAATGTCCAGGATCTGGACGAGATGAAGGGGTAAGAGCATGGAACAGATCTATCTCGCCATCGTTCTGGCGCCCCTGCTGGGGGCCGCGGTCGCCGGACTCCTCGGCCGCCAGGTGGGCCGGGCAGGGGCCCATAGCGTCACCATCATCGGGGTGGCCGTGTCGTTCCTGCTCTCGGTGTACGTCTTCTGGCAGCACGCCGTGGGCGGGATGGCCCCCTACAACGAGACCCTCTATACCTGGATGGCCATGGACGGCATCCGTTTCGAGGTGGGGTTTTTGGTGGATAACCTCACCGCCCTGATGATGCTGGTGGTGACCTTCGTCTCGTTCATGGTGCATATCTACACCATCGGCTACATGCGGGACGACCCGGGCTATCAGCGTTTCTTCGCGTTCATCTCCCTGTTCACCTTCTCCATGCTGATGCTGGTGATGGCCAACAATTTCCTGCAGCTGTTTTTCGGCTGGGAGGCGGTGGGCCTGGTGTCCTATCTGCTCATCGGCTTCTGGTTCCGGCGGCCCTCGGCCATCTACGCCAACCTCAAGGCCTTCCTCGTCAATCGCGTGGGGGACATGGCCTTTGTCCTGGGGATCGCTGCCCTGGTGCTGCATACCTCCAGCCTGGACTACGTCACCACCTTCGCCCAGGCCGAGGCGCTTTCCGGAAGCACCCTGAGCCTCCTGCCCGGGATCGAGTGGTCCCTGCTCACCGTGGCCTGCATCCTGCTGTTCATCGGGGCCATGGCCAAGTCGGCGCAGGTGCCGCTGCATGTCTGGCTGCCCGATTCCATGGAGGGCCCCACCCCCATTTCCGCCCTGATCCATGCCGCCACCATGGTGACCGCCGGGATCTTCATGGTGGCCCGCATGTCCCCGCTGTACGAGCATTCGACGGTGGCCCTGGGCTTCATCCTGGTGATCGGGGCCGTCACGGCCTTCTTCATGGGGCTGATCGGGCTGGTGCAGAACGACATCAAGCGGGTGGTGGCCTACTCCACCCTGTCGCAGCTGGGGTACATGACCGTGGCCCTGGGGGTCTCGGCCTACGCCGCTGGCATCTTCCACCTCATGACCCATGCCTTCTTCAAGGCCCTGCTGTTCCTGGCCGCCGGTTCGGTGATCATCGCCCTGCATCACGAGCAGGACATGCGCCGCATGGGGGGGCTGGGCAAGTACATGCCGGTGACCTATGTCACCGCCCTGATCGGTGCCCTGGCCCTGATCGGATTCCCGGGGTTTTCCGGGTTCTTCTCCAAGGACGGCATCATCGAGGCGGTCCATCTGTCCGCCATACCGGGGGCCGGTTTCGCCTATGCCCTGGTCCTGGCGGGGGTCTTTGTCACCGCCCTGTACACCTTCCGCATGTTCTTCATGGTGTTCCACGGTGAGGAGCGCTTCCGTCATGCCCCGCCGGCGGATCAGGGTCACGGGGAGGATCCCCATGGGGACGATCATCACAGCCACGGCCATGCCGGTGAGCCCCGGGAATCCCCCTGGGTGGTGACCCTGCCCCTGGTGCTGCTGGCCATCCCCTCCGTCTTTGCCGGTTATCTCATCGGGCCGCTGCTCTTCGGGGATTTCTTCGACGGGGCCATCCATGTGGATCCGGCGCAGGATGTCCTGCAGGAACTGGGACACCACTACCATGGCGTCTGGGGGTACCTGGCCCACGGTCTGATGATGCCCCCCTTCTGGCTGGCCATGGCCGGTCTGGTGAGTGCCTGGTACATCTACCTGCGACGGCCGGGGATCGCCCGGGTGGCCCGGGAACGCCTCTTCTGGATCCACGCGGTCCTGGAACGGGGCTATGGTTTCGACGCCTTCAACGACGCGGTGTTCGCCGGCGGGACCCGGCGCCTGGGGCAGTTCCTCTGGCGCTTCGGGGATGCCCTGATCATCGACACGCTCCTGGTGAACGGCAGTTCGCGCATGGTGGGCTGGGCGGCAGGCCGGATGCGGCTGGGCCAGACCGGCTATCTCTACCATTACGCCTTCGCCATGATCATCGGGTTGCTGGGGCTGATCCTGGCCTTTGCGCTCTAAGGCTCGGCCGGGCACCACAACGGGTTCAACGCGGGTTTCCATTGGGACGATTTCATGTTCGCTGACTGGCCACTGCTGTCTCTTGTGATCTGGACGCCGATCCTCGGCGGACTCATGGTGCTGATCCTGGGAGACCGGGTGCCCGAGGCGTCGCGGCGCCTGGCCCTGGCCTTCGCCGTGCTCACCTTCCTTCTCAGCATCCCTCTGTTCGTGCTCTTCGATCGCACCACCCACGAGATGCAGTTCCAGGAGTGGGTGCCCTGGATCCAGGCCTTTGACATCCATTACCACCTGGGGGTGGACGGGATCTCCATGCCGCTGATCCTGCTCACCGCCTTCACCACGGTGCTGGTGGTGATCGCCGCCTGGGACGTGATCCAGTATCGGGTCTCCCAGTACATGGCCGCCTTCCTGGTGCTGGAAGGGCTCATGAACGGTGTCTTCGCGGCCCTGGATGCGGTGCTGTTCTACGTCTTCTTCGAGGCCATGCTCATCCCCATGTTCCTGATCATCGGGATCTGGGGCGGGCCCAACCGGATCTACGCCACCCTGAAGTTCTTCCTCTATACCTTCTTCGGGTCGGTCTTCCTGCTCATCTCCCTGATCTATCTCTACGTCCAGGCGGGCAGCTTTGCCATCCTGGACCTGCATCAGGTGTCCCTGGGGATGACCGCCCAGGTGCTCCTGTTCCTGGCCATGCTGCTGGCCTTCGCGGTGAAGATCCCCATGTTTCCGGTACACACCTGGCTGCCGGACGCCCACGTGGAGGCCCCCACCGGGGGGTCCGTGATCCTGGCGGCCATCATGCTCAAGATCGGCACCTACGGGTTCCTGCGCTTCAGCCTGCCCATCCTGCCGGATGCCAGCATGGCCCTGGACTGGCTGATGATCACCCTGTCCCTCATCGCCGTGGTCTACGTGGGGCTGGTGGCCCTGATGCAGCAGGACATGAAGAAGCTCATCGCCTATTCCTCCATCGCCCACATGGGGTTCGTCACCCTGGGGCTGTTCATCCCCTTCATGGTCTTCGCCAACACCGGCGACTGGCAGGGGGCGGCCCTGGGGATCAGCGGCGGCATGGTGCAGATGATCTCCCATGGACTGGTTTCGGCGGCCCTGTTCCTCTGTATCGGGGTGCTCTATGACCGCATGCACAGCCGGAAGATCGCCGACTATGGTGGCGTCGCCAATACCATGCCCTGGTTCGCGGCCCTGTTCGTGCTGTTCGCCATGGCCAACGCCGGCCTGCCGGGCACCTCCGGCTTCGTGGGCGAGTTCATGGTGATCCTGGCCAGCTTCCGGGCGGATTTCTGGATCGCCTTCCTGGCGGCCACCACCCTGATCCTGGCGGCGGCCTACACCCTCTGGCTGGTGAAGCGGGTGATCTACGGCGAGGTGGCCAACGAGCAGGTGGCCCAGCTGAAGGACCTGAACCGCCGGGAGTTCTGGGTGCTGGGGGTGCTGGCCGTGGCCGTGCTCCTGGTGGGGGTCTGGCCGGCCCCGCTGCTGGAGGTGATGGACGCCACCGTGGAACACCTGGTACGGCACATCGCCGTCTCCAAGCTCTAAGCGCGACTGGATACCGATTATGACTCTCGATCTGCCGGATTTCGCCCCCGTCCTCCCTGAACTGGTCGTGATGCTGATGGCCTGCGCCATCCTGGTCATCGATCTGTTCCTGCCCCAGGAGAGACGCCATATCACCTATGGCCTCGCGCAGTTCACCCTGCTGGGGACCCTCGCCCTGATCCTGGTCATGGCCACCCCGGAGCCGCGCATCACCTTCGGGGGCAGCTACGTGGCCGATCCCCTGTCGGATCTGCTCAAGTCTACGGTGCTGGCCCTCTCGGCGGTGGTCTTCCTGTATTCGCGGCCCTATCTGCAGGACCGCGAGCTCTACAAGGGGGAGTTCTTCGTCCTGGGGCTTTTCGGGATCCTGGGCATGATGGTGATGATCTCCGCCCACAGCCTGCTCACCCTCTACCTGGGGCTGGAACTGCTGGCCCTGAGCCTCTATGCCCTGGTGGCCTTCAATCGGGATGCCTCCGTGGCGGCCGAGTCGGCCATGAAGTACTTCGTGCTGGGATCCATTGCTTCAGGGATGCTCCTCTACGGGATGTCCCTGCTGTTTGGCATCACCGGGAGCCTGAATCTCACGGAGGTGGCGGCCGGCATCGCCGCCGGTATCACCTCCCCGGACCTGAACCTGGCCCTGATCTTCGCCCTGTCCTTCGTGGTGGTGGGGATCGGATTCAAGCTGGGGGCGGTGCCGTTTCACATGTGGATTCCGGACGTCTACCATGGGGCCCCCACCCCCGTGGCCCTGTTCATCAGCGCCGCGCCCAAGATCGCCGGCTTCGCCATCGCCGTGCGCCTGCTGGCGGATGGGCTGGCCCCCCTGCAGGAGAGCTGGAGCGGGATGCTCATGGTGCTGGCCGTCCTCTCCCTGGTGACCGGTAACGTGGTGGCCATCGCCCAGACCAACATCAAACGCATGTTCGCCTATTCCACCATCGCGCACATCGGATTCGTGGTCATGGGGCTGATGGTGGGTAATGAGCAGGGTTACGCGGCAGCCATGTTCTACGTCATCGTCTACGCCCTCATGTCCGCCGGGGGGTTCGGCATGATCGTGCTCCTCTCCCGCAAGGGCTTCGAAGCGGATCACCTGGAGGATTTCAAGGGCCTGAACGATCGCAGCCCCTGGTTCGCCTTCATCATGCTGCTGATCATGTTCTCCATGGCCGGCATCCCGCCCACCGTGGGCTTCTATGCCAAGCTGGCGGTGCTGCAGTCGGTGATCCGGGCGGACATGCTCTGGCTGGCGCTCTACGCCGTGATCCTGTCGGTGATCGGGGCCTTCTACTATCTGCGGGTAGTGAAGTTCATGTACTTCGATCAACCCACGGACGAGGCCCCCCTGACCCGCACCGGGGATTTTGGGGTGGTGCTCTCCCTGAACGGGTTGGCCATGATCGCCCTTGGGCTCTTCCCGGGGCTCTTGATGTCCCTCACGGTGGCCGTGCGATAATGGTCCCATGAATACGCTTCAATGGCTCGTCATCGGTTACATCGCTGTCCTTTTGGTGTCGGCGAATCTCCCGTGGATCACCCAGGGCATCCTCTTCGTATTCACCCCCCGAACGGGGGAGAAGAGGGTGGCCTGGCGGCTGCTGGAATGGGTCCTGATGTATGGACTCATGCTGGGGCTGGGGATGGGGCTGGAGTTGAAGGAAACCGGGACCCTGCACTCCCAGGGGGTGGCCTTTTACGTCATCACCCTGGTGCTGTTCGCGGTGTTCGCGTTCCCCGGCTTCATCTATCACTTCGACCTGCGCCGCCATCTGATGCGGCGGCATGTCTCGTCGGAAATGGCCTCGGGGGGTTGAAATCCCCGCCCCGGGGCGCTATGATTCCAATCCTCAGTTGCGGGGTGGAGCAGTCTGGCAGCTCGTCGGGCTCATAACCCGAAGGTCGCAGGTTCGAATCCTGCCCCCGCTACCAGGTACCTAAAGAGGCCCCTTTCGGGGCCTTTTTATTAGCCGGAAGGCGTGCGCCTTGTTACACGCAACCGAAGCAGCGGTCCTTCGGTGTGCGGGATGGGGTCTCCGGCGGTGTTCACGAATGGGCCCTGGGGCCCATTTTTTGTTTGTGGGGTCGGTGTGCGGCAGGATTCCCTGGGATTGTCGGCAATGGTGCGCCCGGTGGTCACCGGGATGGGATACGAGCTCTGGGGTCTGGAGTACCGGGTCCAAGGGCACAGTGCCCTGCTGCGGCTCTTTATCGATGCCCCGGACGGGGTGACCCTGGATGACTGCGCCGCGGTAAGCGACCAGGTGAGCGGCCTTCTGGATGTGGAGGATCCCATCCCGGTGCCCTATCGCCTGGAGGTGTCTTCCCCTGGGCTGGATCGCCCCCTGTTCGAGCAGGCCCACTATGAACGCTATCAGGGCGAGACCGTTCGCGTGCGTACGGCCTGGCCAGTGGAAGGGCAGCGCAACTTCCGAGGGGTGATCCGGTCCGTGGATCAGGACGGCGTGGAACTGGAGGTGGACGGCCGATGGGTGCGTCTGCCTCTGGAGGCGGTGACCCGTGCTCGCCTTGTGCCCCATTTCGAATCGGGGCGGGGTGCTTGAGTGTTTCCAGGGGACAACGGGCGGGCCGGTTGTCCGCACGTACCGAGATGACGGCGACCCGGGCGGGGCCCTGATGAAGGCCATCCGGGCATAGCGATTTGGAGTCGTATGTAATGAGTAAAGAAATCCTGCTGGTGGTGGATGCCGTATCCAACGAGAAGGGCGTCGATAAGGGCGTGATCTTCGAGGCCATCGAGTCTGCCCTGGCCTCGGCCACGCGCAAGAAGCATGGTGGGGACATCGATGTGCGCGTGAGCATCCATCGCGATACCGGGGACTACGAGACCTTCCGCCGCTGGCGTGTGGTGGATGACGAGGACCCGGAATTCGAGTCCCCGGAGCGCCAGATCCTCCACTCCTATGCCATTCAGGACCGACCCGATGTGCAGGTGGGGGACTTCATCGAGAGCCCCATCGAATCGGTGGAGTTCGGCCGCATCGCCGCCCAGACCGCCAAGCAGGTGATCGTGCAGAAGGTGCGCG
>JBKGXY010000087.1:0-9495 GCA_046546415.1 Ectothiorhodospira sp.
GACACGGACACGGACACCGAGACCGAGACCGAGACCGAGGGCGAGACCGAGGGCGAGGGCGAGGGCGAGACCGAGGGCGAGGGCGAGGGCGAGAAGGAACGTACCGCCCCCGCGGACACGGAGGCCACCTCCTCCCCGGATTCCGAAACCGGGGAGGGGGAGAAGGCCCGCGACGAGGGGGATGAAGGCAAGGCGGACGAATCCGGCGCCACGGAGGAAGCGGCCCGGGCCGATGACGACCGCCCCCGGGACGCCGAACCGGGCCCCCACGGGCGCGTCGCACGGGCCACCTTCACCTCCAGCATCCGGGACCGGGAACCGGAGGACCGGCTGGATGCAGTGGATGCCGATGCCGGTGAGGTCCATTTCTTCACCGAGATCCGGGACCACGAAGGGGGGACCATCGTCCACCAGTGGCGTTACCAGGGCCGGGACATGGGTGAAGTGCGTTTCGAGGTCGATGGACCGCGCTGGCGGGTCTGGTCCACCAAGACCCTTAAACCGGAGTGGACCGGCCCCTGGACGGTGCGGGTGGTGGACCAGGACGACCGCCTGCTGGATGAATACCGCTTCCGGGTCACCGGCGGCGACTGAGGCGGTTCACGCCCCGGTCCCGCCCTGCTCCAGGGCCTCACAGGCCTCCAGCCATTCCCCTTCCACCTGCGCCAGGTCCCGTTCCACACGGGCCTGGCGCCCCAGCAGTTCCTGCAGGTGCGCCCTGGCCGCCTCCTCGTAGAGGGCGGGGTCGGCCAGGGCCTGCTCCAGGTCCGCGCGCTGGCGTTCCAGATCCTCGTGGGTCCGTTCCAGCCGGGCCACCCGGTCCCGCAGGGGCTTCTGGCGACGGCGGCGCTCCGCCTCCTCCCGCCTGCGGGCCTTGCGCTGGGCGGCCCCATGATCACCGGCGGGGGTCTCCTGCACGGCCTGGGCCGCCCGGTCCCGCTCCGCTAGCCCCTGGCGATAGTCCTCCAGATCCCCGTCGAAGGGGCGCACACCGCCATCGGCCACCAGCAGGAAGCGGTCGCAGACGCTGCGCAGCATGTGACGGTCGTGGGAGACCAGCACCACCGCCCCGTCGAATCCCTGCAGGGCCAGTTCCAGGGCATGGCGCATATCCATGTCCAGGTGGTTGGTGGGCTCGTCCAGCAGCAGCAGATTGGGCCGCTGGTACACCAGCAGGGCCAGCACCAGACGGGCCTTCTCCCCCCCGGAAAAGGGCCCCACCGGGGCCAGGGCCTGGTCCCCGTGGAAGCCGAATCCCCCCAAAAAGTCCCGCAGGGGCTGTTCCCGGGCCTGCGGATCCAGGCGCTGCAGGTGCAGCAGTGCACTGGCCTCCAGGTCCAGTTGCTCCAGCTGGTGCTGGGCGAAGTAGCCCACCGCCAGATCCGGGGCCGGCTCGCGCTGGCCTGACACCGGCTGCGCCGCGCCCGCCAGCAGCCGCACCAGGGTGGACTTGCCGGCCCCGTTGGGACCCAGCAGCCCCAGGCGTTCCCCGGGATGCAGGGACAGTTCCACACCCTCGAACACCGGCGCCTCACCGTAGCCCGCCGCGGCCCGGTCCAGTTTGAGCAGGGGATCCGGCAGGCGGCGCGGGGCGGGGAACCCGAACCGGAAGGGGGTATCCACATGGGCCGCGGCCACCCGGGTCATGCGCTCCAGGGCCTTGAGCCGGCTCTGGGCCTGGCGGGCCTTGGTGGCCTTGGCCCGGAAGCGCTCGACGAAACCCTCCAGGTGGGCGATCTCCCGCTGCTGGCGTTCATGCTGTGCCTGCTGGAGGCGCAGGGCCTCCGCCCGTGCCTGCTCGAAGCTGGAGTAATTGCCGGTGTAGAGGGTCACCCCGCCGCGTTCGATATGCATCACATGGGTCACCACCCGGTCCAGGAAGTCCCGGTCATGGGAGATGAGCAGGAGGGTGCCGGGATAGCCGGAAAGCCACTGTTCCAGCCACAGCACCGCCTCCAGATCCAGGTGGTTGGTGGGCTCGTCCAGCAGCAGCAGATCGGAGCGGCACATGAGGGCCCGGGCCAGGTTCAGGCGCATGCGCCAGCCCCCCGAGAAGGCGGACATGGGCTGGTGCTCCTGCCCGGGGGCGAACCCCAGGCCGTGAAGCAATCGGCCGGCCCGGCTCTCTGCGGTCCAGGCGTCGATGGCGTCCAGTCGGCTGTGGAGATCTCCCAGACGGTCCCCCGCCCCGGCGGCCTCCGCCGCGGCCACTTCGGCCTGCAGCTGGCGCAGTTCCGCATCGCCGTCCATGACGTAGTCCAGGGCCGTGCGGTCCGTCGCTGCCACCTCCTGGGCCACATGGGCGATCACCCAGCCCTCCGGCAACCGGCAGGTCCCCCGGTCGGCCCCAAGCTCTCCCAGCAGCAGGGCGAAGAGGCTGGATTTGCCCGTCCCGTTGGCGCCGGTCAGGCCCACGCGCCAGCCGGGGTGGAGGGTGAGGTGGGCCCCTTCGAACAGGACATGGGGCCCCCTGCGCAGGGTCAGATCTTCCAGTTTCAGCATGGGTGGAGTCTACCAGTCCGCCGGGGGCAGCCGGGAGCACCGGGGGTCCCCGCCGGGCCCGGAATTTCGTCACAAAGCGGCAGCCCCCGGCAACCCTCGGCGACGGATTTCCGTCGCTCCCGGGAACATTTGCCGCAACCCATTGATCTCACGATTCATAAAGAAATGGCACGAAAATCGCTTATCCCGAAACCAAGCCCAGCCGAGTCCTCCGTCATGATGCGCAACGTCATCCGTTCACCGCTCGAACAGGCCCACCAGGGCGAGAACACGCTGCTGTCCGGCCCGGCGCGGCTGCTGCAGGGCGGTAAGGAAGACCTGCCGCCCCGCCAGGCCGGGGCCATCCCCCCGAGCCCGGCGACCATCCTGCAGCGCCTGCAGACGACCCTGGAACTGGAACCCCTGATCCGGATCTTCTCCGAATCCCTGAACGGCCTGGTACCCCATGACGGTATCGCACTCGACTGCCCGGAACAGGGCATCCACATCAGCCACGGGCGCATCTCCCGCCACACCTGCAGCTATAACCTGGTGGTGGAACAGATCCCCCTGGGGGAACTGCGGATCCTGCGCGGACGTCGCTTTCGCCCCGCGGAACTCCGTGCCCTGGAAGAAGCCCTCACCGTTCTGGTCTATCCCCTGCGCAATGCCCTGCTCTACCACCAGGCCCTGCAGTCGGCCCAGACCGATCCCCTGACCGGTCTGTTGAACCGGGCCGCCCTGGACCGCCTCCTGGAACGCGAACTGGCCATGGCCCGGCGCTCCGGCGGCCATGTCTGCCTCCTGGTGCTGGATGTGGATCACTTCAAGGAGGTCAACGACCGCTTCGGCCATCAGACGGGGGACCAGGTGCTCCTGGCCGTCTCCGACCGCCTGCAGGACCTCACGCGCAAGAGTGACATGGTCTTCCGTTATGGGGGGGAAGAGTTCGTCCTGATCATGGGGGATACCGACCCCCGGGCGGCGGATCAGGGGGCCCGGCGCATCCACGAGGCCATCCGCAGCCAGCCGCTGGAGACCGCTCCGGGGGAGTCGGTGGAGATCACGGTGAGCATCGGCATCGCCTGCGTCGGCAGAGACGAGGCAGCCGAGTCCCTCTTCCGGCGTGCCGATCAGGCCATGTACCGGGCCAAGCACACCGGCCGGGACCGCATCGTCTGGTCGGACAGTCCCTGCAACACACCAGCCGCCCCGGGGGAAACCATGGACAGGTGAAGACAGTACCGGCGGGGGCTGCTATCGTTGCCCCTTTTTCCGGACCCTGCCCGCCCATGGACCCCGCAACCTCCCCACCCTCGCCCGAGGAACCCCGCTTCAGCCTGGACCTGTACGGTACCCGCGTGACGATCCTGGGCACGGCCCACGTCTCGCGGGTCTCCGCCGAGACCGTGCGCGACCTGCTGCGCAGCGGCACCTTCGACGCCGTCGCGGTGGAGCTCTGCCCCAGCCGGCACGATGCCCTGGTGGACCCGGGGAGCCTGGCACGGATGGACCTCTTCCAGGTCCTGCGCCGGGGCAAGGCCCCCATGGTCACCGCCAGCCTGGCCCTGGGGGCCTACCAGCAGCGCCTGGCGGAACAGTTCGGCATCGAGCCCGGGGCCGAGATGCGGGCGGCCCTCACCGAGGCCCGGAGTGCCCACCTGCCGGTACGACTCATCGACCGGGAGGTGGGCACCACCCTGCGGCGCTGCTACCGCAACATCCCCTGGTGGCGGCGCATGAACCTCTTCACCGGTCTGCTGGCCGGCATCCTCACCCGGGAGCGGATCTCCGAGGAGGAGATCGAACGCCTCAAGAGCGGGGACCTGCTGGAGTCCACCTTCAACCAGTTCGCCCAGGAATCCCGGGCCCTGTACGACCCCCTGATCCGGGAACGGGATCGTTACATGGCGGCCCGCATCCGCCAGGAGGCCGCCGACGGTGGGTTTCGACACCTGCTGGCGGTGGTGGGGGCAGGACACCTGGCCGGGATCCGGGAGGCCCTGGAGAAGGACACGGGCCAGCCCCCTGAGGCCGTGATCCGCGAGCTGGACCAGGAACCCCCACCGGCCCGCTGGCCGAGGATCCTCCCCTGGGTGATCGTGGCCCTGATCCTGGCGGGATTCGCCCTGGGATTTGCACGCAATCCACAACTGGGATGGCAACTGGTGGCCGACTGGGTGCTGATCAACGGCCTGTTCACCGGCCTGGGGGCCATCCTCGCCACCGCCCATCCCCTGACGGTGGTCACCGCCGCCCTGGCGGCCCCCCTCACCTCCCTGAACCCCACCATCGGCGCGGGCTTCGTGGCCGCGGCCGCGGAGACCTGGTTCCGCAAACCCACGGTGGGGGACTTCTCCAACCTGCGCAGGGACACCGCTCACGTGCGGGGGTGGTGGCGCAACCGGGTATCACGAGTCCTGCTGGTGTTCCTCTTCTCCACCCTGGGTTCGGCCCTGGGCACCTATGTCGCCGGCTTCCGCATCGCCGGGCGCCTCTTCGGCGGTGGCTGAAGCCCCTTCCAGGGCGCGCAGGGATTCCAGGGCCCGCTCGGCACGGTGCACATGGGAGGCGAGTTCCGGGTCCCCCGGTCGCAATCGCTGTACCCCCCGCCAGACCGCCAGGGCCTCCCGGAGGCGACCTGCCAGGTAATGGCGACGACCCGCCTCCAGGCCCACCTCGATGCGCGCCTTGACGGCCCGTTCCAGCCCCGCTTCCAGGGCCTCCAGTTCCACCGCCCCCGGTGGGGCCGTCTGCAGGGCCCCCAGGTGCCGGCGGGCCCCGATCAGATCCCCCGACCCCAGTGCCTCGCGAAAGGCCCGGAGCCGTGTCCGGACGCGGACGGCGGCCTCTTCCTGTTGCCGATCCGCCTTTTCCCGGCTCAGGCGCGCCTGAGCCGCCCGGGCCACCTCCAGGCGGCGGGCCGTGGCCTCGTCCGGATCCAGGCTCTGGGCCAGGGTCAGGCTCTTCACGGCCAGAAACGGGTCCTCCTCCATCAGGGCCCGGGTCCCCAGCCGCTCCAGGGCCCAGGCCACTGGAACGGCCTCGTCCCGGGCCTCGGTCCAGGCCGCCTGCACCGCCTCATCTTCCGGGGCCAGCCGCTGCCATTGCGGATACACCGCCATCAGGCGAACGAGATAACGCCCCCGGGCCAGGAGCAGGCGGATGCCCAGCGACCGCACCCGGGCCGCGTGCTCGGCCTGGGCCAACTCCCGGGCCGCCTTCAGGGCATGGCTGTCGGGGAACCATTCCAGGCCCCGTTGATAGACCGTCAGCGCCGCCGCCCACTCCCCCCGGCGCAGGTGTCCCGCAGCCTGCAGGAGCAGCGCCTGCTCCAGCGCGGCGGCCAGACGCTCCACCCGGGTCTTCAGGGCCCCGTCCACCTCCTGTGGGCCGGCCCCGCGCAGGATCTCCAGGGCACGGTCATAGTCCTGCCGCTCCAGGGCCCGGCGGGCCGCCTCGGAAGGGTTCAGGTCCATGGAGGCGGTGATGGGGGCGCAACCGGCCAGCAGGGACGCCCCACAGAGGATCAGGCCCCTCATGCCCCTCATGCCGATGTCTCCTCCCGAAGCAGCCAAGCCAGACAGGCCTCCATGGCCTCCCGGCCATCCGGGGTCAGGTCCTCCACGCAGCAGGTGGGTACCGGATGGGTCTTGCCGCGAACCGGGATGGAACGGTGATCCCGGACCTGCACCCGGCGGCGGATATCGTCCTGCAGATACAGGGCCCGGGGGACCAGGACCTCCCCCGGTTCGGCGGCACTCATGAGCCGGGCCGCCAGGTTCACGGCATCGCCCACGACGGTGTACTGCATGCGGTCCTCCGCCCCCATGTTGCCCGCCAGCATCAGGCCGCTGTTGACGCCGACCCGGAAGTGGACCGGCCGTTCCCCCGCCGCCTCCCGGGTACGGTTCAGGCGCGCCACCAGGCGCTGCAGCATCAACCCGCTGGAAATGGCATGGAAACAGTGATCCGGATCGTCATCGGTGACTCCGAACACCAGCATCACACCATCCCCCATGAACTTGTCGATGGAACCACCGTAATAATGTGCGATATGACTCACATGGGTGAAATAGGTGTTCAGCAGGCGGGCCACCCGGTCCGGAGGCAGGGTCTCTGACAATCGCGTGAAATCGGCCATGTCGGCAAAGACCACCGACGCCTCCACCTGGCGCCCGCCCAGACGGATCCGGTCCAGGTTGTTCATGATCTCCCGCGCCACACCGGCGGAGACGAAACGGCTCAGGGCCCCCTCCACCTGGGATTTCTCCAGCAGACCCCGGGCCATGCGGTTGAATGCACTCATCAGGTGCCCCAGTTCGTCCCGGCGCTCCTCCGGCAGGCGGAAGTGATAATCCCCGGAACCGATGGCCCGGGTCGCCTCCACCAGATGGTGCAGGGGCCGGGCGAGACGCCGCCCCACAACGAAGGCCGCAGCGCCCCCCAGAAGGCCGACCCCCAGGGTGGTGAGGAGGATGGTGCGCAGGGTCGCTGTCACCGCCCGATGTTCACCGGCCCGGCTCAGGGTCACCAGGGCCGTGCCCAGGGTCACCTCCCGGAAACGGATCACCTCGCGGTAGACCGTCGCGTCCCCCCCCGCCACCCCCGTCCGGAGATCCGCCGGCACCCGGCCCGCCCGGGCCAGGACCTCTCCCGAAGGGGCCTGCACGGCGGCCCCCAGCACGGCACCGCTGCTCACCAGATTCACGATCAGGGCCTCCAGAGCCAGGTCATCTTCCGTCAGGACCAGCTCCTTGGAGGACTCGGCCAGCTGACGCACGGCGGACTGGCCAAAGGTGTCCATCTGGGTGCGCAGCAACGATCGCTGCTGCTCCAGGATCATGGCGCCTGCCAGGGCCATGGCCCCCACCATGAGCAGCGAGATGATCGCCCCCAGCTTGTAGGCGACGGGTACACGCCCCGGCAGGCAGGCGGCCAAGCCGTTGCGCACCCTGGCCAAGACGGATGTCATGCCGTTCCTCAGAAAGATGCCTCCCACGGAGGGATGCAGGGCATCATACGCATCCCCGTTGCGGCCATACAGACCATCCCCTGTCCTGGGCAGCCCCTTGGTTTACACTCACACGGGGAAGTCGTCCCCGGTGGCCCCGGACGACACACCGCGCATCGCTGCACAAGAGACCTCCATGACCCTGACCGAACTCCGCTACATCGTCGCCGTGGCCCGTGAACGCCATTTCGGCCGTGCCGCAGAAGGCTGCCACGTGAGCCAGCCCACACTGAGCGTGGCGGTGAAGAAGCTGGAGGAGGAGCTGGGGATCGTCCTTTTCGAGCGCAGCAAGACGGAGGTGAGCATCACCCCCGTGGGGGAACAGGTGGTCCGTCAGGCCCAGCGGGTGCTGGAAGAGGTGGACACCCTGGGGGAGCTGGCACGCCAGGGGCGGGACCCCCTGAGCGGCCCCCTGCGCCTGGGGGCCATCCACACCATCGGGCCCTACCTGCTCCCCCATCTCGTGCCGGAGGTACACCGGCGCGCGCCGAAGCTCCCCCTGGTCATCGAGGAGAACTACACCGCCCGCCTGGCGGAACGCCTCAAGCAGGGGGAGCTGGATGCCATCCTTATCGCCCTCCCCTTCGAGCTGCCCGGCGTGGTCACCCTGCCCCTCTACGAGGAGCGCTTCGTGGCGGTGCTGCCGGCGGGACATCCCCTGAGCGCGCGGGCACGCCTGAAGGTGAACGACCTGGCCGGGGAGAATCTGCTGCTACTGGGGGCCGGACACTGCTTCCGGGAGCAGGTACTGCATTTCTGCCCCGACTGTCACGCCATGATCGGTTCGGGCAACGACATCCAGTACACCGTGGAGGGCAGCTCCCTGGAGACCATCCGCCACATGGTGGCCACGGGCATGGGCGTGACCGTGCTGCCCTGCTCCGCCGCCGGCACCGCCCATTACGGCCGGGACCTCCTGGCCATCCGGCCCTTCCAGGAACCCGTGCCCTTCCGCCGGGTGGCCCTGGCCTGGCGTTCCAGTTTTCCCCGGCCCAAGGCCATCGAGGTGGTCCGCCAGGCCATCCTGGAGGCCCTTGTCCCCTGCCTGGAGCCCGTGAACTCAGCGCGTTGACCCCGGGCTTCAGGGGCGGCAGGTCCCCACGGCACCCTCGGGGCAGGTGCTGCCGTCGGTCCACAGGGCGTGCCCCAGGCGCGCCCCGTGGAGATCCGCCCCCGTCAGGTCCGCACCGCGCAGGTCCGCATAGCTCAGATCCGCACCGATGAGACGCGCCCCCGATAGGTCCGCGTCCCGGAGCACCGCGCCCACCAGACGCGCGCCCCCCAGATCCGCACCGGCAAGGTCCCCCCCCTGCAGGTCGGCATAGGAGAGATCGGCACCGGAGAGCCGGGCCTGTTCCAGCCGTGCCCCGACCAGATCGGTGTTACTGAGCAGGGCACCCGTGAGATCCGTTTCCCGCAGATCCGCCCCCACCCGGCGACAGTAGCTCCAGTTCACGCCGGGCTCGGCCGGGGCCGCGCAATCCTGGGGTGGGGCAGCCCTTTCCGTGGATTCGGAACTCCACCAGAGCAGCCCCAGGATCAGGGCCAGCCCCATCGCCACGCCGATCCAGAGTCGCGGTCCGCTCACATGCCGCTGAAGCTGCGCCCCCCGGGACAGCAATTCCACCCGCTGGCGACGGCGCTGCAGGAGTTCCAAAGGTTCAGGGCCCCTCCGCTCCCCCTGACGCTGCTCGCGAAACAGGGCCTCCTCGGGGGAGCCCGGCACACGTCGCTCCCGCAGTCGCTCGTCCTCCCGCATGCGGGCCTGCAGCAGGCGCTCACGGCCCTCGGGGGTATCGGCCTCCAGCAGTTCCCGGGGGATGAGATGGGGGTATTGTTCCACAGGGTGCCAGTGTGTCCCGTCGGGGCTGATCTCATCCTCCAGGCCCAGGCGCCCAAGGAGCAGGTAACGGGACACCACCCCCGCAGGATAGGGGCCACGCACGCAGCCGTCGCGTCGCATGAACCACAGCGTGTACTCGGTTTCGATAGGGGGGGGC
>JBKGXY010000088.1:0-9343 GCA_046546415.1 Ectothiorhodospira sp.
CCCCTCACTCCGCCGCAGAAACGCCTCGAACATGAACAGCGACCACAGCGGCGCGCTGTAGTCCCGCTGGCCGCTGGTGTGGGCCTCCACCAGGTGGCGCAGGGTATCCGGATTGAAGAGCCCGCAGTCCCCCATGCGCTCCCCCAGCAGGGTGTCCCTCAGGCGCCCCGCCAGGGGGCCCCGGAACCACTGGTCCAGGGGGACGGCGAAGCCCTGCTTGCGCCGGTAGAGGATGTCATGGGGCAGATAGGGCTCCATGGCCTTCTTGAACAGGTACTTGCCCTCCCCGCCCCGCAGCTTCATCCGCGACGGCAGCCCGGAGATCCACTCCACCAGGAGATGATCCAGGATGGGCACCCGCACCTCCAGGGCATGGGCCATGCTGGCCCGGTCCACCTTGGTGAGGATGTCGCCGGGGAGATAGGTCTTCAGGTCCAGGTACTGCACCAGGGAGACGGGATCATCCGTTGGGGCGCGGGCGGCATGATGGCGCAGCACCGACACCGGATGATAGCCATCCAGTTGGCGCCGGAAGGCCTCGCTGTAGAGCCGGACACGCTGCTCGTCCCGCACGACGGCGATGTTATTGAAATACCCCTCCACCGCATCCCGCGCCAGGGCCTGGAAGGTGGCCCTGGCCCGGAACACCCGCGGCGCCCAGTCGGCCTTGGGGTAGGCCCGCGCCAGGGCGCCGAACAGGGGCCGGCGCAGCCCGGAGGGCATCAGGCCGCGCCAGCGCTCCTCGGCGGCATGGAAACGATAGCGGCGGTAGCCCGCCAGGTTCTCGTCGCCGCCATCCCCGGAGAGGGCCACGGTCACCTCCTGGCGGGCCAGTTCGCACACCCGGTAGGTGGGCAGGGCCGAGCTGTCGGCGAAGGGCTCGTCGTAGAGCTCCGCCAGGCGGTCCAGCAGGCCGAAGTCGTCCGGATCCACCTGGCGGGAGCGGTGGCGGGTATGGCAATGGGCCGCCACCTGGGCGGCGAAGGCGGACTCGTCGTAGCGGGGCACGTTGAAGCCGATGGCGCAGGTGTTCACCGGCGCGTCCCCCAGCCCGGCCATGAGGGCCACCACGGCGCTGGAGTCCACCCCGCCGGAGAGGAAGGCCCCCAGGGGGACCTCCGCCACCAGGCGGATGCGCACCGCCTCGCGCAGGCGCGCCACCAGCTCCTCCGCGGCCTCGGCCTCGTTCAATGCGATGGGGGGGGCGAAGGGCACATCCCAGTATTCCCGGGGCTCGGCCGGCGGCGAGCCGCGGCGCAGGGTGAGGGTGTGGCCCGGCGGGAGCTTGCGCACCGACTGATAGACGGTGCGGGGCTCGGGTACATAGCCATAGGCGAAATAGTCGTCCACCCCCCGGGGGTCCAGGTCCCGGGGCAGATCGGGATGCACCATCAGGCCCTTGAGCTCCGAGGCGAACAGGCACAGGCCGTCGGGCAGCAGGGCGTAGTATAGGGGTTTGATGCCCAGCCGGTCCCGGGCCAGGAAGAGGGTCCCGCTGTTCCGGTCCCAGACGGCGAAGGCGAACATGCCACGGAAACGGCGCACGCAGTCCGCCCCCCACTGCTCCCAGGCGTGGACGATCACCTCGGTGTCGCAATGGGTCGCAAAACGGTGCCCGGCGGCCTTCAGTTCCTCGGTGAGTTCCGTGAAGTTGTAGATCTCGCCGTTGTAGGTGACGGCCACGCTGCCGTCCTCGTTGAACAGGGGCTGACGACCGCTGGAGAGGTCGATGATGGACAGCCGCCGGTGGGCCAGTCCCAGCCCGGGCTCCAGGTGCACCCCGCCCTCGTCCGGACCCCGGTGGAACTGGGCCTGGTTCATGGCCTCCAGCAGGGCCCGGTTCAGGGGGCGCTGGCCGCGGGTGTCGAAGATGCCGGTGATGCCGCACATGGGGATGGGGACTCTCCGTGGATCGTGTGGATGATGGATCGCGGCCTCAGCCCGCCATGAGGCGGTCGTAGACCGCCAGATAGCCCCGCACCATGGCCTCCAGGCTCAATTCCCGCTCCGCGTGGGTCCGAGCCGCCGTGCCCAGGGCCCGGGCCCCGTCCGGGTCCCCCAGGCAGCGATCCAGGGCCGTCACCAGGGCGTCGGGATCCCCGGGGGGGACCAGCAGGCCGGTGTGGCCATCGTGGATCAGGTCCGGGTTGCCGCCCACCCGAGTGGCGATCACCGGCAGGCCGGTGGCCATGGCCTCCAGGACGGTGTTGCAGATCCCCTCGGCCAGGGAGGGCAGGATCAGGACATCCAGGGCGCGCAGGACCTCCGGGATGTCATCCCGGGACCCGGGGAGCCAGGCCCGATGACCGGCCCCGGCCGCCTCCAGGCGGGCGCGCAGGTCCTGCAGCAACGGCCCGTCCCCCACCATGACCAGGCGCGGTTCACGTCCTTCCGGGGCCTGGCGCCCCAATCGCAGGAAGGCCTCCAGCAGGACCTCCGGGGCCTTCACCGCCTGCAGGCGCATGACCGCCCCGAGGACCGGGGTCCCCGGCGGGGCGAAGCCCGGCGGCAGCACCGCCCGCGCCGCCGCCCGGTCCTGAGGGGGATGGAAGCGCCCCGTGTCCACACCGTTGCAGATGTGATTCAAACGGGCGGCGGGCACGCCGATGGGGCCGGCCAGATAGTCCATCTGGTGACGCGACAGGGCGATGTACTGCCCCACCAGCGGGCGGAACAGGCGGCGCATGCGGCGGGGGCCCTCGCCGGAGCCGTCCAGGTCGCCCACGTTCCAGCCGTGCTCGCCATGGACGCGGCGGCGCACCCCCGCCAGGGCCGCCGTGGCCTGGGCCTCCAGGGTGGCCAGGTTGCGGGTGTGCACGATGGCCGGCCGCAACCGGCGCAGCAGCCGCCACAGGCGCAGGTGCACCACCGGGTCCTTGCCCTCGCGCTTGTGCAGGGCGTGCAGGGAGACGTCCTCCCGCTCCAGACGCCGGGCGAAATCCGTGTAGCCGGTCATGCAGAGGATGGCATGGCGGTAGCGATCCGGCGGCATGTGATTGATCAGGTTCACCAGGCCGTTCTCCATGCCCCCCACATCCAGGCGATGGATCACATGGGCCACCAGGGGCGGTCCGTCCCGCCCCGGGCGCAGGTCAGCCATCGGTCCCACCCCCGGTCTCCACCGCCACCCGCCGCGGGGCCTGCAGCAGGAACGCCGCCAGGGCCTCCCGGGCCTCGTCGGGATCATCCCGGAAGCCGGTGCTCACCGTCACCAGCAGGGAGCCTTCCAGGTGCCCCGTGAGCCGGGCCCAGGCCTCCAGGAGCTTCACCTCAATGGGGCGCACGGTGGTGCGCCCGGCCACCTGGTACCAGTGCCAGACCAGGCGATCCCGCCCGTCCCTGCCCCGCAGGACGGTCTCGCGCACGCGGTACCCTGCCCCTTCGGGCGGGGATACGGACCGGACCCCCTGGTGGACCTGCCGCCATTGCCGGCCCGCCCCGATGCGATTGTCATAGCGGATCAGGTCGGTCCCCGGCTGGTCGTGATGGTAGTGATAGACCTGCCATGCCACCTCCCCCGGGGGGCCGGCATAGCCCACCTGGACGCGGGTATCAGGTTCGGCCCAACGGGGGGCCCAGGCGGGTTCATCCAGGGACCGGGGACCTTGCCAACCGGACACCTGCGGGGCCACGGGCCGCGCATCGCCCCCCCGGGCGGCCATGCGCTGGTCGATCCAGGCCTGACCGGCCGGCGCCAGCACGAGGGCCGCTGTCGCGGCCAGGAGGGGCAGGACCGATGCGTTCGGAAAACGGGGCAACGGGGTCCCGCCCTCCGGCTCCGGGGCCGACCCGCTACCGGCCACACGGGCGCCCAGCGGGGCCTGATCCTCCCGGAAGTAGGTGCCGGCCCAGAACAGCAGGAACATGACGAAGCCGAAGAACAGCCAGCCGTAGATCAGGTGATCCACCCCCACGGCCCGTTCCATGTCGGTCCAGTGGGCGATCAGGATGATGCCGTAGGCCCGCAGGCCATTGGCGACGATGGGCACGATGATGGACAGGGCCACGAAGGCCAGGCGCCGCCAGAGACTGCGGTAGACCAGATAGGCATAGACCAGCCCCAGGGCCACGGAGGCGATGAGATAGCGGATCCCGCTGCACACCTCCGCCACCACGAAATCCCCGGCGGGGATGCTGATGTAGTAGCCCTCGCTGAAGGTGGGGATCCCCGAGAGGCGCAGCAGCCACACGCTGATCCAGGCGGTGAAGTCCTGCAGCACGGGCACCAGGGAGTTGCCCACGGGCCAGGCGAAGAAGAGATAGGCCAGGGGGAAGATCAACGCACGGGAAACCCGCCGCCCCAGGAGGGCCAGTACCAGGGCGGGCATCAGGGCCACCACCACGAAGGTCTGGACGGTGGTGACGTCCGCGGCCCGGCCCAGGAACCAGACGCCCCCCAGGACCAGAAGGGCCAGGGCACCCAGGTAGCTGGGGCGGGGGGTGAGCCCCACCAGGGCATGGCGCCGGGTCCAGACCAGGAAGAGGCTGATGGGCAGGATCACCATCCCGTGGGCGTAGGTCTGGGAATGGGTCCAGATATGCACCAGACGCTCCACCCCCGGCCAGTAGAGCCACCCCGCCACCAGCAGGGCACCGGCGAACGCCGCCAGGGCCCAGGGCCAGGGGAGTCCGCCGCCCGACCGGGGGGCGGACTCCTCAGCGTCCGGGGTCATCGGTGGTTCCCGCCTGGCTTCCATCCCCTGCTCCTCTTTGTGTGTCTCATCCCGGCGATGCGGGGTCGGTCGTTTCCAGCAGGTCCAGGAAACGCGCCATGTGCTCCGCCCAACTGTAATGCCGGCAGACGCATTCCCGATTGAGGGCCCCCGTCTCTTCCGGGAGACGACCAGCCAGGGCGTCCAGGGCCATCCGGGCCAGGGCCGGGGGATCCCCGGCCACCAGCCGGCCCGCCCCGTTACAGAGGCGCAGCCCATCCATGGCCTGGGGGGTGGCGATCACCGGCCGGGCCATGGCCATGGCCTCCAGGACCTTGTTCTGCACCCCCCGGGCCAGGCGCAGCGGGGCCACGGCGGCACGGGCGTGGGCCAGATAAGGACGCACGTCCTTCACGGCCCCGGTGACCCGGATCCCGGGCTGCTGCCCGAGGCGGCGCACCTCCGCCGTGGGCCGGGCCCCCACGATGGTGAACCGGGCCGCCGGATCCCCGTCCCGCACCCGGGGGAACACCTCCCGGGCAAACCAGCACACCGCGTCCACGTTGGCCCGGTAATCCATGGCCCCTGTGAAGACCAGGTGTCCCTCCCCGGGCCCAAAGGGGTCGGGAGCGGTGCGCTCCGGCGAGAAGTAGTCCACGTCCACACCGTTGTCCACGGCCTCGATCCGCCCGGCCACTTCGGGGGCCCGCTCACGGAACAGGGCCGCCTCCGCCTCGCTGACGAAGACCGCGGCGTCGGCCCGGGCCGCCACCGCCCGCTCGAAGGCCAGGAGGGTGCGGGCCTCACGGGCGTAGAGGCGATTCATGGGAAAACGGTGGGCGGCCGCATACTGGCGCCACTTGTCGGAATCCACGTCCACAAAATCCACCACCGAACGGCATCCGGGCCGGTCCTCCGGGGGGAGATACTGGGCCATGGCCGAGGAGAAGATCAGGATCCTCCGGGGGGCCACCTCCCGCAGGGTGGCTTGCACCCACCGGCGCATGGGGGCGCTGGCGTAGCAGCTCACCGTCAGCGGATCCCCGGTCAGCAGGCCCCGAAGCCCCTTCAACCGCGAACGCAAGGGCGGCAGGGGCAGGACGCAGGTGCGGGCACAGAAACCCTGCAGCACCTCCAGGTGACGCCAGTCATCGGGATCGTCCACGAAACAGCCCAGATGGATGGCGTAGTGTTCCGCCAGGTGCTTGAGCAGGTTGAAGGAACGGATCTTGTCCCCCTTGTTGGGGGGATAGGGGATCCGGTGCACCAGCAGCAGGAGCGCCGGTTTCATCCCAGCCCCCGGGAGATGCGGGGGCCGATGACATTGGCCACGGGGGTGGGCAGACGTTTCCAGGCCTGGATGAACCGCCGGTAGCGGGGATTGAGGGGATTGATGTCCGGGATCGCCCGGGCCCGCACCAGGTGATACTCGTAGTACAGCGGCTCGGGCTCGAAGCCCCAGTTCTTCTTGAAGTGGAACGAGCCGGTGCCCCGCTTGCTGCGGCCGTAATCAAAGAGACGGTAACCGTCCTCGCAGGCCCGGCGCATGACCTCCCAGTAGAGAAAATCGAAGGCGGCCAGGCTGCGGGCCTCCATTGTGCCCCCCCCATAGTACGGCAGCACCTCGTCCCGGAAGAGGAAGCTCAGCACGCCGCTCACTGGCCGCCCCCCGTGGCTCACCGTGGTCACCTGAGCGGCGTCGCCGAAGGTGTCCATCAGGGCCTGGAAGTACTTTCGGGCGAAGACCGGGGTCCCCAGGCGGCGTACGCTGTCGGCATAGATGGGAAAGAACCGCTGGACGCCCGTCCCGGTCTCGGAGACGAGCCCCCGCTGGATCCCCTTGCGCACCATGGCCCGCTGCTTGCGGGGGATGGACTTCAGGTTGACCTCCGGATCGGGATCCATGGCCTTGCGGAAGGTGACGTACAGATCCTCCTTGCAGGGCCAGTCGGGCAGGCGTCGCCGCCGGTGGCGCAGTTCCAGGTAGTCCACGCCCAGCGACCCGGCCAGGTCCCGTGCTGCCCGGATCAGGGCCCCTTCGGCCTCGGCATCCTCGGCCGCAACCCCGCCGTAGACGCAGAACGGCACCGAGATGAGCGCGTTACCGAACAAACGGGTCTTGACGTGTCCCAGGGGGAGCACGCCCCGGATACGCCCGCCGGACTCGGCGCAGAGATAGTGGGTGGGGTGGCCGAAGGCCTGCTCCAGCACCCGCTTCCAGCCGGCCCGGTGGAAGAAGGTGGCCTCATCACAGCCCTCCACGAAGGCATCCCAGGCCGCCTCCCGATCCGGGGTCAGGGACACCACCCGCAGCGCGGTCCCGGGGCCGGAGGGCTCCATGGGGGCGTTCAGGGCAACGCTCATTGGGGGCTTCCTGACTCCGGCAGGAAGATCCGGTCCATGCGCCCCCATTGGAAATCCCGCAGCAACCGGCCCAGCCGGGCCTCCGTACGCGCCAGATTGAGGTAGTGCCGCACCCGGGTCCTGAAGCCAAGGCCTTCCTGCCGGGGTTGATCCGGATCGATCTCCCAGGGATGGAAGTAGAACACCGCCGGCTGCCCATCACGCCGGTTGACCCTGCGCAGGGCCCAGCGGGAGAGGGCGTAGGGATAGAGTCGGAAGTAGCCACCGCCGCCGCAGGGGAAGTTGCGTCCCATCAGTTCCACGGTGGTCACCGGGATCTCCACCAGGTCGCCATCCACCGGCCGGAAGGCGAATCGCGGCGCCTCGGGCATGCCATAGAGGTCGTGATGCACGGGATAGATACTGGAGCTGTAGCGGTAGCCGGCCTCCTGCAGCAGGTCCAGGGCCCAGAGGTTGTCCCGGCCGATGGAGTAGCTGGCGGCCCGGTAGCCCTGCACGGGGGCCCCCACGGTATCCTCCAGCAGGGCCCGGGTGCGGGTCACGTCCTGGCGGAAGGCCTCTTGCGTCTGCTCGGTGGCGCGGATGTGGGACCAGCCATGGCTGGCGATCTCGTGGCCCGCATCCCGGGTGCGGCGCAACAACCCGGGATAACGGCGGGCGATCCAGCCCAGGTAGAAGAAGGTGGCCTGGACCCCATGGTCGGCAAAGAGTTGCAGGATCCGGTCCACGTTGCCCTCCACGCGGTGGGGCAGTTCATCCCAGGCCCCGCGGGAGATATGGGATTCGAAGGCGGAGACCTGGAAGTAGTCCTCCACGTCCACGGTCATGGCGTTGACGGGTTCCACGGGATCTACTCCTTCAGCAGCTGCTTCACCGCCCGGCGCAGGACGGAGAGTTCCCGGAAGACCGTGCGCTCCAGGGTCTGGATGCGGCTCTCCAGGGCGGAGACCCTGAGGTCGACATGGCCCCAGGAATACCCTGCCGGCTGACCCTGGGCATCGTACAACCCCCGGTCCAGACCGGTCTCCAGGCCCTCCCCCTCATCGGGATCGGGCGCCGCGTTCAGCTCTTCGTCCAGCTCCCGGGCCACGGTCCCCACCACACCGGCATCGATCTGGTGGCGTTCCTCCAGGAAGGCGTAGAGCAGCAAGCGGTCCGCCAGGCTGTTGATACGGCGCGGGATCCCCCCGGTGCGGGAATGGATCTCGCTGAAGGCGTCCTCCCCGAAGGCCGGATCCTGGCGCCAGCCGGCATTCTCCAGGCGATAGAGGATGTAGTCCCGGGTCTCCTCCTCCGAGAGGGGCGTGAGATGGCAGGCCGCGAGGAAACGCTGGCGGAACTGCTCCAGTTCCGCCATCTGCAGGGTGCGGCGGAACTGGTTCTGCCCCAGGAGGAAGCTCTGCAGCAGCGGGCGCCCGGAGACCTGGAAGTTGGAGAGCATGCGCAACTCCTCCAGGGCGTGGGGCGGGAGGTTCTGGGCCTCGTCGATCACCAGCAGGACACGGCGCCCCTCGCGGGCCTTCTCCACCAGGAAGTGTTCGATGCGGGTGAGCAGGTTGGCCTTGGTCTCGTTCTCCCCGACCTCCAGGCCGAAGGCGATGGCCACCATGCGCAGCAGTTCGTCGGCGTGGAGCTGGGTGGTGACGATCTGGGCGGCGAACAGCTCCTCCTCCGGCAGGTCCTGGAAGAGCATGCGCACCAGGGTGGTCTTGCCCGTGCCCACATCCCCGGTGATGGCGATGAAGCCCTCCCCCTGGCTCAGGCCATAGCGCAGATAGGCCAGGGCCCGCTTGTGGATGCGGCTGCCGAAGAAGAACCGCGGATCCGGGCTGAGCTGGAAGGGCTTACGGTCCAGATGGAAATAGGCTTCGTACATGGCCGTCTCAGAAGGTCGCGGTCAGGCTGGCGGTGAGGCGGTTTTCCTCGGTATCCCCGTCGGCCTCGCTGGAATCCCGCTCCTGGCGGCGCAGGTCCAGGGCCGCCGAGGTCTGCGGCCCCAGCTGGCGGGTGACGCCCAGCCCAAAGGTCAGGAGATCGTCCTCGCGGCCATCCGATGCGTACTCGGACTGCTGCCATCCGCCGCTGGCCCGCAACTGGGTACGGGAAGCCGCCTGCAATCCCAGGTTGAACCGGACCCCCTGGATCCGCTCGTCCCCCCGTTCCGTCTCGTAGGTGCGCTCGTCCCGCAGGGCGTTGACGGACCAGGAGAGCCGCCGGCGCTCCCCGGAGGCCCCGATGTTCAGCCGTTTGGAGATGTAGACATCCGGCACCAGCTCCCACATCTCCAGGGTCAGGGTCTCTGGATCGACAATGAAGAAGAAATCATC
>JBKGXY010000089.1:0-9318 GCA_046546415.1 Ectothiorhodospira sp.
GGGTCATCCAGGTCCTCCACCCAGAACGGATCCTGCGCATCGACGAGCCAGCTCCAGTCCGGTGAATCGGCCAGGGCGGCCGGCAGGGGTTCGGGGCCGGTGGAAAGGGGTTCCAGACCGAATCCCATGGCGACCGTCAGGACCAGGGACGCCGCCAGGGCCAGGCGCCCCACGGGCAGGTCCGCCAGGGGGAGCGGCAGGTGGTGGGCGGGCCGTTCCAGGGCCTCCCGGCGGGCACGGCGCAGGCGCGCCCGCTCCTCCGGGGCCAGTCCCGACTGCTGATCCAGGGTCCGGCCGATGCGCCGAAGCAGCGCGTCATGGTGTTCTCCGGTATTCATCGGTAGGCCTCCAGTTGTCCCTGCAGGGTCTGCAGGGCGCGGTGCAGATGGGTCTTCACACTCCCCTCGCTGATGCCCAGGGCAGCGGCGGTGGACGCCGTGTCCAGCCCCTCCCAGTGACGCAGCAGGAAGGCCTGTTGCTGACGCAGGGGCAGGGCCCGCAGGGCGGCCTCCAGATCCCGGGCGAAACGGCCGTCCATGAGGGCCTGATCCGGCCCCGGGGTATGGTGATCCTCCAGGCCCGCCACGGGGTCTTCGTCCGCATCCCCCGCGTTCTCGCCGCACCCCAGCACCGCCAGCACCCGCTGGCGCACCCGGCGACGGCGGTAGGCATCCCGGATGCGGTTCTGGAGGATGCGCCAGAACAGGGGCCCCCAGGCGTCCGCGGGACGCCCCCGGTAACGGGTGATGAAGGCGGTCATGGCATCCTGCACCAGGTCCAGGGCGGCCTCCCGGTCCCCCAGGGCCAGGGCCGCCATGCGCACGGCCCGGCCCTGGATCCCCTCCAGGAAGGCGTCCAGCGTGGGGGCGACGGCGACGGTGCCGGCGGCGACCTGCGTGACCGGCCCGTCATCCATGGCGCCTGCATCCGTAATCCAGGCCATCACTCATCCGGTTCAGCCCTGCCGTTCGAACCATGCCCGGCGCTCGGCGGGGTCCATATCCCGCAGTTTCTCGCGCAACTCACTGCGCTCCTCGGGATTCATCCCCCGGACATGATCACGCATGGCCTGCATCCCATGGCGCATGGCCTCGCGCTCTTCGGCACTCATGTCCTGCCCACGGGCACAGAACCCCTTCATCTCCTTGCCCATGGCTCGCCGCTCCTCGGGGCCGCCATCAGAACGGTTCCGCGAGATGTCACATTTGTCCCGGTGCGCGTCGCGCATGGCCTCGCGCTCTTCGGCGCTCATGTCCTGCCCACGGGCGCAGAACCCCTTCATCTCCTTGCCCATGGCTCGCCGCTCGCCGGGGTCCCGATCGCTACCTTCCTTCTTCAGGGTGCCGCGCAGCTCCCGGTGAGCCTTCGGGCCGTCTTTCATGCCCGCGCAGGGCCGATCCCCATCGGCCTGAGGACCGCCCCCGCCGGGGCTGGCCTGGGCCACACCGGCGGTCAGCGCCAGGGCCATGGAAAGGACTGCCGCGGTCGTGCGCAGGGAACGCAGGGAATCGATACGGGAAGGTCTGTTGGGTTTCATGAGGGCATCCTCCGTTGGGTACCTATGAGCGGGGTGTTCAGTACCCTATACGCGCCAGCACCGGTGGGGTTGACCGGGATGGGGCCCGAAGAAGGAACGGGTGTCGCGCGGATTGCATTGTGTCAACCGGTTGACTCCGATAAAGTCCTGCCGGGTCATCATCATGCGCACCCCGCGCGGCCGGTATGCCCCCACCCCAGTGATCCAGACGAGCCCACCATGCCCGACAACAATCCGCCGATGGACGACGTGCCGGGGCGCGCCCTGCGCGCCCTCAGGGAGGGCGATACCCAGCAGACCGAAAGACTCTTGCAGGAGATCCAGACCGGCTGGAGGGAGACGGAAGCCCTGCGATCCGAACTGGAGGCCGCCCATGAACACCTGAAGGATATCGAGCTGCGCTACCGCGTCGCCGCGCACCACTCGCCGGACTGGGAATACTGGTTCGGTCCCAACCGGCGCTATGTCTATGTCTCCCCCGGCTGCGAGCCCATCAGCGGGCATCCGCCGGAGGCCTTCGAGGAGAATCCGGACCTCATGGCCACCCTGGTGCATCCCGAGGACCGCCCCCGGTGGCTCCGGCACCTGGAAGAGGCGGTGCAGGCCGAGAGTCCCCATGAACATGAGGCCCTGGAGTTGCGTCTCAGACGCTCCGACGGCGGGATCCGCTGGATCGAGCACCAGTGCCGCCCCGTGATCGATCCGGACGGACGCTACCTGGGCCGCCGGGGGGTGAACCGGGACATCACCGACCGCAAGACGGCCGAGGCGCGGCTACAGCAGGTAACCCGGCTCTATCACACCCGCAGCCAGGTGAACCAGGCCATCACCCGCATCGAGGACGAGACCCGGCTGCTGCGCCAGGCGGCCCGCATCGTCGTGGACCAGGGGGGGTTCGATGTCTGCATCATCAGCCTGCGCGATACCCGCAATCCCCCCCTCACCCCCACCGCCGTCCACGGCCTGGATCCGGAACAGGCCCGTCGTCTGCCGCTCAAGGAGATCTGGGAGATGATCCAGGCCCATCCCTGGGACTTCCTCCAGGACCGGCCCCTGTTGTGCGGGGATCCCGACGACCCGAAGATCCCCGCCGCCTGGCGCGAGGAGGCCCGGCGCCACCACCTCAGCAGTTGTGGGCACTTCCCCCTCTTTCGCGGCGACCAGCTCCTGGGCCTGGCCAGTTTCCTGTCCCGGCAGCCGGACTACTTCACCCCCGAAGTCCTGCATCTGATGAAGGGGACCGTGGAGGACGTCTCCTATGCCCTCTTCCAGATGCAGATGAACCGCCGCCGCAAGGCCGTAGAGGCGGCGGCCCACGAGCGGGAGAGCCGGGCCCTGCACTTCACCCAGGCCATCATCGACTCCCTGCGCTCCAGCATCTGTGTCCTGGACCCCCGGGGGGACATCCTCACCGTCAATCGTTCCTGGAGCGAGTACGCCCGGCGCTACAAGCCCTATTGGGACCGTTTCGGCGAGGGAGAAAACTACCTGGCCACCTGCGATCTCCTGGGGGCCGAAGGCAACGGGCAGGCCCGGGAGGTGGCCGAGGGCATCCGGCGCGTGCTGCGCCATGAAACGGAACTCTTCGAGGGGGAGTTTCCCCTGGGCGAGGCGGTCTTCCTGGTGCGGGCCGCACCCCTGGAATCAGACCCCGAGGAGGAACCCAAACTGGTGGTGAGCCACATGGACATCACCGCCATGAAACGGGCCGAGACCGACCTGCGCCGCGCCAAGGAGGAGGCGGAGCGGGCCAGCCAGGCCAAATCCGAATTCCTCTCCAGCATGAGCCACGAGCTGCGCACCCCCATGAATGCGGTTCTGGGGTTCGCGCAGCTCCTGGAAACGGACCCGGAACTGGGGACCATGCAGGCGGAGAACGTGCGGGAGATCCTCAAGGGAGGGCGCCATCTGCTGGACCTCATCAACGAGGTCCTGGACCTGGCCAGCGTGGAATCCGGGCGGGTGGAACTCTCCATCGAGGACATCCCCCTGGGGGAACTGCTGGAGGAATGCCTGACCCTGGTGACCCCCCTGGCGGACCGGCGCGGCATCCGCATCGACCCGGGGCCGGAGACGGACCTGGCCGCCCGGGCGGACCGCATCCGCCTCAAGCAGGTGCTCATCAACCTGCTCTCCAACGCCATCAAGTACAACCGGGACCGGGGGCAGGTGACCCTGCAGATGGAGGCCACGGAGGACCGGGTGGAGATCGCCGTGCACGACACCGGCAAGGGGATCCCCCAGGAGCGCATCGACGACCTGTTCGAGCCCTTCAGCCGCCTGGAGGACGGCAACAGCGGCGTGGAGGGAACCGGCATCGGTCTGGCCATCTCCCTGCGGCTGGTACAGGTCATGGACGGGGAGATGCGCGTGGAGAGCACCCGTGGCGAGGGCAGCACCTTCCGCGTATCCCTGCCCCTGGGCACGGCGGAGGCCCGGACCGCGCGCCGCGCACCGACCACCACCACCCCGCCCGCCGGGGAGGACGATACCCTGCACACGGTGCTGCACATCGATGACAACCCGGCCAACCTGCGCCTGGTGTCGCAGATCCTCACCCGCCGCCCCCGGGTGACGCTCCTGAGCGCCCCGGACCCGCGGATGGGACTGGAACTGGCCATGGCCCACCTGCCCGAGTTGATCCTCCTGGATATCAACATGCCCGAGCAGGACGGCTACCAGGTGCTCAAGAAGCTACGGGCGGACCCGACCACCACGGCCATCCCCGTGGTGGCCCTCACCGCCTTTGCCACCCACCGGGACGTGGAACGGGGCCGGGACGCGGGGTTCGATGCCTACCTCACCAAGCCCCTGGAAGTGGAACATTTCCTGGAGATCCTCGATGGGGTGCTGGACGGCCACTGAGGCGGAGACGCCTCACGCCGGATGACCGAAAGCAGAGAGCACCTCCTGGATGTCCGAGAGCCGGAAGGGCTTCTCGATGTAGGCGCAGAACCCCCGTTCCAGGGCCTCGGTGATGCGCAGTTCCCCGGCGTCGGCGCTCACCGCCACCACAGGGATCCCCGCCGTGCGGCGATCCGCCCGCAGGCGGGCGAGCACCTCGAAGCCATGCAGGTCCGGCAGGTTCAGGTCCAGCAGGATGAGATCCGGGGTGTGGGCTCGGGCCGCCTCCAGACCCTCTTCCGCGTTCACCGCCTCCCGAAGGTGGACCCCGGGGACGGTCCCCATGAGCCGGCGCACCAGCTTGAGATTGGCGGCGTGGTCCTCGACATAGAGCACATCCAGGTCCAGGACGCTCTTTCCGATCCCCCCGGCGGGTGGCGGGGCCACCCCCGTGCGGGTCTGTCTCTCCCCCGTCCGCTCCCTGGGCAGATCCACGGTGAAGGTGGTACCCCGATCGGGTTCGCTCTCGGCCTCCAGGGTGCCCTGCATGCTGTCCACCAGACGTCTGGACAGGGACAGGCCGATCCCCACCCCTTCCGCCTGGTCCTGGCCCCGTCCCAGGCGCTCGAAGGGCTGGAACAGGGACCGCATCTCCTCGGGGGTCATGCCGATGCCGTTATCCTCCACCCGGATCGCCACCCGTTGCGGCTCCACCTGGGCGTGCACCCGCACCCAGCCCTCCGGATGGTTGTACTTGATGGCGTTGGACAGCAGGTTGATGAGCACCTGGCGCAGCCGCGTGGCGTCGGCACGCACATAGACCCCCTCCAGAGGTTCCACCTGCAACATGATCTGCCTGCTCTCGGCCATCGGACGCAGTGTGGACGCGCATTCGTCGATGATCTCCGCCACATCCACGATCTGACTGTCCACCTGCAGGCGGCCGCTCTCCAGCATGGAGAGGTCCAGCACGTCGTTGATCAGGGCCAGCAGGTGCCATCCGGCGGTGAGGATCTCCCGCACGGCATCCCCCTCGCCGGGTCGCTCCTCCACCTCCAGCAACTGGGCGAACCCCAGAATGGCGTTCAGCGGGGTGCGCAGCTCGTGACTCATGTGGGAGAGGAAATCGTTCTTGGCGCGGTTGGCCTTCTCCGCCTCATCCCGGGCCCGGGCCAGGCGGCGTTCGTCCCGCTTGCGGGCGGTGATGTCCAGGGCCTTCATGCAGGCGGCGTTGGCCACCCCCCGCTCGTCCCGCAGGGCGAAGTGCTGCGCCAGAAGCACCACCTCCCGCCCCTCCAGTTCCAGGTGATGCTCCCGCTCCAGGATACCGTCCACGGCCATGGCCTCATGATCCGCCAGACGCAGAAGACGGGCGACCTCCGGGGGAAAGAGCTCCTCATCCACATGGCCGATGACCTTCTCCTGGTCCTGGCCGATGCCCCCGAGGAAGCGCTGGCTCACCACCTGATAGCGCCCGGCGCGATCCTTCACGTAGCTCCACAGGGGTGACTTGTCCAGGATCTGGCGCAGACGGGACTCACCCTCCCGCAGGGCGCGGTGGGCCTTGAGGATCTCGGCATTGTCCCAGAAGGAGAGCAGCGCCCCCTGCTCCCGCCCCTGCGCCCCGGTGAAGGGCTGGATGCGCAGGAGATGCGGGCCCGGCTCGGTGATCTGCTCCTGCACGGGTTCCCCACAGGCCAGCACCCGGGCCACGTGATCCACGAGTCCGGGCACCCTGCGAAGGGCCTCCACGGCGGCCAGGGGCCTGCCCACATCCCCCTCGGTGACCCCGAACACCATCGTGGCCCCGGGGTTGATCAGGGTGATGTCCTGGTTGCGGTCCACCACCAGCAGGGCATAGGGCAGGCTGTCCTTGACGTTGGCCAGGGTGGCGTTGAGGGTCGCCAATTCCCCGGTCTTGTTCTGCAGCTCCTGATTGACGGTGAACAGTTCCTCGTTGGTGGCCTGCAATTCCTCGTTGGAGGTCTCCAGTTCCTCGTTGGAGGACTGCAACTCCTCATTGGTGGCCTGCAATTCCTCGTTGGAGGACTGCAGTTCCTCGTTGGTGGTCTCCAGTTCCTCCACCACCGTCTGCAGATGCTCCCGCGTGGCCGCCAGTTCGTTCTCCAGGGCATGCACCAGGTCGCCGTTCCCGGGCTCTCCGCCCGCGGTGGCCGTCGCGCTCGCCCCCCGGTCCCCGGCAGGTTCAAAGTGCACCAGATACAGATCCCCTTCCCCCGCCCCCTGAGGCAGCAGACGCACCGATAGACGCACCATCTCTTCGGGGCCCTGGGCACACGAGGACAGGGTCCGCCCCCGAACCGGTTCACCGGAGTGCTGCGCCCGGGCCACCAGGACGCGCAGTTCCATGGCCAGATCCCGGGGCAGGAGCTCCATGGCGTTGAGGCTGGTCTGCCCGGCGCCGTGGGAGAGATGATCCCCGGCCCGTACCAGCACACGCCGGATCTCCATCTGCTCCCCCAGCACCAGCCCCGGTGGGGCATAATCCTCCATGAGGGCATCCAGCACCTGCTGCAACTCCCGGGAGGCCTCCGTGGCCCGGTTTCGCCGCCCGGAACGGCCCGACCGGGGGCCACCCCCCATGCCGCTACCGGAATAGCGGGCGTCCCCGGGCCGACGACGGTAGATCCGGGCGGTCTTGGAGTGGGTCTCGAACAGGTTCTGACGCCCACCGGGGGTCTCGGAGCGCCCCAGGAACAGCAGGCCATCCACCTTCAGGGCGTAGTGGAAGCGCTCCAGGACCCGCTCCTGCACGGGGGTCTTGAGGTAGATGAGCAGGTTGCGGCAACTCACCCCATCCAGATGCAGGAAGGGGGGATCCCGCAGCAGGTCATGGCGGGCGAAGACGATGACATCCCGCAGGGACTGGCTCACCTGGTATCCGTCCCGGCTGCGGACGAAATGGCGCTCCAGCCATTCGGGAGACATCACCTCCAGGGCCCCGGCGCTGTAGATCCCCCGCCGTGCGACCGCCAGGGCGTCCACGTCCACGTCGGTGGCATAGATCTGCAGGCGCAGGTCCCGTCCCTGGGCCCTCAGGATCTCCAGGGCCAGGATCCCCAGGGAATAGGCCTCCTCCCCGGTGGCGCAGCCGGGAACCCATAGGCGCAGTGGATCCCGGTCGGCCTGCTCCCGGATCCGCGTCTCCAGGGCCTGGCGCAATTCGGTGAAGGATTGCTCATCCCGGAAGAAGCGGGTGACGACGATGTGCAGTTCCTGCACCAGGGCCTCCGCCTCTTCAGGATGCGACCCGAGATGGTCCAGATAGTCCTCCAGGGAGACGCTCCCGGTGTGATCCAGGCGGCGCTGCAGGCGCCGCAGCAGGGTGCCTTCCTTGTACTGGTTCAGATCGACACCGGTCTGCTCCCGCACCTGCCCGAGGAGATACTCCATCGTCCCGGGATCCCCCAGGTCCTCGGGCTTCCGCAGGGCCGGGGATTCGCCCCGGGCGATCCCCCCCAGGGCCTTCGCGATCCCTTCCGGGGACATGGCCGGATCCGTCATACCGGTGGCCAGGGCCGCCTGGGGCATCCCGGAATACTTGGCCGTATCCCCGTCCTGGACGAAGATCCGCCCACCCGCCTGCTGGATGGCCCGCAGGCCCTCGGACCCGTCGGACCCGGTGCCGGAGAGGATCACGCCGATGGCGTGATCCCCCAGTTCCAGGGCCAGGGAACGGAAGAGCAGATCCACGGAGGGCTTGGGGATGCCACGAGTGCGGATCTCGCGCAGGCGGAAACGGCCTTCCTCCAGCAGCACATTGTGGGCAGCGGGGGTGGTGTAGAGGGTGTCGGGTTCCGGCCGCAGGCCGTCCCGGATCTCCTCCACCGGCAGGGGGGCCTCGCGACCCAGGATATCGCGCAGCCTGCTCTGGTAATCGGGCGACAGGTGCTGGGCCACCACATAGGACGGCCCACCATGGGCCGGGAGTGCCGAGACCAGACGCGTCAGGGCTTCGATCCCCCCGGCCGAGGCCCCGATCCCCACCACGGTGAACACCGTCTGCGGCGGGGTGGCCGGGGGAGGTTCCTGGGGGATCTCCGGGGGATCGACGGGAGTCGGGCGAGGCATGGCATCGCCTGCGGCGTCCATGCCCTGCGGGGTCTGCTCGGGAGCGGTCAAGGGTGGCTTCCAGCTGCGGTTTCGGGGTGACCGGCTATGGTACCCATTGCCGGCCGGAAAAGGCACTACGGGCCCGCGTGGGACCGGACAGGGGGCACACCCTTCAGAGCTGGCGGGCCATCACCAGGGCATCCTCGCGCCCGCGGTCCGCAGGGTAGTATCCCCGGCGGATCCCCACTTCGTTGAACCCCTCGGCGCGATAGAGGGCCACCGCCGGGGCGTTGGATGGCCGCACCTCCAGAAAGGCGGTCTCCACCCCACGCTCCCGGGCCTTCGCCAGGAAGGCCCGCAGGAGATGGCGGCCGTATCCCTGCCCCTGGTATTCGGGGCGCACCGTGAGATTGAGGACATGGCATTCGCCCACGGCCATGGACATCACGCCATAGCCGATGAGTTCGTTCAGTTGCGGGGCCTCCAGCACCCAGCAGGAATAGCCCACGCGAAGGCAGTCCCGGAAGATCCCCACGGTCCAGGGATGGGGATAGGCCCGGGGCTCCACCTCCATCACGAAGGGCAGGTCGGCCCGCTGCATGGGGCGCAGCTCCAGCTTCAGGGCGGTGACGGCGTTCATTGCGGTATCCGTTTTCCAGAATCGTCGGCTCGGTTTCGCACCCGACTCAGGCCGGTTCCTCCGGTCCGGCGCCTCCCTGCGCCCGCCGGGCCAGACACAGGTCATCCCAGGCCTTGCGCTTGTCCTGGGGTTTACGCAGCAGATAGGCGGGGTGATAGGTCACCACCAGGGGGATGCCCCGGTAGTCCAGAACCCGGCCCCGCAGGCGCCCCAGGGGCTGCTG
>JBKGXY010000090.1:0-9232 GCA_046546415.1 Ectothiorhodospira sp.
TTCCCCCTCCGGATCCCACAGATCTTTCCAACTCTGGTCCTCTTTCTACAGAAACACCTGCCCTTTGATCAGGCGGCATCCTTTATTGACCTCCGTAATGGGGCCCATTTCCTCTTCTGACAAGGGATCTGTAACGGTTGCCCGCAAGCTGGCAAAATAGTGATCCGGATCGATATAACGGTTACCGTTGTGTGGTTGTTGTTTCGCGGGTTTCAGGGTGTTCTCTCAGTTATTCGAAAGTAATACAAACTTTGCCGGTATTGCCAGCATCGGCGAGCTCGTACGCCTGAGCCGCGTCATTCAGAGGCAGCTTTGGGCCAGCTGTAGCGTCGGGGTGGATACCCTTGCGCGAAAGGAACTCAGCGAGATCGGCCATATGACGACGTGAGGTGACCCAGGATCCAAACAGCGTAATCTGCTCATGGATGAGGAAAGGAGAGACGTCGAATTCCACTTCTCCACCTTCCCCTACGAATCCACACCGACCCCATTGGCGAGTTCCTTTAAGCGCCAGCAGCCGAGCCGGTGCGGCGCCGGAACAATCAATGCTCGCCTCGCAACCTTCTCCCCCGGTGATGTCCTCAATTGCATCGAGAGTTGTGTCGTCGGAGGGGAGTACGTGATCGATCATGGGGGTGTCCTCCTCGATGAGGAAGCCGATGGACATGGCCTGCAGGCCGTGGCCCTCCAGGGGTTCCATGGTCTTGCCGTCGTGGGTCTCGGGCTTGCCGTGGATGCCCAGCATGCGGGGCTGGCTGGGGCCGTAGATGTCGGCGTCCAGGATGCCCACGCGGGCGCCACCCGCCGCCAGGGCCAGGGCCAGGTTGACGGCGGTGGTGGACTTGCCCACGCCCCCCTTGCCGGAGGCCACGGCGATGATGTTGCGGATGCCCGGCAACGGCTTGAGGCTGGACTGCACGGCGTGGGCCACGATGTGGGTCTGCACCTCCACCGTCACCCCGACCACCCCGTCGATGGCCGATACGCGTTCCCGCACCTGCGCCTTCAGGGTCTCGTGCCAGCCGGCGGCGGGATACCCCAGGCTCAGCCGCACCTGTACCCGGCCGGTATCGTCCACCTGGATGTCCTGCACCTCACCGGCGGACACCAGGTCCCGTTCCAGATAAGGGTCCTCGATCCCCTTGAGGACCGTTTCCACCTTGAGCCGCGAGACGTCGGTCATGCCCAACCCCTTGTTCCGAAGTTCTGTGCCGTGAACGCCATGGTACCAGATGCCCCGCACCGGAGGCGGGGGAACGCCACGGGCGAATCCCCCCTAAACCTCCATGGCCTTTTGGGGACGCCCCTGATACCATAACGCCACACTCGGTCTTTTGCATCCCGCAATCCCCGATCCGGCGGATGGTCCGACCGCCCCCCGCGGTCCGGGACCGAGCGGGAGCGAGACCGGCGTCCCGGGGCAACGGCATCCCGCCGGTGCACGCGCCACTAGGCCCGGCGGCGCCAAACTTGCTAACGTTGATCCTTTTCATCCCGGTCCTTACGCCCATGACAGCCAACACCCGCGACATCCTGGTCACCAGCGCCCTCCCCTACGCCAACGGCCCCATCCACCTGGGCCACCTGGTGGAGTACATCCAGACGGACATCTGGGTGCGCTTCCAGAAGGCCCGGGGACACCGCTGCCTCTACGTGTGCGCCGACGACGCCCATGGCACCCCCATCATGCTCAAGGCCCGCAGCGAGGGGATCTCCCCGGAGGCGCTCATCGAGCGCGTGGGACAGGAACACCAGCGGGATTTCGCGGGATTTCACGTGGGATTCGACCACTACCACAGCACCCATTCCCCGGAGAACCGCCACTTCGCCGAACTCATCTACACCCGCCTGAAAGAGCGGGGCCACATCACCCGCCGCACCATCCGCCAGGCCTACGACCCGGAGGCGGGGATGTTCCTGCCGGACCGCTTCATCAAGGGGGAATGCCCCCGCTGCGGCGCACCGGACCAGTACGGCGACTCCTGCGAGGCCTGCGGCGCCACCTACACCCCCACCGACCTCAAGCACCCCGTCTCCGCCATCTCCGGGGCCACGCCGGAGGAGCGGGAATCCGAGCACTTCTTCTTCCGGCTGGCGGACTTCGAGGGCATGCTGCGGGAGTGGACCGCCTCCGGCAGCCTGCAGGACGGCATCCGCAACAAGCTCCGGGAATGGTTCGAGGCCGGGCTCAACGACTGGGACATCTCCCGGGACGCCCCCTACTGGGGCTTCGAGATCCCCGATGCCCCGGGCAAGTTCTTCTATGTGTGGCTGGACGCCCCCATCGGCTACATGGCCAGCTTCCGCCACTACTGCGACCGCCACGGCCTGGACTTCGATGCCTGGTGGGGGCCGGACAGCCGGGCCGAGCTGCATCATTTCATCGGCAAGGACATCGCCTACTTCCACACCCTATTCTGGCCCGCCATGCTCCACGGCGCCGGCTTTCGCGCCCCCACGGCGGTGCACTGCCACGGTTTTCTCACCGTCAACGGCCAGAAGATGTCCAAGTCCCGGGGCACCTTCATCCAGGCCCGCACCTATCTGGAACACCTGGAGCCGGAATACCTGCGCTACTACTTCGCCGCCAAGCTGGGTCCCGGGGTGGACGACATCGACCTGTCCCTGGAGGACTTCACCGCCCGGGTGAACAGCGACCTGGTGGGCAAGGTGGTGAACATCGCCTCCCGCTGCGCGGGCTTCATCCAGAAGCGCTTCGAGGGTCGCCTGTCCGACACCCTGCCGGACCCGGACCTGTACGAACGCTTCCGCCGTGCCGGCGAGGAGATCGCCCGGCTCTACGAGGCCCGGGAGTTCGCCCAGGCCATGCGGGAGATCATGGCCCTGGCGGATGTGGCCAACCAGTACGTGGACGAACAAAAGCCCTGGGTGCTGGCCAAGGGGGAGGATACGCTGCCCCGGGTGCAGGGGATCTGCACCCAGGGGATCAACCTGTTCCGGGTGCTGATGGCCTACCTCAAGCCGGTGCTGCCGGCCATGGCCGAACGGGCCGAGGCCTTCCTGGACACCCCGCCCCTCACCTGGGCCGATGTGCAGGAGCCCCTCACCGGCCGCCGCATCCGGCCCTACGAGCCGCTCATGACCCGGGTGGATCCCAAGGCGGTCCAGGCCCTGCTGAAGGCCTCCCGGGAGAACCTCCAGCCGGCACAAACCGCCGCACCCAAAGGCCCCCTGGCTCAGGACCCCATCCGGGACGGGATCACCTTCGACGACTTCGCCAGGGTGGACCTGCGCATCGCCCGCATCCAGCAGGCGGAGCACGTGGAAGGGGCCGACAAGCTGCTGCGCCTGACCCTGGACCTGGGTGGGGAGACGCGGCAGGTGTTCGCCGGTATCAAGGCGGCGTATGATCCTGCCAGCCTCGAGGGGCGGCTGACGGTGATGGTGGCCAACCTGGCACCGCGCAAGATGAAGTTCGGCGTCTCCGAGGGCATGGTGCTGGCGGCGGGCCCCGGGGGGCAGGATCTGTTCCTCCTGTCGCCGGACGAAGGGGCTCAGCCGGGGATGCGGGTGAAGTGATTTACCCGTTCACCACCGGTACTGGATGACCAGACCGGGGCTTCGGTGGTAGCGCCTTGCCCTCCCCCTGCCGGGAACGGGACTGGCGTACCCTGTCCAGCTCCGCCTCCACCTGCTGCAGTTCCCGCTCCAGCCGCACCATCCGCCGACGCAGGGCCGCCTCGCGGTGGATGGTATTGTGTTCCTGCCCGGACGATTCATTTGCGTGGCTCATGACGGCCACCTCATGCGTTTTCTCAATTTCGATGACACCAACTTACCCGTCCGCTAGACTCCCTTTGAAAGAATATTAATTCCTTCATCAATCACCCCAGCGCATAACCCCTGGCACGACCAAGGGACCGGGGACGGAGCGGCGCCGCCGGGACCCACGAGCACACGCTTGATGAAACTCCAGCAATTGCGCTATCTGCAGGCCATCGTCGAGAACAACCTCAACGTCACCGAGGCGGCCGAACGGCTCTTCACCTCCCAGCCCGGGGTGAGCAAGCAGGTCAAACTGCTGGAAGAGGAACTGGGACTGGAGATCTTTCATCGCAGCGGCAAGCACTTCACCCACGTGACACCGGCGGGACAAATGATCCTGGCGCGGTCGCAGAACATCCTCAAGGAGATGGAAAACATCCGCGCCATGGCCGAGGAGTTCCGCGACGAGGATCGGGGCAGCCTGAGCCTCGCCACCACCCACACCCAGGCCCGCTACTTCCTGCCACCGCTCATCACCCACTTTCGCGAGCGCTATCCCCGGGTGCACCTGCTGATTCACCAGGGCAACCCGGAACAGATCGCCCGGATGGCCGCCTCAGGCCAGGTGGACTTCGCCATCGCCACCGAGGCCATCGCCCTGCACCGGGAACTGATCATGGTGCCCGCCTACCGCTGGCGGCACGGCGTGGTGGTGACACCGGGGCATCCCCTGGCGGAGCAGGTGGAGTCACTGACCCTGAGGGCGGTGGCAGAGCACCCCATCGTCACCTATGTGCACGGCTTCACAGGACGCGGCCAGTTGGAGCAGGATTTCCAGCAACAGGGGCTCACCCCGGAAATCGTCCTGAGCGCAGCGGACTCGGACGTGATCAAGACCTATGTGCGTCTGGGACTGGGCGCGGGCATCATTGCCCATATGGCCTTCGAGGCGGACAGCGATACGGACCTGGTGTATCTGCCGGCAGATGGGTTGTTCAGCGAGCACGTGACCCGGGTGGGGTTCCGGCAGGGCATGTATCTGCGCGGTTATATGGGATACTTCATGTCACTGATCGCGCCACACCTGGACCAGCCCAGACTGGAGCAGGCCCTGTCAGCCCGGAATCAGGAGGCCGTGGACACCCTCTTCGCGGACGTGAGCCTGCCGGTACATTGATCCCACGCAACCGAAGTGAAATAACACAAGATTATTTGCTTATGTATAATTCCAGCATCACGCATTCCGCGTTACCGGCAACACGGCGTCACAGGATCCGATTTTCATGAAACTCCAGCAACTCCGATACCTGCAGGCCATCGCCCGGTACAATCTGAACATCTCCGAGGCAGCGGACCGGCTCATGACCTCGCAGCCGGGCATCAGCAAGCAGATCCGGCTCCTGGAGGAGGAGCTGGGGGTCCCCCTGTTCCAGCGCAACGGCAAGCACCTCTCCGGCATGACGCCGGTGGGCCGACGCATCCTGGGCTACAGCGACATCATCCTGCGGGAGGTGGAGAACATCCGCGCCGCCGCGGAGGAGGCCCGGGACGAGCAGAGCGGCGACCTGCGCATCGCCACCACCCACGCCCAGGCCCGTTACATCCTGCCGCCGGTGGTGGATGCCTTCAAGCACCGCTTCCCCCGGGTGCGGGTGCAGCTGCACCAGGGCACCCCGCGGCAGATCGCCGAGATGCTCGCCCATGACGAGGTGGACTTCATCATCGGCACCGAGCCCCTGCCCGCCGCCGGCCAGGTGATCATGCTCCCCGCCTACCGCTGGTCCCACTGCGTGGTGGTACCCAAAGGACACGAACTGGACGGCGAGACGGCCCTGCCCCTGGAACGGCTGGCGGAATACCCCATCGTCACCTACCTGGACGGCTTCAGCGGGCGCACCAAGATGGACGCCGACTTCCGCCGCGCCGGGCTCACCCCGGACATCGTGCTCACCGCCGCCGACGCCGACGTCATCAAGACCTACGTGCGCCACGGCATGGGTGTGGGCATCATCGCCCGCATCGCCCTGGAACCGATGCACGATGACGACCTGGTGGCCATCGACACCCAGCCCGCCTTCTCCGAGAACATCACCTGCATCGGCTTCCGCCGCGGGGCCTGGCTGCGCAGCTACATGTTCGACTTCATCACCCTGCTGGCCCCGCACCTGACCCACGAGCAGGTGGCCCACGCGGCCCAGGACCTGGACCCGGAGGCGGTGGAGCGTCTCTTCGCCGACATGGAGGTCCCCAAGGGACAGCCCACCTTCGCCTGAACCGGCGGTATCCGGGATGGACGCGGGTTGCGCCCTGTCGTACATTAACCGGCTGATTTTCCGATGACCGGCAGGTATGGACGACACACGAGAGCATCAGGAGGCACACGCCGAGGCACTCATCTCGGCGGGACGCTTCTTTTCGCGGCAGGGGTGGATGCCCGATACCACCGGGGATCTGTCCGTGCGCCTGGACGCCGGGCGCATGGCCATCACCCGCGCCCACAGCCGCAAGGGCGAGCTGGAACCCGATGACCTGATGCAGGTGGACCTGGAGGGCAATGTCCTCTCCCCGGGGAAACACCCCTCCCCGGGCACCTTCCTGCACATCATCCTCTACCGGCGATCGGCAGGCATCGGCGCCGTCCTGCACACCCATTCCGCCAACGCCATCGCCCTCTCCCGGCGCCATGGCGGCGGCTTCCTGAACCTGGGCGGCTACGACCTGCTGGCGGGGGTGGAGGGGGTGGACCCCCACGGCGGCGAGCTGGCCCTGCCGGTCTACCGGCGCACCCCGGAGATCCCCCGTCTGGCGGCCCAGGTGGACGAGGACCTGAAGGGCCTCCCGGAAACGCCCGGCTTCCTGGTGGACGGCCATGGCTTCTATACCTGGGGACGGGACGTGGCCTCGGCCCGCCGCCACGTGGAGATCTTCGAATTCCTCTTCGAGTGCGAGCTGAAGATGCACGGCCCGACCCCATGACCCAGGCGATCCTCACCGATATCGAAGGCATCCTGTGCCCCACTGCCTTCATCCGCCGTGTGCTGATCCCCTACAGCCTGCACCATCTCCCGGACCACCTGCGCGATCACCGGGAGGACCCCCAGGTGCGCCGTCTGCTGGCGGACGTGCGGGCCTACGCCGGGAGCGCCCTGGACGAGGCGGCACTGGTGGAACGCATGCGGGCCTGGATCGAGGCGGAACAGCAGATCACCCCCCTCAAGGCCCTGCAGGGCCTGATCTGGGAGGCCGGCTACCGGCGGGGTGAACTGCGCTCCCCCGTGGAGGAGGATGCCCTGTCCTGCGTCAAGTCATGGCGCGAACGGGGCATCCTGGTGTATTCCTTCTCCTCCGGTTCCGTCCACGCCCAAGCCCTCTGCCTGGAACACAGCGAGGCCGGGGACCTGAGGCCCCTGGTCGCCGGGTACTTCGATACCCGCATCGGCGGCAAGCGCCAGACCGCCGCCTACAAGGGCATTGCCGCGCAGATCGGCCACCCCCCCGGGGAGATCCTTTGCCTCGGGGACCGGGTGGCGGAACTGGACGCGGCCGCCGCCGCGGGCCTGGCCACCTGCTGCCTGCGCCGCCCCGGGGACACCCGGGAAGCCGGCGGGCACCCGGTGGCCAACTCGCCCCATGAGGCGGAGACCGTGGCGGCCGCAGCCGCCCCCCACTGACACGCGAACACGGTGGACAGCCCATGTCGGAGTACGCGCTGATCCTGGTCAGCACCGTCCTGGTCAACAACTTCGTCCTGGTGAAGTTCCTTGGGCTGTGCCCCTTCATGGGGGTCTCGCGCAAGGTGGAGACGGCGGCGGGCATGGGCCTGGCCACCACCTTCGTGCTCACCCTGTCGGCGGTGTGCAGCTTCCTGGTGAACGAGTACCTGCTGGCCCCCTTCGGGCTGGAGTACCTGCGCACCATCGCCTTCATCCTGGTGATCGCCGCGGTGGTACAGTTCACCGAGATGGTGGTGCACAAGACCAGCCCGTTGCTTTATAACGTTCTGGGGATCTTTTTGCCCCTGATCACCACTAACTGTGCAGTGCTGGGTGTCGCCCTGCTGAACACCCAGGAAATGCATGGCTTCATCGAATCGGTGCTCTACGGCCTGGGGGCGGCCCTGGGATTCTCGCTGGTACTGGTGCTCTTCGCCGCCCTGCGCGAGCGCATCGCCGCCGCCGACGTCCCCGGCCCCTTCCGTGGCAACGCCATCGCCCTGGTCACCGCCGGGCTCATGTCCCTGGCCTTCATGGGCTTCATCGGGCTGGGGCGCTGAAGGCCCGGGCACCGCTTTCCCAGACAGGTAACCGCCTATGTTCGCCGCCGTTCTTGTCATGAGTTCGCTCTCCGCCGCCTTCGGGCTGATCCTGGGCTACGCCTCCGTGCGCTTTCGCGTGGAGAGCGATCCCGTGGTGGACCAGGTGGACCGGCTCCTGCCCCAGACCCAGTGCGGCCAGTGCGGCTATCCCGGCTGCCGGGCCTATGCCGAGGGCGTGGCCGCCGGTGAGGCCGAGATCAATCTCTGCCCCGCGGGGGGGGAGGCCCTGGTACTGGCCCTGGCGGACATGCTGGGGCGCGACCCCAAGCCCGTGGAGGGGGAAGCCAAACCCAAGGGCTACGCGGTGATCGACGAGAACCGCTGCATCGGCTGCACCCTGTGCCTGCAGGCCTGCCCCGTGGACGCCATCATCGGCGCCCCCAAGCAACTGCACACCGTGCTCCGGGACCAGTGCACCGGCTGCGAGCTGTGCATCGAGCCCTGCCCGGTGGACTGCATCCGCATGGAACCCGTGCCCCAGGACCTGACCACCTGGAAATGGCCGCTCCCCCTGGAGCGCCCCGACGGCCGCACCCCGATCCCGGACCTGACCCGACAGAGCGGTGCCCGCGCGTAAGCGGTTCCACCCGGAAAGAAACCCGTACCCATGACGGCAACCCCGCACAAGCTATGGCAGTTCCACGGTGGCCTGAAGCTGCCGGACCACAAAGCGGATAGCACCGGCGGGCCGGTGGTCGCCCCGCCCCTGGCCGGGCGCCTGATCCTGCCCCTGCGCCAGCACATCGGCCAGCCGGCGCAGCCCTGCGTGCAACAGGGGGAACGGGTCTTCAAGGGGCAGATCATCGCCCGCTGCGACACCTACGTGGGCGCCCATGTCCATGCCCCCACCTCCGGGCGCATCGTCGCCATCGGGGAGCACCCCGTCCCCCATCCCTCGGGACTGAGCGCGCCCTGCATCACCCTGGAGCCGGACGGAAAGGAAGACTGGGGGGACTGCCGCATGCCTCCCCTGGACGAGGACGAGGCGGCGGACCCGGTGACCCTGCGCAACCGGGTGCGCGAGGCGGGGATCGTCGGCCTGGGGGGCGCGGCCTTCCCCTCGGCGGTGAAGCTCAACCCCCGCCCCGGTCAGGCCATCGACACCCTGATCGTGAATGGGGCCGAGTGCGAACCCTACATCACCTGCGACGACCTGCTCATGCGTACCCGGGCCCGGGAGGTCATCGCCGG
>JBKGXY010000091.1:0-9207 GCA_046546415.1 Ectothiorhodospira sp.
TGGTGCTGCAGATGACCCAGATGGCCCTGATCGCCCTCATCCACGGGGTGGGGGTTCCCCCCTTCAGCCTGCTGATGGTCAGCATCCTGGAGCTGCTGCGACAGGTGATCTGGATCTACATCATCAGCATCATCATCCAGGCGGTGATGAGCTGGTTCCAGGCCGGCGGGGCCATGGGGCGCAACCCGGCCGCGGAACTGGTGGACAGCCTCAACCGCCCCCTCCTCGACCCCATCCGCCGCGTCATGCCCCGCACCGGGATGGTGGACCTCTCCCCCCTGGTGGCCCTGCTTGGCCTGAACGTCCTGCTGATCTTCCTCGGCGCCCTCTGAGCCCATGGACGACGGCTGGTGGCAATGGCGGGACGGGACCGGGACCCTGATCCTGAGACTGAAGCTGCAGCCCCGGGCCTCCCGGGAGAAGCTGGGGGAGCCCCGGGAGGGCCGGCTCAAGGCCTATGTCAGCGCCCCTCCGGTGGACGGGGCCGCCAACGACCGGCTGGTGCGCCTGCTGGCCAGGCAGTGTGGGGTCCCGAAATCGGCGGTGCGCATCGCGGGCGGAGAGAAGAGCCGGGAGAAGACCCTGGAGATCGATGCCCCCCGGAGGCTTCCCCCGCCCCTGGACGCCTGCGCACCGCCGAATGCCTGAGGGTCCCTCCCTACCAGGACTTCAGGAGCATATGGACCCCATAGAGGGCCACGGCCCCGCCGGCCAGGGCCCGCACCCAGCCCCGCTGCACCCAGGCCCCCAGCCGGGCGGCAACCCCTCCCATGAGCAGGAGATTGGGCAGGGTACCCAGACCGAAGGCCAGCATCAGTGCACCGCCCTCCAGGGCCCCTCCCGCGCTCAATGACCAGACGAGCACGCTGTAGACCATCCCGCAGGGGAGCCATCCCCAGAGCAGCCCCAGCACCAGGGCCTGCCCCGGGGTACTCACCGGCAGCAGCCGCCTTCCCAGGGGCTCCAGGCGACGCCAGAGCAGCGCCCCCACCCGTTCGAGACGAGCCAGCCCCCGCCAGAGATCGGCCAGGTAGGCCCCCAGGGCGATCATGAAGGCCCCGGCCAGGACCTGAAGCACCTGCCTCGCCTGGTTCACGTCCGCCAGGTGGGCGGCGAACCATCCCACCCCACCGGCCAGGATGCCGGCCAGGGTGTAGCTGGCCAGGCGACCCCCGTTGTAGGCCAGCAACCAGGGGAGCAGGGAGGCGGACGGATCCTCGCGGCGCACCCCCATGGTGAGGGCCGCCACGATGCCGCCACACATCCCCAGGCAGTGCACCCCGCCCAGAAAGCCCACCACAAAGGCCGCTGCCAGTGTCCCCGCCTGCATGTCCATCCGCCTGTCCCCTTCCGGTCCCCCGGCAACGGCACGAAGCCGTGCTTCCTCCCACCACCTTGCCAGTTGTCCGCCATCGCCTCAAACTGCAGGCTTGTCTTCAACCACGAACCGGGCGCTTCCCGCATGTCCCACCCGCCCCGCATCCTCGGCCGCCGCACCGTCGCCCGCACCCGCCTCTTCCATGTGGAGGAACTGGAGCTGTTGTTCTCCAACGGCACCCGGGCCTGCTTCGAGCGGCTGATGGGCTCGGGACGCGGGGCGGTGCTCATCGTCCCCATGGTGGACGAGGACACGGTGCTGCTGATCCGGGAGTACGCCGCCGGCACCCAGCGCTATGAACTGGGGCTGCCCAAGGGCCTGGTGGAGGCGGGGGAGGACCTGCTGGAGGCCGCCAACCGGGAGATCATGGAGGAGATCGGCCACGGGGCCCGTGAACTGGAATATCTCACCGCCTTCACCGTGGCCCCCGGCTACCTGAGCCACACCACCCACATCATCCTGGCCCGGAACCTGTACCCGGAGCGGCGCCCGGGGGACGAACCCGAGGCCATCCAGGTCCTCCCCTGGTCGCTGTCGCGGCTGAGCGAACTGGTCGCCCGGGAGGACTGCACCGAGGCGCGGTCCATCGCCGCCCTGTACATGGTGAGGGACCGACTCGAGAGACCGCGATGCCCCTGAATCAAGAGACCCTGGACCACCTGCTGATCCATACCCGCCGCATCGCCCGGGAGGCGGGCGAGCGCATCCTGGCCGTCTACGGCGAGGACTTTAAGGTGGCCGAGAAGGACGACCGCACGCCGCTGACCGAGGCGGACATGGCCTCGCACCGCCACATCGTGCAGGGCCTGAAGGAACTGGACCCGGAACTGCCCATCCTCTCCGAGGAATCCGACGACATCCCTTATTCCGAACGCGGCCGCTGGACCACCTACTGGCTGGTGGACCCCCTGGACGGCACCCGGGAGTTCATCAAGCGCAACGGCGAATTCACCGTCAACATCGCCCTGATCCACGAGCACGAACCGGTGCTGGGGGTGGTGCTGGCCCCGGTCCTGGACCTGCTCTACAGCGCCGCCCGGGGGCGAGGGGCCCGGCGGCACCAGCCCTCGGGAGACGCCGGGCAGCCCGTGCATGTGAACCCGGGCAGCCGCCACCCGGTGATCGCCGGCAGCCGATCCCACGGCACGGAACGCCTGCAGGCCTTCCTGGAGCGGGTCGGCCCCCATGAACTTATCAGCATGGGCAGTTCCCTCAAGCTCTGCCTGGTGGCGGAGGGCAAGGCGGATCTCTACCCGCGCCTGGGCCCCACCTCGGAGTGGGACACGGCGGCGGCCCACTGCGTGGTGAACGAGGCCGGCGGGGCGGTGACGGACACGGCCCTGCGGCCCCTGCGCTACAACACGCGGGAATCGCTGCTGAACCCGGAATTCCTGGTCGTGGCCGACCCGCAGCGGGACTGGGGACGGTATCTGAAGGATCTCTAGAGGATCCGGGACCACCGGGAGAGGGGGGCGGCTGGTCCCTCCCCGCAGCGGGGAGAGCCCGACCAGACGGTCCGCACGGGCCTGGTCAGATGCGCCGCTTGAGGCCCGCCTGCTGCATCAGCTGGGCGGAGATCTCCTCCACGGAACGCTGGGTGATGTTCAGGCAGGGGATCCCCTCGCGCTTGAACAGGCGCTCCACCGCCTGCAACTCGTGCAGGCACTGCTCCATGCTGGCATAGCGGCTGCCGGGGCGTCGCTCGTTGCGGATCTGGTGCAGCCGCTCCGGGTCCACCGTCAGGCCGAAGAGCTTGTGCCGGTAGGGCTCCAGGGCGGCGGGCAGGGTGGCCTTGTCGAAATCATCGTCCGCCAGGGGGTAGTTGGCGGCGCGGATGCCGTAGGTGAGGGCCAGATACATGCAGGTGGGGGTCTTGCCGGCGCGGGAGACCCCCATGACCACCACATCCGCCATGGGATAGTCCCGCACGGTGGCCCCGTCGTCGTTCTGGATGGCGTAGTGCAGGGCATCGATGCGCTCGGAATAGGTGCGCACGTTGCCCATGCCGTGGGACCGGCCCGCCACCCGCTGGGCACTGACCCCCAGCTCCTTCTCCATGGCCCCGGTGAAGGTGTCGAAGAAGTCGAACACCGCCCCCTGGCAGGTGCCCAGGCGGGTCCGCAGCTCGGAATCGATCAGGGTGGAGAAGACCAGGGGCCGGGCCCCCTCCGCCTCGGCGGCACGGTTGATGCGCTGCACCGCCCAGTCCACCTTCTCCACGCTGTTGATGAAGGGCAGGCTCATCTGCTGAAAGGCCACCTGCTCGAACTGGGTGAGCAGGGTGTGGCCCAGGGTCTCGGCGGTGATGCCGGTGCCATCGGAGACATAGAAGACGGAACGGATCATGAAGCCCTCCTGAAAGGGATCACGGCCCCCTGCCGCCCTCCCCGAAGGGGAGCGCGGTCGGGGCGGGGGGATGGCGGGTCGGCCCTCAGCTGTCCTTGCGGCCCTTCTCGTCCCCGGCCAGGCGCAGCCAGGTCTCGACGACGGTGTCGGGATTCAGGGAGATGGACTCGATGCCCTGATCCATGAGCCACTCGGCCAGGTCGGGGTAGTCCGAGGGACCCTGACCACAGATGCCCACGTACTTGCCCGCCTTGCGCGCCCCCTGGATGGCCATGGAGAGCAGGGCCTTCACCGCCGGGTCGCGTTCGTCGAAGGTGGAGGCCACCAGGCCGGAGTCCCGGTCCAGGCCCAGGGTGAGCTGGGTCAGGTCGTTGGAGCCGATGGAGAAGCCATCGAAATACTCCAGGAACTGCTCCGCCAGCACGGCGTTGGAGGGGATCTCGCACATCATGTAGACCTTCAGCCCGTTCTCGCCCCGCTTCAGGCCCAGCTCGGCCAGCAGGTCGATGACCCCCTTGGCCTCGCCCAGGGTGCGCACGAAGGGCACCATGATGACCACGTTGTCCAGGCCCATCTCGTCGCGCACCTTGCGCACGGCCCGGCACTCCAGCTCGAAGCAGTCGCGGAAGTTCTCCGACAGGTAACGCGAGGTGCCCCGGTAGCCGATCATGGGGTTCTCCTCGTCCGGCTCGTAGCGCTCCCCGGCCAGCAGGTTGGCGTACTCGTTGGACTTGAAGTCCGACAGGCGCACGATCACCGGCTTGGGATGGAAGGCGGCCCCCAGGGTGCCGATGCCCTCCACCAGCTTCTCCACGTAGAAGGTGACCGGATCGTCGTAGCCGGCGATGCGCTGGCCGATCTCCTGCTGCAGCTCGGCGGGCAGGGTGTCGAACTGGAGCAGGGCCTTGGGGTGCACCCCGATCATGCTGTTGATGATGAACTCCAGGCGCGCCAGGCCCACCCCGGCATTGGGGATGTTACGGAAATGGAAGGCCCGCCCGGGGTTACCCACGTTCATCATCACCTTGCAGGGCACCTCGGGCATGGCGTCGGTGCGGGTGCGGGTCACCTCGAAGTCCAGCAGACCCTTGTAGATGCGGCCCTCGTCCCCCTCGGCGCAGGAGACGGTGGCCTCCTGGCCGTCGCTCAGGCGCGCGGAGGCATCGCCGCACCCCACCACGGCGGGGATGCCCAGTTCCCGGGCGATGATGGCGGCGTGACAGGTGCGCCCGCCGCGATCGGTGACGATGGCCGCGGCCCGCTTCATCACCGGCTCCCAGTCGGGGTCGGTCATGTCGGTGACCAGCACATCCCCGGCCTCCACCTTGTGCATCTCCTCCAGGTCCATCACCACGCGCACGCGCCCGGCGCCGATGCGCTGGCCGATGGCGCGTCCCCGGGCCAGGACCTCGCTGCGGGGGGAACGGATATGGAAGCGCTCGATCACCTGGCCGTCCTGGCGGCTCTCCACGGTCTCGGGACGGGCCTGGACGATGTAGAGCTGGCCGTCGACCCCGTCCAGGGCCCACTCGATGTCCATGGGACGGCCGTAGTGCTTCTCGATGATCACGGCCTGACGGGCCAGGTCCTGGATGTGCTCGTCGCGGATGCAGAAGCGCTGGCGGTCGGCGTCGTCCACCGGCACCGTGCGCGTGGCCTGGCCGTCCTCGCCGAAGACCATCTGGATGGCCTTGCTGCCCAGGTGGCGGCGCAGGATGGCGGGACGCCCCGCCTCCAGGGCGGGCTTGTACACGTGGAACTCGTCGGGGTTGACCGAGCCCTGCACCACCGTCTCCCCCAGCCCCCAGGAGGCGGTGACGAAGACCACGTCGCGGAAGCCGGACTCGGTGTCCAGGGTGAACATCACCCCGCTGGCGCCGATATCGGAGCGCACCATGCGCTGCACGCCGGCGGAGAGGGCCACCTCGGCGTGTTCGAAGCCGCGGTGCACGCGATAGGAGATGGCGCGATCGTTGTAGAGGGAGGCGAACACCTCGTGGATGTGGTGGCGGACGCTGTCCAGGCCCTGGATGTTGAGGAAGGTCTCCTGCTGGCCGGCGAAGGAGGCGTCCGGCAGGTCCTCGGCGGTGGCGGAGGAACGCACGGCGACGGTGAACTCCTCGCCGCCGGCCTCCTCCACCATGCGGTTCCAGGCCTCTTCGATGGCCTCGTTGAGGGCCGGCGGGAAGGGGGTCTCCACGATCCACCGACGGATCTTCGCACCCGCCTCCCGCAGGGCATTGATGTCATCCACGTCCAGATCCTTCAGGGCGTCGCTGATGCGGTCCGCCAGCCCCTCATGGCGCAGGAATTCGCGGAAGGCAAAGGCGGTGGTGGCAAAGCCCCCCGGAACGCGCACGCCGGCGTTGGACAGACCGCTGATCATCTCCCCCAGGGAGGCGTTCTTTCCCCCCACTTCAGGGACATCGTTCATGCCCAAATCCTGGAACCAGATCACATACTTATCCATGCTCCTGCCCTTTGCCTCTTACGATGTTGCGTGATTGTAGCCGGGAAGCGACCGGCTGACGAGTATTCAGCCAGCCTATTGCCCCGGAACGAAGTCTTGTGTTTCTTAATAATAACATCGAAAGGACAAAGGTCATGGGTTCGGTCCCCAATCTCTATTACAAGCAGAACCGCCTGAAGCAGCTCAGGGCCTTCTGCCGCGCCGCACGCCTGGGCAGCATCTCCATGGCGGCGGAGTCCCTGTGCCTGAGCCAGCCGGCGGTCTCGCTGCAGATCCAGGCCCTGGAGCGGGAATTCAGCACCTCCTTCTTCGAGCGCCGGGGGCCACAGATCAAACTCACCCCCGAAGGAGAGGCCCTGTACAAGCTGGCCGACCCCCTGGTGGAGGGCATCGACCGGCTCCACGAGACCTTCGCCGCCCGCTTCGGCCAGCTGGAATCGGGGGAACTGAACATCGCCGCGGGGGAGTCCACCATCCTCTATATCCTCCCCGAGCCCCTGCGGCTGTTCGCGGACGTGCACCCCCACATCCGCATCAAGCTGCACAACGTCACCGGCCGCGACGGCCTGGCCATGCTGCGCCGGGACGAGGTGGACTTCGCGGTGGGCTCCCTGCTGGAGGTCCCGGACGACATCAGCTACCGGCCCGTCGTCACCTACCACCCCAAGCTCATCACCCCGCTGGACCACCCCCTGGCCCGCAAGCCGGACGCCATCCGCCTGGAGGACATCGGCCCCTATGGCCTGATCCTGCCCCCCCGGCACCTGTCCACCTGGCGCATCGTGGACCTGGTCTTCCGTCAGAACGCGGTGGACTACCACGTGGCCCTGGAGGCCGGCGGCTGGGAGGTGATCAAGAAATACGTGGAACTGGGGCTGGGCATCTCCATCGTCACGGACGTGTGCCTCACCGGCAGCGAGCGCCTGGCGGCCCTGCCCCTGGACCGATACTTCCCGGCCCGCAGCTACGGGGTGGTGCAACGCCAGGGACGGCATCTCTCCCCCCAGGCCCTGCGCTTCATCGACGTGATGGAACGGGCCCATACCCTCCGAGAGCAGGTCACCCGGGACCGTGAGGACAGCGTGTAACGTGCGCGGCAGCGATCCATGGCAAAATGAGCGGTCCGTCAACGTCGGCGAACGGCGGGCCTCCCTAGAATCTGCGCGTGAAACGCTTCACATGATCGTCCCTGGAAAGAATGCCCATGCGTCTCCACCTAACCACCGCCCTTCTCCTGGTTCTGATGCCACCCCAGGCCATGGCCGATGAACCGCCGAAAGAGGAGCACATCCTGGGTTGGGTGGAATGGGCACGACTCATGCCCGATGACGTACGCATCAAGGCCAAGCTGGACACCGGCGCCACCACCTCGTCCCTCAACGCCCTGGACCAGGAGACCTTCGAACGCGATGGCGAGGAGTGGATCGCCTTCGACATCCTCGACCCGGAGGACGAGGACCGGCGCATCCGCCTGGAGCGGGAGATCACCCGCCACGTCCGCATCGTCCGCCACAGCGGCGATCACCAGCGCCGTCCGGTGGTGGAGATGGAGCTGTGCCTGGGAGGCCGGAGGCTGCGCGAGGAGGTGAACCTGGTGGACCGCACCGAGCTCACCTACCAGTTGCTGGTAGGCCGCAACCACATGGAGGACGCGATCCTGGTGGACCCGGGCGAAACCTTCGTGGGGGACACCCCCTGCCCATCCTCATCGCACTGACCCCTTCCCGCAGGTCCCCTTCCACAAGGATGCCCCATGAAACGCCTGCACCTGCCCGTGCTGATCCTCATCCTCAGCGGGATCGCACTGGGCATCTTCTGGCACAAGGCGGTGAACCTGGGGTTCCCGCTGCTGCCATCCCAAAAGACGGACAACTGGCTGGTGGAAGCCCGCATCTCCTTCGAACCCACGGAAGGGGCAGTGACGGCGCGGTTCTTCATCCCCGAGAACCCGCCCGGGATGGCCCTGCTGGAAGAACATTTCATCTCCCGGGGCTACGGTCTCACCACCTCACCGGCGGGGCCGAACCGCGAGGCGGTCTGGACCACCCGCTGGCCCAGCGGCACCCAGGCGGTGTACTACCGGGCCACGGTCTACCCCCTGGAACACGCACGACCGGATAACGAACCCTATCCCGGCCCCGTGGACCAACCAGACCTTGCAGAACCCTACCGCTCCGCCGCACAGGAGGTGGTGCAGAAGGTGCGCGAGCGCTCCGCGGACATCACCAGCTTCGCCACCGTGCTCATCCGCGACATGAACCAACCCGGTGAAGAGAACATGCAGTTGTTCGTTTCCCCCACGGACAGCGACCGGGAGAAGGTGCGCACCGCCATCCAGCTGCTGGCGGAGGCACGCATCCCGGCGCGCATGGTCCATGGCATCCAGCTCACCGACCGGGGCAACGACCTGCAGCCGGAGACCTGGCTGGAGGTGCACAACACCCGTTCCTGGGTGGCCATCGACCCCGATGACGGCACGGTGGGCTACCCGGAAGACTTCCTCGTGTGGTGGCATGGGGACATGGCCCCGGTGGGCCTGGACCGGGCCCGGGATGCGCAGGTGCGCTTCGCCGTCACCCACCACTTCCAGGACGCCGTGGAGGTGGCCAGCCAGAAGGCCGACCTGCTGGATTCCCGCATGGCCGATTTCTCCCTGCTGGAGCTGCCGGTACAGACCCAGAACATGTACCGCATCCTGCTGCTGGTGCCCCTGGGGGCCATGATCATCGTGCTGCTGCGCAACGTGGTGGGCCTGCAGACCTTCGGCACCTTCATGCCCGTGCTCATCGCCCTCTCCTTCCGGGAGACCTCGCTCCTGGGCGGGATGATCCTGTTCACCGTCATCGTCTCCCTGGGCCTGGCCATCCGCTTCTACCTGGAGAAGCTCAAGCTGCTGCTGGTGCCCCGCCTGGCTTCGGTGGTGATCGTGGTGATCCTGCTCATGTTGTCCCTGAGCATCCTCAGTCACAACCTGGGGATCGAGCACGGCCTCACCGTGGCCCTGTTCCCCATG
>JBKGXY010000092.1:0-9167 GCA_046546415.1 Ectothiorhodospira sp.
GGGGGACACCGTCGCCCGCTTTGGCGGAGACGAGTTCGTCCTGATGCTCAGTTCCCTGGACAAGCCCCAGGACGTGATCCCGGTGGTGGAACACCTGCAACAGGCCTTCACGACCCCCTTCCTCCTGGGGGACGACAGCCCCATGGTGCTGGGCTTCAGCATCGGCATCGCCGTGTATCCCCAGGACTGCGACCGCGGCGAGGAACTGATCCGCCACGCCGAGGCGGCCATGTATCGGGCCAAGAGTCAGGGACGTCACAGCTACAACTTCTACACCCAGGAGCTGGACACACAACTCCAGGAGCGCATGACCGTGGACCAGGCCATGCGCCGGGGCCTGGAGAACCATGAGTTCCTGCTGCACTTCCAGCCCCGGGTGGACCTGGCCACCGGACGCATCCACAGCCTGGAGGCCCTGGTGCGCTGGCAGCATCCCGAATGGGGTCTGGTCTCCCCGGGGCGCTTCATCCCCCTGGCGGAGGAGACCGGCTTCATCCTCGCCCTGGGACCGGAGATCCTGCGTCAGGCCTGCCTGCAGATCCGGGCCTGGGACGCCTCGGGGGTCCAGGCGCCTCCGGTGGCGGTCAACCTCTCCGGACGGGAGTTCCAGCAGGAGGGGATCGTGGAACGCATCCTGGAGACCCTGCAGGAGACCGGCGTGGACCCGGCCCGCATCGAGTTCGAGATCACCGAAAGCGCCGCCATGCATTCCGTGGATCGCACCATCCGCACCCTCACCCGTCTCCACGAACAGGGCTTCCAGATCTCCATCGACGACTTCGGCACCGCCTACTCCTCCCTGAACTACCTCAAGCGGCTGCCGGTGCAGGCCATCAAGATCGACCAGTCCTTCGTCATGGACCTGGGGGACACCCCCGAGGCCCATCCCGAGGACGCGGCCATCATCCGGGCCATCATCGGCCTGGGGGATACCCTGGGTCTGGAAGTGATCGCGGAAGGGGTGGAGACCCCGGCCCAGCACCGCTACCTCCTGGAGCACGGCTGCCGCGTGGGCCAGGGGTTCCTCTTCAGCCGGCCCCTTCCGGCGGAGGAGATCCGGGAACGCCTGATGGCCCAGACCCGGCAGGCTCCCGCGCTGCCCACGGATCCCCCCACCCCCTGAACCCGACCTCAGGCCCCGATGGACCCCTCGCCTGCGGGGTGGTTCACCACGCCGGCCCCGGTCATCTGCTCCCGGGCCTCGGCACCCCCCTCGGGGGTCACCGGCCGCGTGCCCTCGCCCAGCACCACGGCCGCGAATCCCAGGCGCACGGCATCCAGGGCGGTGGCCCGGACGCACACGTCCTCCGCCAACCCGCCGATCCAGAGACGGCGCACGCCCAGGCGCCGCAGTTCCTCCCCCAGCCCCGTCTCATCGAAAGCGGAATACTGGTCCTTATCGAAGCGCGTCCCCTTGGTGACGGTGACGGTCTCCGGCGGCAGGTCCAGATCCGGGTGGAAGGCAGCGCCGGGGGTGTCCTGCAGGCAATGAGGCGGCCAGGGTCCCCCCAGGTCCGCAAAACTGGGATGATGCAAGGGATGCCAGTCCCGGGAGGCGTAGACCGGAAGCCCGTGGGCCCGAAACGCCTCCATGGCCCGGTTGAGCACGGGGATCACCGCCTCCCCCCCGGGGATGGCCAGGGGCCCGCCGGGGCAGAAGTCGTTCTGCACATCCACCACCAGCAGGGCGTCGCCGGACTGGAGCAGCGGATCGATCGCATCACGCATGAGACACCTCCTCCGGGGGATCCCCCGGACCTGCTGCCCGCTGGGGGCGTTTCATTCCCGCGACAGGGCCCGGGCCACCGCGGATTGGTGGGCCTGCAGGGCCTCGCTGACGCGCACCGGATACGGCGGATCGGCCGGCGACAGCCCCCGAACGGCCGCCGGCAGGCGGGCCATCCGCTCCTGCGCCCGCTGACGCAGCGCGTCCGGGGAGGGGGCCGGGGCCAGGCGCCGTCCGTCGGCCATCACCGGCTGCAGCAGAGGCTCGCCCTCCAGGGCCTCACCGGCCCGGGCGATGACATCCCCCGGTTCCGATGCGTCCGCCGGGCGGCGGAAGACCTGCTTGCGTCCCGGAAGGACGGGCTTGCCGGTGGAGAGCTTGAGCCGCCCCCGGCCGGCGTACTCGCAGAGCTTGTAGGCCATGTCCAGGTCCGGGGCATCGGTGGAGATCCCCATGGCGGTGCCCACCCCGAAACCGTCGATGGGGGCACCGGAACGCAGCAGGCGGTCCACCTCGTCCTCGTCCAGGCCACCGCTCACCAGGATCCCCACCCCCTGGAGACCGGCGGCGTCCAGCCGCTCCCGCGCCTGCCGGGACAGACTCCCCAGGTCACCGGAATCCAGACGGATGGCAGTCACGCGAAAATCCGGACCCAGTTCCCGGGCCAGCCGGATGACCCGGTCCACCCCCTGCAGGGTGTCGTAGGTGTCCACCAGGAGCACGGTGTCGGGATAGAGGCGGGTGAATTCCAGAAAGGCCTGCTGCTCGTCCTCGTGGGCCTGGATGTAGCTGTGGGCCATGGTGCCCTTCACTGGCAGGCCGTAGAGCCGTCCCGCCAGGACATTGGAGGTCCCCGCCGCCCCCGCGATATGAAAGGCCCGGGCCCCCTTGAGGGCGGCGTCCAGCCCGTGGATGCGCCGGGCACCGAAATCGAGCACGGGACGGCCCCGGGCCGCCTCCACCACCCGCGACGCCTTGGAGGCCAGCACCGTCTGCAGATGCATCTGGTTCATCACCAGGGTCTCGATGAGCTGGCCCTCGGGCAGCGGGGCGATCACCTCCAGCAGGGGCTCGTTGGCGAACAGGGGGGTGCCCTCCTCCACGGCGTGTACCTCGCCGGTGAAGCGGAATCCCCCCAGGTAGTCCAGAAAGCCGTCGGAGAACAGCTCCAGCCCCTCCAGATAGCCCAGGTCCGCCTGCGTGAAGCACAGGGTCTCCAGTTGTTCCAGGACGGTATGCAGCCCGCAGGCCAGGATGTAGTTGCGCCGGGGTGGCAGGCGCCGGGTGAACAGGCTGAACACCGCCGTGTCCATCATATCCTGCGCCCAGTAGGCCTGCATCATCGTGAGTTCGTACAGGTCCGTGAACAGGGCCAGGCCCTGTGGGGTGGACGGTGGTGGGGGGGCACTGGGTGAGGTCATGGGGCTCCCCTGGATGGGAACGGGAGGTGGGGACCGGATGGTCCTTGTCAGCGATCTTAGTATACTCGGCCGGGAGATCGTAAAGCCCATCCCTTCCGGGAGCCCCCATGGACATCCATACCCAGCCCCTCGAAGAGCGCATCCGATGGCTCTACGGTCTGGCGCAACAACACGCCCGCACCTTCTCCGAGCCGGAGGCGTCGCTGGCCCGGGCGCGCTACCTGGCCCGTCATCCCACCCGGGTGGTGGTGATGAAGTGCATGGACGGACGCATCCATATCCCGCACGCCACGGGCACCCCCCTGGGGGTGATCCATCCCTTTCGCAATCTGGGGGGACGCTTCGACCTGGGCTGGCCCTTCCTGGGGGAGATGCTCACCCGCACGGTGCAGCAGGCCACCGCCTGCGGACACCGCGTGCTCATGATGATCACCTACCACTTCTCCCGGGGAGACCGCTCCCGGGGCTGTGCGGGGTTCGACTGCGACACCGGGGCCGCCCGGGCCCATGCCTTCCAGATCCGGGATCAGGCCCGGCAGCTCTTCGGGCCGGGGGGGCAGAGCGTCTATCCCCTGGTGTGCGGCTTCGAGACCGACGAGGAGGCCCTGACCCTGCACGGCGAGACGCAACAGGCCACCCTGGATCTGGCCACCCTACCCCCCCCACCGCCCGGGGAACTGGTGCGTCAGGTGATGGAACTCTGCCCGGATATGCCCGGGGAGGTATGCCGTGACCTGATGCCCCTGCTGGAAGGCAACCTGGATCACATCGCCACCCTGCGGGACACCACCCCCCGTGTCCTGAACCTGCAGCACCGGGAATGGGCCATCTGCGTGGGCCAGGGCTTTGATTTCCTGCATGTGCCCAACACGGCCCTGATCATCGGCCCCTACAGCCCCGATCTGGCCGAACCCATCCGCAATGCCGCGGCCATCATCCGGGGCAACATGGCCGCCGGACGGATCCCGGACGACGGCTGCCTGCTCCTGGCCTCGGCCCCCTACGAGGAGATGGGGGTGGACCGGGCCCGGGCCGAACTCAAGGCGCGCTTCCTGGGGGGATTCGCTGCCGGGGTCATTGAGCGGGAGGATCCGGATCTGGCCCGGCGCATGGTCCGCCACACCGCCGTGGTGGACTGGCGTACCTGGGGGCTGGAACGGCTGCCCGCCTGAGCGCACCACAGGGGATGGAGGTTGACTGGGACGGTTGGGGGGATAACGGACCGTGGAGGCAAGGCTGAACGCGCCATCACGTGATCCGGCCTACCCCCCACCTTCCCCGATCACTGCATCCCTTCCTTGGGCACAGGAAGCCCCTCCGGGATCACACAATCCGCGAAGGGAGGAGGATCAGGCCTCCCCCTGCCCCGGGCGCTTCTTCCCGCCCGTCATCTCCCGCCCCTCCTGGACGGCCCGTTCCAGTTCATCCAGGGTGATATGGCGCACATCCTTGCCCCGCACCAGGTAGATCACGTATTCGCACATGTTGCGGGCATGGTCACCGATGCGCTCCAGGGCGCGGATGGCCCAGATGACGTCCAGGGCCCGGGAGATGGTGCGCGGGTCCTCCATCATGAAGGTGATATGCTGGCGCATCACCGTCTCGTAGTCCCGGTCCACACTCACATCCTCTCGCACCGTGTTCACCGCCGTATCCACATCCATGCGGGCGAAGGCGTCCAGGGCGTCGTGCACCAGCCGGGTCACCTTCTCCCCCAGGGCGCGCACGTCGGCGTACTGGTTGCGGGGGCGGTCCTTCTCCGCCAGGTGCACGGCCATGCGCGCCACCTTCTCCGCCTGATCGCCGATGCGCTCCAGGTCGGTGATGGTCTTGATGATGGAGATGATGAAGCGCAGGTCGCTGGCGGTGGGCTGATGACGCGCCAGGATCTCCGAGCAGTGCTCGTCGATGGCCACCTCCAGGCTGTTGACGCGCACATCGTTCTGGATGACGTCATCCGCCAGGGCCAGGTCCGCCGTGGCCAGGGCCGAAACGGCATTGGCCACCTGGCTCTCCACCAGCCCCCCCATGCTCAGCACCCGGTTGCGCAGGGTCTCCAGTTCCTCGTTGTACTTCTGCAGGTAGTGACCGCCCAGTCTGTTCTCGTCCATCACCGTCCACCTCGATCTGTTGCGTTGCATCCGGAGGGGGCGTCTGCCCGTCCCGCAGCGGATGGTGTCCCGTCCGTCGTCGCCGTGCGCCGCGTCAGCCGTATCGGCCCGTGATGTAGTCCTCGGTGGCCTTCTGCCCGGGGTTGGTGAACAGGGTCATGGTATCCCCGTACTCGATGAGTTCTCCCAGGTACATATAGGCCGTGTAATCCGAGACGCGGGCGGCCTGCTGCATGTTGTGGGTCACGATGAGGATGGTGTAGCGGTCCTTGAGCTCGTAGATCAGTTCCTCGATCTTGGCCGTGGAGATGGGGTCCAGGGCCGAAGCGGGTTCATCCAGGAGGATCACCTCCGGCTCGATGGCGATGGCCCGGGCGATCACCAGACGCTGCTGCTGGCCGCCGGAGAGCCCGAAGGCGTTCTGGTTCAGGCGGTCCTTCACCTCGTCCCACAGGGCCGCCGCCTTCAGCGAGCGCTCCACCACCTCGTCCATCACCTTGCGCTCGCGCACCCCCTGCAGGCGCAGGCCGTAGGCCACGTTCTCGTAGATGGACTTGGGGAAGGGGTTGGGCTTCTGGAACACCATCCCCACCCGCCGGCGCAGTTCCGCCACGTCCACCTTGCGCTCGTAGATGTCCTGGCCCTCCAGGCGGATGCTGCCATTGATGCGGCAGATATCCACCAGGTCGTTCATGCGGTTGAAGCAACGCAGCAGCGTGGATTTGCCACAGCCACTGGGCCCGATGAAGGCCGTCACCCGGTGCTTGGGGATCCTCAGGGAGATGTCCTTGAGGGCCTGCTCCTGACCGTAGAAGAGGTTCAGGTGATCCACCTCCAGGGTGATGGTCTCGTTTTCCAGCTTCAGGCGCTTGGCGCCGCTGTTCTCGAAGAGACCGGCCGCCAGGCCGTGGGTCGCGGGATTCTGTTCTGTCATGGTCGGGCTCTCATCCATAGTCGTCGATCTCTTCTCAATCCGACTCGCCACGGTACTGCTCGCGCAAGCGGTTGCGGATGTTGATGGCCGTCAGGTTCAGGACGACGATCAGCACCACCAGGCTCATGGCGGTGGCGTAGACCAGGGGCTGAGCCGCCTCGACGTTGGGGCTCTGGAAGCCCACGTCGTAGATATGGAAGCCCAGGTGCATGATCTTGCGCTCAAGATGCACGAAGGGGAAATTGCCGTCCACCGGCAGGGTGGGCGCCAGCTTCACCACCCCCACCAGCATCAGGGGGGCCACCTCCCCGGCGGCCCGGGCGATGGCCAGGATCAGACCGGTCATCATGGCGGGCGTGGCCAGGGGCACCACCACCCGCCACAGGGTCTCGGACTTGGTGGCCCCCAGGGCCAGGCTGCCGTGGCGCACGGTGCTGGGGATGCGGGCCAGCCCCTCCTCCGTGGCCACGATCACCACCGGCAGGGTGAGCAGGGCCAGGGTCAGGGAGGCCCAGAGCAGCCCCGGGGTGCCGAAGGTGGGCGACGGCAGGGCGGCGGGGAATAAGGCCTCATCGATGGCCCCGCCCACGAAGTAGACGAAGAAGCCCAGACCGAAGACCCCGAAGACGATGGAGGGCACCCCCGCCAGGTTGTACACCGAGATCCGGATCATGCGCAGGAGCAGGCCCTGACGGGCGTACTCCCGCAGGTAGATGGCCGCCAGCACGCCGAAGGGTGTGACGATGAGGGACATGACAAAGACCATGGCCACGGTGCCGAAGATGGCCGGGAAGATCCCCCCCTCGGTATTGGCCTCCCGGGGATAGCCGGAGAAGAAGTCCCACAACCGCTCGGTGTACAGGCCCAGCTTGTCGAAGACACCCATGGCGTTGGGCTGGGCGGCGCGCACGATCTGCGCCACCGGCACCTGCCAATGACTCCCGTCGGCGACCTCGGCCACCAGGTGATCACGGTCCACCCGCTTGTAGAGATCCTCCAGCTGTTGGCGCAGTTCCTCGTAGCGCTCATTGAGATCCTGGCTGCGTTCGTCCAGTTCCGCCAGTCGGCGGTCCCGCTCCGAGGCGTCGATCTCCCCATCCTCGAAGGTCATCTCCACGCGGCGCCCCTCCAGGCGCACCCGTTCCATGAGATAGTTGACGCGGCCGATCTCCCCCCGCTGGATGGACTGGATCTCGTCGAAGATCCGGTTGGCGCGCTCAATGCGGGGCTGCAGGGCCTCCCAGACCCGGTCCCCCATGGCGACCACCATGCCGTCCTCCATGAGGCTCACCGGCTTGCCGTAGAAATCGCCCCACTCGCGTCGCTCGAGCCACATGGCTTCGTCGGGATGTCCCCATTCCGACATGGACCAGTCGGGATACCACATGAAGTCACGGCCGGTGACGTCGCGGTTGCCCTGCTTGACGAGATGGCGCGTACCCACCTCCTGGTCCTCCGGGATGACCATCCCGGCGTCACGCAATACCATGGCCGGGATGGTCTCCGAACGGACCAGCCTTCCGAGCACCCGCTCTTCCCCGCCCTCGGGGGTTGTCACCACGGCCTCCATGATGGGGGCAGGCCAGAAGTGACCGAAGCCCCGCACCAGGATGAGGGTGGGCAGCCCCACCACCATGATCACGCTGACGGCGATGGCCCCGGCGTTGAGCCAGATCCACGGGGCACCGCTCTTGAACCATTTTCTGATCGTCATCTTCAGCTTCCCGGCAGGCCGGCGTGTTGGGGGCGCGCGCCCCTCAGAGGTTGCTGTAGCGCTGTCTCAGGCGCTGGCGGATGATCTCCGAGGCCGTATTGACGATGAAGGTGATCAACAGCAGCACCAGTGCGGACAGGAACAGGATACGGAAGTGGGTGCTGCCCACCGCCGTCTCCGGCATCTCCACCGCCACGTTGGCGGAGAGCGTGCGCATGCCCGAGAAGAGGCTGAAATCCATCACCGGGGTGTTGCCCGTGGCCATGAGCACGATCATGGTCTCCCCCACGGCCCGTCCGAAGCCCATCATCACGGCGGCGAACATGCCGGGGCTGGCGGTGGGCAGCACCACCCCCACCACCGTCTGCCAGGCGGTGGCCCCCAGGGCCAGGGAACCCTGGGTGAGATGCTTGGGCACGTTGAAGACCGCATCCTCGGCGATGGAGAAGATGGTGGGGATCACCGCAAAGCCCATGGCCATCCCCACCACCAGGGCGTTGCGCTGGTCGTAATCGATGCCGATATCGGTGAACCACTGGCGCATGCTCCCCCCGAAGAACAGGAGCTCCATGATCGGGCTCAGGGCGATGCAGGCCCACCCCAGCAGGATCACCACGGGCGCCAGAATGAGCATCTCCAGACCCGCGGGTACATGCCGCCGGATGCCATCCGGAAGACGTGACCATCCCAGCCCCGTCAGGATCATGGCCAGGGGCATGAGCAGCAGGATGCTGAACACCGCGGGCAGGTGGTTCTCCACGAAGGGGGCCAGCCACAGACCGGCGAGGAAGCCCAGGATCACCGTGGGCATGGCCTCCATGATCTCCACCGTGGGCTTGACGAAGCCGCGCACGCTGGTGTGCATGAAGTAGGCCGTGTACACGGCCCCCATGAGCCCCAGGGGCATGGCGAAGAGCATGGCGAAGAAGGCCGCCTTGATGGTCCCCAGGGTCAGGGGCACCAGGCTGAACTTGGGCTCGAAATCGTCGGATGCGGAGGAGGACTGCCACTGGTACATGGGGTCCTCGTTCCCCTCGTAGAGGACCTCGCTCCAGATGGCCTTGAGGGAGAATTCCGGATGGGGGTTACGCAGCCCCATGAACCGCATCCCCCCCTCCTCCGAGGACACCAGCAGGGCCTCGTACACCGGCGAGACCCCGATGCCGGTGATGGCGCTCTCGGCCACCGGCTCCAGGAACAGGGTCTGGTGGGAGGTGGCATAGTGAACCCCCAGCTTGCCCGAGGCATCCCCCGCATAGAA
>JBKGXY010000093.1:0-9076 GCA_046546415.1 Ectothiorhodospira sp.
CGGGTTGGGGTTCGGGCCGTTGGGGGGTCAGGGGGTGTCCATGACCTCACTGACCCGCCGCACCATGCAGGTGAGCAGGGCCATGCGCACGAAGACGGCGCCCCGGGCCTGGGCGAAGTACCAGTTGTGGGGGGTGGGGTCCAGGTCGGTGGACAGCTCCTCCCCGCGCGCCAGGGGATGCAGGATGATGGAGCCGGGCTTCAGGGGGGACTGGGTGGAGAGCTTCAGGTCCGTGCCCAGTTCCTCGTAGCCGTCCCCCACCCAGGCGATGGCGTTGATGTAGATCACGTCCAGCCCCGGCAGTTCGCCATCCAGGTCCCGGGCCACCCGCAGGTGCAGCCCGGAGTCTTCCAGTTCCTCCCGCTGTCCGGGGTCGAAGGGGCTGTCCTCGTCGGTGAACAGCACCACCTCGTCCACGGCCTCCGGGAAGCGGGCCAGCAACAGCAGCAGGCTGCGCACGGTGCGCATGCGGTTGGGCACGCCGATGATGCCCACGCGGATGCGCTGGTCCGCGGGAAGATCCCGGTCCAGCAGGTCGGGACGCCACTTGAAGATGGTGTACAGGTCCGCCAGGGCCTGGGTGGGGTGTTCATCGATGCCGTTGCCGGCATTGACGATGGGGATGCGCAGGCTGTCCAGCATGTCGTAGATGGCCTGGTTCTCGTTGTTGCGCAGGACGATGACGTCGCCGTAGTTGTTGAACATCTCGGCGATGTCCTGGATCGACTCCCCCTTGGCCATGCCGGTGCTCTTGGCATCGGTGATGGACATGATGTCCCCCCCGAGCCGGTGCCAGGCGCTCTCGAAGGAGAGCCGGGTGCGGGTGCTGGGCTCGTAGAAGGCGCTGATGAGGATCTTGCCCTGCAGGGGCAGGTGCATCAGGGCCGGGGTGCTCTCGTACTGGGCCGAGAGGCGGAAGAGCTGTTCCAGGGTGGCGCGATCGAACTGTCGCGAGGACACCACGTGGCGGCTGGCCAGGGCCAGCAGGGGCCCGGCCTGTTCGGGGATGCTGTCGGCCAGGGCCCGGGGGCGCTCGATGCCGGCGGTGCCGTCCTTGGGCCGGAGCGGCTTGTGGAGCTGTGATTCGACGACCATGGGTAAGCCTCTCTCTCTGAAGGTGAAACCCTTTCGGGGACGGGGCCGGGACCTCCCCGCTCCGGAAGGATTCGCGGTGGTGGTCTCCGGCGGCACCCGTCAGCCGGAGGTCTCGTCCACCTTGGACAACTCCGCCAGGGCCTGCTCCGTGGTCATGACCCGGGCATACCGGTCCTTCATGGTGAGCAGGGTGGCGCGCTGCAATTCCGGGGTCACGGTGGCGCAGGCGTCCTCGATGAGGGTGACATAAAACCCCAGGTCGCAGGCATCCCGGATGGCGGTGGAGACACATTCGTTGCTGTAGACGCCGACGATGAACAGGGCGGTGACCCCCAGGTTGCGCAGCACATAGTCCAGGTTGGTGGCGGTGAAGACCCCGCTGGCGGTCTTGTTGATGACGATCTCGTCCTCCTGGGGGGCAACGAGCTCCAGGAATTCCGCCTCCTTGGATCCGGGGGGGGCATGCAGCCCCAGCCGCTTGTGCCCCGGGCCACGGTCGCGCCCGTCCTGGGTGAGGGACTGGATGCGGGTGTGGATCACCTCCAGGCCCTGGCCGCGGAAGGCGTCCTGCAGGCGCCGTACGTTGGGCAGCACCAGGGTGTCCAGCCGGTCGAAGTAGTAGTCCTGGGCCTCCACCGGCAGGCCGGAGTGTTCGGCATCGGCGAACACCCCCCAACCCCGCGCGGCATCCAGGTACTGCAGGTCGATGCACAGCAGGGCGGCGTGGTGGGTGCCCAGGGCCCGGGTGAGGGCCCGGTTGGTGATCAGGGTGCCGCGGTACTGTTCCCGCAGGGGGTCGACGCTGTCGAAACGCTTGTCCCGGTTCTGCTGGCTCATTGCAGTGCCTCCTGGTCGTCCACCGCCAGGGACAGTGCAGCCTGCAGCATGAGATTGGCCCCGCGCTCGATGTCCTCCCAGTTGGTCCACTCCGCGGAGGAATGGCTTCGGCCCTCCAGGCTGGGCACGAAGACCATCCCCGTCCGGGTGATGGTGGCCATGATCTGGGCGTCGTGGGCGGCACCGCTGGGCAGGCGCAGGTGCTTCAGGTCCAGGGCCCGGGCCTTGTCGGTGAAGAGCTGCACCAGGCCGGGGTCGCAGCGTTGGGGGGGGATCTCCGCCAGTACCTGGAACTCGAACATGAGTTGCCGGCGGCGGGCCATGGTGGAGAGGGTGCGGCGGAAGGCGTCGGCCAGGTTGTCCAGGGTGTCCGGGTCCGTGTCGCGCACGTCCAGGGAGAAGGCGGTGTAGCCGGGCACCGTGTTGGCGGCGCCGGGGCGCAGCTCCACGCGGCCGATGGTGGCGCGGCTGTGGGGGCTGCCGTGTTCCTCCAGGATGCGTTCGATCTCCCCGGCGAACTCCGACAGGCCCTGAAAGCTGTCCACGCGCATGTCCATGGGGGTCGTGCCGGCGTGGTTGGTCTGGCCCAGGAGCTGCACGTCCCACTTGAACAGCCCGGTGATGGCCTCCACCACGCCGACGCTGAAGTCGCTCCGGTCCAGGACCGGGCCCTGTTCGATGTGCAACTCCAGGTAGGCGTGGATGGAGTCCTTGGGACGCCGGGCAAAGAGGGCGGCGTTGGCGTCCAGGCCCCAGGCCGCCATGGCCTCGGTCAGGGTCACGCCGTCCAGGTCGCGGGCCTCGTGGATCATGGCGGGGGTGAGCTGGCCCGCCACCGCCTGGGAGCCGAACAGCCCGCCGAAACGGCCCTCTTCGTCGGTGAAGTTGACCACCTCCAGGGGATGGCGCAGGGGCAGACCGGCGTCTTTCACCGTGCGCAGCACCTCCAGCCCCACCAGCACCCCCAGGGCGCCGTCCAGTGGGCCGCCAGCAGGGACCGTGTCCAGGTGGGAGCCGATCATCACGCTGGGTCGCTCGCCGTCCCAGTCCAGGCGGCCATGGAGGTTGGCAGCCCCGTCCTCATGGAATTCCAGTCCCGCCTCCAGGAGGCGTTCCCGGAACCAGCGCCGTCCGGCCAGGTCCCCCTCGGTGAAGGCCATGCGGTGGATGCCACGGTCGGCATCCCGTCCGATGGCCGAGAGGGCCTCGATGTCGCGTTGTAGCCGGTTGAAATCGATGCGGATGGGACTCATGAGGGTCGGCTCCCGCACACGGGGGCCGTGTGCGCTTGTAATGGGTCAGTCGTCGGCGATGGGCCGCAGGGCGGCCTTCTCGTCCGGTATCTCCATGCTGTCCAGCAGGTCTCCCAGGCCCTTTTCCAGGGCGCCCAGGCTTTCCGGGGGCAGGGCCTGCAGGGCCCGGTTCAATTCCCCCTGGGCCGGGGCCGGGGCGGTGTCCAGCAGGGCCTCGCCGGCGGAGGTGGCATACAGGCGCACCACCCGCTGGTCCCGGCCCGCGCGCCGGCGTGCCAGCAGCCCCTTGCGTTCCAGCTTGTCCAGCATGTTGGAGGCGGTGGAGGCGTGGATGCACAGCCGACGGGAGAGGTCCTTGACGCTCTGCCCCGGCTCCAGGTGCACCTCCCAGAGGGCCCAGAGCTGGGCCGCGCTCACGCCGCACTCCTCGTGGATGCGCCGGGAGTGGCCCTGCAGGGCGCGGTACAGGACCCGCAGGCGGCGGATCACGGTCTGCGCCCGGGCCTCGGGGGCCGGGGACGACCCGGTGAGCACGGGGGTTCGGGGGCTGGGCTGGGCCATGGGCTGATCTTTTTGCACAAACTCTTTTTGTACAATAACATTGCGGCTTGTGAAGGTACAAACGTGCCCCGGAAACCATCCCCACCAACCACTACGGCATTCACCCGCGAGGAGGCCCGAGCATGCTGGAAGCCCTGAGGGAAGACATCGTCCGGCACCGCGAATTCGCTTATCTGCTGCTGCGTCGGCTGCAGAACCTGGGCCGGGCCTTCGTCCTGCGTTCCGATCTGCACGATGCCTATCACGCCCTGGCCACGGAGCACACGGCCCCGGCGGAGCATTCGGCCCTGGCGCAGATGCTGGAGGACGTGCAGGAGGCGGTGATCACCGCCCCCTGGGTCGCCTTTTCCGTGCGGCCGCGGGTAGGGCGCTGGGTCTATCTGCGCATCCACGCCGACGAGCTGGCGGTGGAGCCGGTGCCGGTGGAGGCCTTTCTGGAGATCAAGGAGCGGCTGGTGGCCCCCCACCTGGAGGAGGACCGGCCCCTGGAGTTCGATATCGGGGCCTTCCAGCGCAATTTCCCCAACATGCGCGAATCCCGGTCCATCGGCCAGGGGCTGGAGTTTCTCAACCGCAAGCTCTCCAGTCAGCTCTTTGATGGAGACGGTGCGGGTTTCCACAAGCTGTTCCTGTTCCTGCGGGAGCACCGCTGCAATGGGCACCAGTTGATGATCAACGACCGGGTGCGGGATGTGGACGGCCTGCGGGCCACGCTGCGCGCCGCCGAGAAACGCCTGGCGCGGCTGGCCCCGGACACCTCCTGGGATACGGTGGCCCACACCCTGCAGGAACTGGGCCTGGAAGCCGGGTGGGGCAGGGATGTGGGTCGCATCCGTGAGAGCCTGGAGCTGCTCTCGGAACTGCTGGAGGCCCCCTCTCCCGAGACCCTGGAGCGGTTCCTGGCCCGCATCCCCATGATCTTCAGCATGATCATCCTCAGTCCCCACGGGTTCTTCGGCCAGTCCAACGTCCTGGGGCTGCCGGACACCGGGGGGCAGGTGGTGTACATCCTGGACCAGGTGCGCTCCCTGGAGCGGGAGATGCACGCCCGGCTGGCGGAGCAGGGCCTGGACATCCAGCCGCGCATCCTGGTGGTGACCCGGCTCATCCCCGAGGCCCGGGGGACCACCTGTGATCAGGCGGAGGAACACATCTCCGGTACACAGAACGCCAAGATCCTGCGGGTGCCCTTTCGCGCCCGGGACGGGGAGGTGGTGCCCCACTGGATCTCCCGCTTCGAGATCTGGCCCTACCTGGAGCGCTTCGCCAACGACGTGGAGACCCGCGTGCGGGCCGATCTGGGGGGGCGGCCGGACCTGATCGTGGGCAACTACTCCGACGGCAACCTGGTGGCCACGCTGCTCTCGGCGCGGATGCAGGTGACCCAGTGCAACATCGCCCACGCCCTGGAGAAGACCAAGTATCTCTATTCGGACCTCTACTGGCGGGAGAACGAGGCGCAGTATCATTTTTCCAGCCAGTTCACCGCGGACCTCATCGCCATGAACGCGGCGGACTTCATTCTCACCAGTACCTATCAGGAGATCGCGGGCACCGATCACTCCATCGGCCAGTACGAGAGCTATGGGGCCTTCACCCTGCCCGAGCTCTACCGGGTGGTGAATGGCATCGATGTCTTCGATCCCCGTTTCAACATCGTCTCGCCGGGGGCCGATTCCGATGTGTACTTCTCCCATCTGGAGACAGATCGGCGCCTGAATGGATTGCATGAGGAATTGCAGGAGATGCTCTTCGGCGGGCCGAACCCGGAGGCCCGGGGAACGCTGGAGGACCCGGGCAGGCCCCTGATCTTCACCATGGCCCGTCTGGACCGGATCAAGAATATCACCGGCCTGGTGTCCTGGTACGCGCAACATCCGGAACTGCGCCAGCGGGCCAACCTGGTGGTGGTGGCGGGTTATGTGGATCCCGCCCATTCCAGCGACCGGGAGGAGCAGGAGCAGATCGCCCGCATGCACCGATTGTTTGACGAGCACGGCCTGGATGGGCAGGTGCGCTGGTTGGGGATGCGACTGGACAAGGTCCTCTCCGGCGAACTCTACCGCTTCGTGGCAGACCACCGGGGGGTGTTCGTGCAGCCGGCCCTGTTCGAGGCCTTCGGTCTGACGGTGATCGAGGCCATGGTCTCGGGTCTGCCCACCTTCGCCACCCTCTACGGAGGCCCGCTGGAGATCATCGAGCACGGCCACTCCGGCTACCATATCGACCCCAACCACGGGGAGGAGGCCGCCGGGGTGCTGCTGGAGTTCTTTCAGCGCTGCGAGGCGGACCCGGCCCACTGGGACCGCATCTCCCGGGCGGGCATGGATCGGGTGGAGGCGCGTTACACCTGGAAGCGCTATGCCGAGCGCATGATGACCCTGTCGCGTATCTACGGCTTCTGGAAGTACGTCACCAATCTGGAGCGGGCCGAGACCCGGCGCTACCTGGAGATGTTCTACGCCCTGCAATACCGCCCCCTGGCGTCACGGCTGGAGGGGTGAATGCCCGCGTGTGCCGGGGAAAGGGGATTCCTTCGTTGAGGGTTGACGCGGGCCGGTCAGGCAGGCCGGCCCGCGTCAACCGAAGCCGCATGGCTGTTCAAGCGCCGGTCCAGTGCATTCCAAGCCGCACCTTGCCCGTCGTTTTCGCAGATCACGACGTTTCCGGAATGCGTCCTGATTCGTCGGAGAGGATGACCTCCACCCGGCGGTTCTTCTGACGCCCTGCAGCGGTATCGTTGGTGGCAATGGGATAATCCGAGCCAAATCCCTTCACGGCGATGCGCTCGGGGGGAACGCCCCGGAGTACCAGGGCGTTCCGGACCGATTCAGCCCGCTGCAGGGACAGACGTCGATTGAGGTCCGCATTGCCGGTATTGTCCGTATGCCCTTCCACAAGGGCGACGTGGTTGGGGTGGTCCTCCAGAAACTCAGACAGCCGTTTGATCGTACGCGCGGCTCCGGGCTTGAGTTCGGCCCTGCCGAGGTCGAACAGCACGTCACCGAGGGTGAGGACCATGCCCCGCGACGTTTGTTGCATGTTTTGCATGGGGGCCGGGTCTGCGGTCCGGCTCCGGTCGGCCTGGGGTCTGTCTTCCGTTTCGTTCCCCCCTTCAAGCTGTGATTCCAGTTCTCTTGCCCGGATGAGGGCCGTTTCGGCCTCACGGCTGCGGGCCTCGGCATGTTCCCGGGCCGAACTTGCCAGCGCCCGGGCCTGGTTCAGGGCGACCTCGGCTTCTCGTGCGCGGGCCTCGGCATGTTCCCGGGCGCGTTCCGCATCCTTCAATGCATCGAAGCTGTCGGGATCCCCCTGGGTGCTCATACCGAACCCCGGTTGGGATTGGCTCCCGGATGAACTGGACGGCGGCATGGTGACGCAGCCTGTCTGCGTGGTCAGGATGGCCAGGCCCAGGATGGCCAGACCAGCTTTGCGGGCGTGGTGTTGAGCTTGCATAGAATGGTTTCTCGGAGCTGGATGTTTCATTGGCGGTCGGTGTTCGGATTCCGGCTTCCACGGGGGAGCATCGGTGAATTCCCCCATCAGCACAGACTGCCCGCATTGCGCGAGGTGTTGACAAGTCTAGGTGGCTAGCTTATCACCCACTCCCGGCGGGTGAAATGGCGCTGACAATCCTTGCCCGGATTATGCAAGTTCATGGTTCGTTCCGGGTTACATTCCGGCAGCCGGTTTCCACCAGCCGCCAGGAGGCCACGGTGGCCAGGGCGGCGAAGCCGGTGAGCAGCCACAGGCCCCGCTGGTAGTCCTCCGGGCCGTAGAGCGGGACCCCGGCCTCGGATAGGTTGCCGTCCCAGCCCAGGTCCATGACCCAGCCGAACAGGGGCTGGAACAGGGCCGCCCCCAGGAAGAGTCCGGTGTTCACCAGGGCGATGGCCATGCCCGAGAGGGCGGGGGCGGTCACCTCCTTGGCATGGGCGTAGGCCACCACGAAGCTGCCTGCCGCCAGGCCCATGACCGTGAACAGGGCCAGGCCCGTGGCCCCCGGTCCCCAGGGCAGGAAGAGCAGGGCAAGGCACATGGTCAGGTAGAGCAGGGCGCCCGCCTGCAGCACCGGCCGGCGCCGGCCCAGGCGGTCGGAGACGTGGCCCGCCAGCAGGAAGCCGGCGGCGAAGGCCACGGTGGCCACAGTGGTATAGACAGAGGCCTCCCCCCGGCCCAGGCCGTGCACGTCCCGTAGCAGGGGCACGGCCCACAGGCCCAGCATGCCGAACAGGCTGCCGGTGATGCCAAGATCGTAGAGAAAGCCCGGCCACAGGCGACGGTTGATCAGCACCGATTTCAGGTCCCGCAGCCAGTGCTGTTGTCGGGGGGGGTGGGATGCCAGGCCTTCCATCTCCCGCACCGAGGGGAAGCCCAGCTGCTCGGGCCGGTCCCGCACCAGCCACCAGGAGAGCAGGGCCAGGCCCATGGCCACACCCCCCAGAACCACGAACAGGCTGCGCCAGTCCACCCATAGCAGCATCAGGGCCAGGGGGCCCGTGGCGGCGATGGCTCCGATATTGCCCAGTAACAGGGTGAGGCCGCTGATGGTGCCGTAGCGCCGTTCACTGAACCACACGGCATTGCTCTTCATCAGCCCCACGAAGACCACCGAGACCCCCAGGCCCACGAGGAATCGCCCCAGGCTGGCCGCGGCCAGGTCCTCCGCCAGCCCGAAGAGCACCGAGCCCAGGCCCGCCACCAGGTTGCCCACGGTGACCGAGAGCCGAGAGCCCAGGGTGTCTGCCAGCACCCCCGCGGGCATCTGCATGGCGGTGTAGATGTAGAAATACATGGCCGAAAGGGAACCCAGGGCTGCGGCGCTGGTGCCGAAGGCGGCCGCCAGTTCGCCGGAGACCACCCCGGGGGCGAAGCGGTGGAAGAACACCAGCATGTAGGCGGCCACCAGGACGGCGTAGATGGTCCAGCGGATGCGCTCGAAGCGCCGGGTATCGAAGGTGGGCATGTCGGTTCCTTTCGGGATGCAGCCGCTGGCATGGTACCTGGCTCCGCCCATCCGGGGCCATGCCCCGGGGCTGCCCCCTTGGGCCGGCGAAGGTGTAGACTCCCGCCATGCCGCTGACCGGAAAGCACATCCTGCTGGGGGTCTCCGCGGGGATCGCCGCCTATAAGAGCTGTGAACTGGTGCGCCGCCTCATGGAGGCCGGCGCCCGGGTGCGCGTGGTGATGACCCCCCGTGCGGCGGAGTTCGTGACCCCGCTGACCTTCCAGGCCCTGTCGGGCCATCCCGTACGCCTGTCCGCCTTCGATGCCGGGGCCGAGGCGGGTATGGACCACATCGAACTGGCCCGCTGGGCCGATGGTGTGCT
>JBKGXY010000094.1:0-8593 GCA_046546415.1 Ectothiorhodospira sp.
CGGGGCCGGGGAGATGGGCGCGCATGCGCCTCCCACACCCACCGGCCAGGTCCCCGAGACCCCCGAGCCCCCCCGCGAGCGCCCATCGGGGAGCGCCGTGGAAGGGCAGAACCTGGACGAGGTCACCAACGACGACACCATCGCCGAGGCGGACGTCTATCTGGCCTACGGCCTCCACCGGCAGGCCCGGGAACTGCTGGAATCCGCCCTGAAGCAGGATCCGGAGCGCCTGGACTACCATTACAAGCTGGCCGAGACCCATTTCGCCGAGTCCGACGCCGAGGGTTTTGAACAGGTGGCTTATCGCATGCACGAGCGCCTGGGCGGGCGGTCCGGCGGACTCTGGGACCGGGTGGTGGGCATGGGTCAGGAACTGATCCCCGAAAGCCCCCTGTTCGGTGGTCATGGCGAGGCGGCTGCGCCCGGGGAACCGGTCGCGGAGGTGCCGCCGGGTTCCGGGGCGGAGGACGAGGCCCCGGGGAGGCAGGATCCCGGGCACGAACTGGACGAAACCCTCCTGCAACCGCCACCGCAGGATGAAAAGGGCCAGGATGTATCGAACCAGGGGGAAGACGATCGGGATGCCGACTTCTCCGGCCTCGAGGACTTCGACCTGGACCTGCCGGAGGATCTTCCGGATTCCAAGGCCGCTGGCGGTGAACGTTCCGCAACGGATGAGGACCCCACGCGTCTGCTGGAGAAGGAATGGGACGAAGAGGAGCAGCCCCCCCCCGAGTACCCGACCCTGGAACTGGAAACGCCTTCCGGGATTCCGGCGGATCCGGAGGACCGAACCCACGACGCGGCCTCGCAGGATGACTTCGCGGATCTGGACCTGGGGGTCGACCCGGGGGATCTGACCTTCGACCTGGACGATGAAGGGACCTCCGGGGATCAGGCCGCCCCGGGGAAGCAGGAGGCCGGGAAGGAGACCTTCCCCGAGCCCCCTGCCCACTATCTGGAGGACTTCTTCAACGAGGACGAGGCGGGTGCCGCCGGGGCCGAGGATGACCTGGGGGACGAAGACTTCGCCCTGGGGGACGAGATCAGCACCAAACTGGACCTGGCCCGGGCCTATATCGACATGGGGGATGCCGAAGGGGCGCGCACCACCCTGGAGGAGGTCATCGCCGACGGAGACCCGGATCAGCAGAAGGAGGCCCGGGAACTGATGCAGCAGATCCCGTGACGCCGTCCGCGTCCTTCCGCCCCGGTGGGCCGGCCGTCATGGCCCCTCGATTCTCTTGCTTCATACCGTTCAAGGCATGCATCCCGCGGTCAAGATCCTGGGAGTGATCCTGTACATCGCCTGCGTGGCCCAGGGTGGATGGCCCGTGCTGGCCGCCGGAGGAGGGCTGGTGGCCGTGGCCCTGGTGCGCAGCGGACGGGACGGGTGGGGCCGATTTTCGTCCATGGCGCTTCGCCTGAAGTGGCTCTTCCTCTCCATCGTGCTGATCTTCGGCTGGTTCACGCCGGGGCTGTCCCTGTTCCCGGTGCTCGGGCCGTTTTCCCCCAGCATCCAGGGTCTCACCCAGGGTCTGGAGCGTGCCCTGGTGCTGCTGCTGGCGGTGGGGGCCGTGGTGTGGCTGCTGGCCGGCACGCCGCGGGAGCGCATGGTGCAGGGACTGCTCTGGCTCACGCACCCGCTGTGCCTCCTGGGTTTCCCCCGCGAACGGTTCGCCGTGCGCCTGGTGCTCACCCTGGAGGCCCTGCCACGGGTGCAACGCCTCGCCGGGGAGGATGCCGCGGCCGCGCCGCGGGGACCGATGGGCCTCCGGGCGCGCCTGGGGCGACTGGGGGATCGTGCCGCCACCCTGTTTTCCGACGTGCTGCGGGCGGCGGACGCGGCCCCCCTGGAACCCATCCACCTGCCGGCCCCGGCGCCCCCCGAGACGCGGCACTGGCTGGCCCTGGCGGGGGTCATCCTGCCCTTGGTGCTTCTGGCCCTGGTGGGCTGAGGGCCGCCATGGCCGCCGGCGCCGCCAACGGGTACAATGCGCCCCCTTCCCGGTGCCCGCCACGGGCCGAACCCCCACGCGATCCCCTGATTCCATGAGTGATTCACTGCATCGTCTGGCCATCGGCGTCGAATACGATGGTTCCGGTTTCCGGGGCTGGCAGATCCAGCGGGAGGCCCGCACCCTCCAGGCCCAGGTGGAGAAGGCCCTCTCCCGGGTGGCGGACGAGCCGGTGGAGGTGACCTGCGCCGGGCGCACCGATGCCGGGGTCCACGCCACGGGGCAGGTGATCCATTTCGACACCCGGGCCGTGCGCGAGCCCCGGGCCTGGTTGCTGGGGGGCAACAGCCAGCTCTCCCCGGAACTCAGCTTCCAGTGGGTCCGCTCCATGCCCGGGGATTTCCATGCCCGCTTCTCGGCCCGCTGGCGCCGGTATCGCTACATCTTCATGAACCGGCTCACCCGACCGGCCATCCTGCGCCGCCGGGTCACCTGGACCCACCGTCCCCTGGACGCCGGGGCCATGGACCGGGCCGCCCGGATGCTGCTGGGGGAGCACGACTTCACCAGCTTCCGCGCCCGGGGCTGCCAGGCACGCACCCCGGTGCGCACGGTGGAGGAGATCGCCGTGGCCCGCAACGGGGACTTCATCCATCTGGACATCCGCGCCAACGCCTTCCTGCACCACATGGTGCGCAATATCGCTGGGGTGCTCATGGCCATCGGCCGCGGGGAACGGGAGGCGGAGTGGGTGCAGGAGCTGCTACGGCTGCGCGACCGCGAACAGGCGGGGGTGACCGCACCCCCCGATGGGCTCTATCTGGTGCAGGTGGGGTACGATCCGTCGTTCAACCTGCATCCGCCAGTGGTGGTCCCGGCCTACGGCTGATCCGCCCCGTGACCCGCGGGCGCGGTTAATCCCGCCCGCGATTTTCTGATACGCTTCCCAGCTTGAACCATTGCACCGGACGGCCATGCGCACCCGTGTCAAGATCTGCGGCATCACCCGTGAAGAGGACGCCAGGGCGGCCGTGGAGGCCGGCTGCGACGCCATCGGCCTGGTCTTCCATGCGCGCAGCCCCCGGGCCGTGTCCCTGGATCAGGCCGGGGCCATCCTGGCGCGGCTGCCCCCCTTCGTCACCCGCGTGGGCCTGTTCATGGACGCCGGGACGGCCCGCGTGCGCGAGGCCCTCGCGGCGCTGTCCCTGGACCTGGTGCAGTTCCACGGCCGCGAGTCCCCGGTAGACTGTGATGCATGCGGGTTGGACTATCTCAAGGCCGTGCCCATGGCGGAGCCCGGCGGGGCCCGGGCCTTCATGGCCCGCTATCCTGGGGCCCGGGGATTTCTGCTGGACAGCCATGGCCCGGGACAGGCGGGGGGCACCGGCCGCACCTTCGACTGGGGGGACTGGCTCGGCGACATGGACCGGCCCCTGATCCTGGCCGGTGGGCTGGACCCGGACAACGTGGCCACGGCCATCGCCCGCACCCGCCCCTGGGCCGTGGACGTGAGCAGCGGCGTGGAGGCGGCACCCGGGATCAAGGACCCCGGGCGCATCACCCGATTCATGAGCGAGGTACGACGTGTCGACCGAGAGCCAACAGGCGCCTGACTGGCGCGCCTTCCCCGACGCCCGGGGGCACTTCGGCCCCTACGGCGGCCGTTTCGTGTCGGAGACCCTGATGGAGCCCCTCCTGGAGCTGGAGGCGGCCTATCACAGGTATCTCGGGGATCCGGATTTCCTGGCGGAACTGGACCGGGATCTGGCGCAGTACGTGGGCCGGCCGAGCCCCCTCTACCTGGCGGAACGCCTGACCCGCGAGCTGGGCGGGGCGCGGATCTATCTCAAGCGCGAGGATCTCAACCACACCGGTGCCCACAAGGTGAACAACACCATCGGCCAGGCCCTGCTGGCCAAGCGCATGGGCAAGACCCGGATCATCGCCGAGACCGGCGCCGGTCAGCACGGCGTGGCCACCGCCACCGTGGCGGCCCGCCTGGGGCTGGAATGCGTGGTCTACATGGGGGCGGACGACATCCAGCGCCAGTCCCCCAACGTCTACCGCATGCGTCTCCTGGGGGCCGAGGTGGTGCCGGTGGCCTCCGGTTCGCGCACCCTCAAGGATGCCCTCAACGAGGCCATGCGCGATTGGGTGACCCATGTGGACGACACCTTCTACATCATCGGCACGGTGGCGGGGCCCCATCCCTATCCCGCCATGGTGCGGGATTTCCAGTCGGTGATCGGCCGTGAGGCCCGGGCCCAGTACCTGGAGGCCACCGGGCAGCTGCCGGATACCCTGGTGGCCTGCGTCGGCGGCGGCTCCAACGCCATCGGCCTGTTCCATCCCTTCCTGGACGACACCGGGGTGGCCATGGTCGGGGTCGAGGCGGCCGGGGAGGGCATCGACACCCCCCGGCACTCCGCCCCCCTGTGCGCCGGTCGGCCGGGGGTGCTGCACGGCAACCGCACCTATCTCATGGAGGATGACGACGGCCAGATCACCGAGACCCATTCCGTCTCCGCCGGACTGGACTACCCCGGCGTGGGCCCGGAGCACGCCTGGCTGAAGGACATGGGGCGGGTGCAGTACGTTGCGGTGGACGACCGGGAGGCCCTGGAGGCCTTCCACCGCCTCACCCGTACCGAGGGGATCATCCCCGCCCTGGAGTCCAGCCACGCCATCGCCCAGGTGATCAAGCTGGCCCCCGGGATGCGCCCCGACCAGGGCATCATCGTCAACCTGTCGGGCCGTGGCGACAAGGACATCAACACCGTGGCCCGCATGGAGGGGATCGAACTGTGAGCCGCATCGCCAACCGTTTCGAGGCCCTCAGGGCCCGGGGTCGCAAGGCGCTGATCCCCTACGTCACCGCCGGTGATCCGGAACCGGGCAACACCGTGCCCCTGATGCACGCCATGGTGCAGGCGGGGGCCGATCTCATCGAGCTGGGGGTGCCGTTCTCCGACCCCATGGCCGACGGTCCCGTCATCCAGCAGGCCTGCGAACGGGCCCTGAAGCACCACGTGAGCCTGCGGCACGTGCTGGAGATGGTGCGCGCCTTCCGCCGGGACGACCCCGACACCCCCGTGGTGCTCATGGGTTATCTCAATCCGGTGGAGGCCATGGGCTACGAGACCCTGGCCGCCGAGGCCGCCGAGGCGGGGGTGGATGGTCTGCTCACCGTGGACCTGCCGCCGGAGGAGAGCGGGGACCTGGCGGCCTGTCTCCAGCGCCACGGGGTGGATCCCATCTTCCTGCTGGCCCCCACCAGCAACGAGGCGCGCATCGACGCCATCTGCCGCGTGGCCTCGGGTTTCGTCTACTACGTCTCCCTCAAGGGGGTGACCGGTGCCGCCAGCCTGGACGTGGACGGGGTCGCCCTGCGGGTGGAGGGCATCCGCCGCCACACCGGTCTGCCGGTGGGGGTGGGTTTTGGGATCAGCGACGCCCCCACCGCCGCCCGCGTCTCCCGGGTGGCCGACGCGGTGGTGGTGGGCAGTGCCCTGGTGAAGCGCCTGGCGGCCCGGGTGGATGATCCCGCCGCCGGGCGGGCCGCCGTGGCGGACCTGCTGCAGGAGATGCGTCAGGCGATGGATTCCGAAGATTCAACCCCGCGCCCACATTCAAGGTGATGACGACGCCCATGAGCTGGTTTGAGAAACTCGTACCCACCCGCATCCGTACGGATGCCACCAACAAGCGTGCCGTGCCCGAGGGGCTGTGGCTGCGCTGTGAGGGATGCTCCGCCACCCTGTACCGCCCGGAGGTGGACCGCAACCTGGATGTCTGCCCCAAGTGCGGCCATCACATGCGCATCGGTGCCCGCCACCGGCTGGAGACCTTCCTGGACGAGGGGGAACGACGTGAGATCGGGGCCCAGATCGAGCCCGTGGACATGCTCAAGTTCCGCGACAGCAAGCGCTACCGCGATCGCCTGCAGGCCGCCCAGAAGAGTACGGGCGAGAAGGACGCCCTGGTGGTGATGCAGGGTGCGGTGGAGGGGGTGCCCGTGGTGGCCGCCGCCTTCGATTTCGGTTTCATGGGCGGGTCCATGGGCTCGGTGGTGGGTGAGCGTTTCGTGCGCGGCGTGAACGCCGCCCGGGAGGCGGGCATCCCCATGGTGTGCTTCTCCGCCAGCGGTGGGGCGCGCATGCAGGAGGCCCTGTTCTCCCTGATGCAGATGGCCAAGACCAGCGCCGCCCTGGGGCGTCTGCGGGAGAGCGGCCTGCCCTACATCTCCGTGATGACCGACCCCACCATGGGCGGGGTCTCCGCCAGCCTGGCCACCCTGGGGGACATCAATGCCGCCGAGCCCGGGGCCCTCATCGGCTTCGCCGGACCCCGGGTGATCAAGCAGACCGTGCGCGAGACCCTCCCGGAGGGCTTCCAGCGGGCGGAGTTCCTGCTGGAGCACGGCGCCATCGACATGATCATCGATCGCCGCGAGATGCGTACGCGCCTGTCCTCGCTGCTGGCCATCCTCACCCACCGCAGTGTCCGGGAGCCGTCCCGGGAGGAGACCCCGGTGGCGGATGGGGAGACACCCCCCGAGTCGCTGCCCGCCGAGGAAGTCGAGGCCGACCGGGCCGCCGCCTCCAGGCCCCCCGAAGACAGCGGGCCGGAGGCACGGCAGGGGTCGGAAAAAGACGATTCATGAACGATCCGGCTCCCCTCCCGCCCCGGCACAACACCCTGCAGGACTGGCTGGACTGGCAGGAGGGCCTGCATGGGCGGGCCATCGATCTGGGTCTGGACCGGGTGGGCCGGGTGGCGGACCGTATGGGGCTGCGTCCGGCCCCCGCCCCGGTAGTCACCGTGGGCGGCACCAACGGCAAGGGCTCCACCGTGGCCTTCCTGGAGGCCATCTACCGCGCCGCCGGTTATCGGGTCGGCAGCTACACCTCGCCCCATCTGGTGCGCTATAACGAGCGCGTGCGCATCGACGGCCGCCCCGCCGACGACGCGGCCCTGTGCGAGGCCTTCGCCGCCATCGATGCCGCCCGCGGCGACATCAGCCTGAGCTACTTCGAGTTCGGCACCCTGGCGGCCCTGTGGCTCTTCAGGCGGGCCCCGGTGGACGTGATGCTCCTGGAGGTGGGTCTCGGGGGCCGCCTGGACGCGGTGAATATCCTGGACGCGGACGTGGCCGTGGTCACCTCCGTGGGCCTGGATCACCAGCAGTTCCTCGGCAACGACCGGGAACAGATCGGCTTCGAGAAGGCCGGGATCTTCCGGTCGGGCCTGCCGGCGGTCTGCGGCGACGGCGATCCGCCGTGCCGGCTCCTGGAGCACGCGCGCGACCTGGGCACGGCCCTGAGCTGCATGGGCGTCGATTATCAGGTGGGGCAGGTGGATGAACCGGGGCACTGGACATTCCATGGCATGGGTATGACCCTGGAGGCCCTGCCGCCCCCCGGCCTGGCCGGAGCGGTGCAGCGCACCAACGCCGCCACCGCCCTCAGTGCCGCCCTGTTGCTGGAGGACCTGCTGCCCCTGACGGAACGGGCCGTGCGCGAGGGCATCTCCCGGGCCGATCTGCCGGGGCGCTTCCAGTGCCTGCAGTCGCATCCGGAGGTGTGGGTGGACGTGGCCCACAACCCCCAGGGGGCGGAGACGCTGGCCGGACATCTGGAAAGCCGCCCCTGCATGGGCCGGACCCTGGCCGTGATGGGGGTGATGGCCGACAAGGACATCCCGGGGATCCTGGCCCCGCTGTCCCCGCACATCCAGGTCTGGCACCTGGGGGGGCTGGACGTGGAGCGTGCCCTGGACCCGCAGATCCTGGCGGCGCATGTCCGGGTCGCGGGCGGGGACGTGGTCCAGGTCCATTCCGGGATCCGTGACGCCTGCCGCGCCGCGCTGTTGCAGGCCGGGCCCGCGGACCGCATCATGGTCTTCGGTTCCTTTCATACCGTGGGCGCCCTCCTGGACGGGTCATTCCACTGGGCCGAAATGGAACAAACGGCTTGAGATCCCCCTCGAACGCTCGGGTGGCGGATATCCCGGATCCGGAGCGCCGGATCTCGGTCACCCTGTTGCCTAGTCATCCAACCGAAAGGAGTTCATTCCCGTGAGCAAGATCGATATCGGTATCAACGAACAGGATCGTGTGAAGATCGCCGAGGGCCTCAAGCGCCTGCTGGCCGATTCCTACACCCTGTATCTGCAGACCCACAACTTCCACTGGAACGTGGTGGGCCCCCAGTTCCGCGAGCTGCACATGATGTTCGAGGAGCACTACACCGAGCTGGCCACCGCCGTGGACGACATCGCCGAGCGCATCCGCACCCTGGATGTCCCGGCCCCCGGCACCTACAAGCAGTTCGCCAGCCTGAGTTCCATCGAGGAGGTGGAGGGGATCCCCTCCGGCAAGGAGATGGTGGATCTGCTCACCCACGGTCACGAGCAGGTGGTCAAGACCGGCCGCGAGGTGCTGAAGCTGGCCCAGGCCGCCGATGACGAGTCCACCGCGGCCCTGGTCTCCGACCGCATGCGGGTCCACGAGAAGACCGCCTGGATGCTGCGTGCCCTGAACCAGTGATCCCGCGGCCCCTCCGCCCGTCGGAGGGGCCCGTCCCACCCCGGTTCGCCGGGGCCCCTTTCCTTGCCGAAATCCTGTCGTGGATGCA
>JBKGXY010000095.1:0-8546 GCA_046546415.1 Ectothiorhodospira sp.
GGCCGGGGTTACCGTGGGGGTGGTTGGGGGCGCCATGCCTCGGCTTGGCTCTATTCGTGCCGGGCTGGGGCTCGGCGTTCCCAGGGGCCGGACTGGAGGCCGGCGTTACCGTGGGGATCCCCTGGGAGCGCCGCGTAACAGCCTGGCTCAGTTGGGGAATGCCTTTACGGGGTTCACTTTCCTTTCTCCCCGGGGACGCCGCAGCGGCCGAAGAATTGGTAGTGGTCGAAGGCCTCGGCGATGCCGCCGGCGTGGGTGGCGTCGGCGAAGTAGATGCGCTTGAAGCCGTAGAGCTTTTCCAGCTCGCGGGCGTGGTTGCCCACCACCACGCCGAGGGTGCTGCCCCGGAGCATGTCCTCGTCGTTGCCCGAGTCCCCCGCCACCAGGACCCGTTCCACGGGGATGCCCCATTTGTCGGCGAAGTAGCGCACGGCGAAGCCCTTGGAGGCCCGCACCGGGAGCAGGTCCAGGAAGCGGTCGTGGGAGTAGATGATGTTGGCGTGCAGGTCCTTCTGGTGCAGCAGGCGTTCGATCTCCTTCATGCCCGGGGCCTCGGCCGGGTCCACGAAGAAGCTGATCTTGTGCTGGCGCTGATCCTCTTCCGGCTGCAGCTGGATCCCCGGCAGTTCCAGCAGGGCCTCGCGCAGGGCGTCCGGCTCCCAGCGGTAGTCGATGTGTCGCGACCAGCCCATGTCCTCGGTCATCTCGGGGCCGTAGTGGATCTCGGCCCCCACGGAGGTGATCATCAGGTCGGGGGTGGGCACGCCCCAGTCCTTGAGGATCTCGACGGCCGAGTCCAGGCGCCGGCCGGTGGCGATGCCGAAGGCCACGTCCTGGCCCTCTTCCTTGAGGCGTTGCAGCATGGCCCGCAGCCCGCCCCGGTCCCCCAGGAGGGTGTTGTCGATGTCGGAGACGAGGGCCCGGTCCGCCTGGGTCAGCTTGCCGGAGAGGCGCTGCTGGCCCCGGCGGATGCGCCCGGCCTCGCGGCGCAGGCCCTTGACGCGCTTGACGTACTTGTCGGCGTGCCCCTCCCAGGAGTAGTGCTGGCGCACCCCCTTGAGGCCGTTGTCCGAGAGGCGTTTCCATCGCTCGGGATCGCTGATGATGGAAAAGATCTCCCGGGCCATGGTGTCGCTGTCCAGGGCGTTCACCAGCACCCCGTTGTTGCAGTGGGCGAGGATGTCCCGCGGGCCGCCGTCGTCGGTGGCCACGAAGGGGGCACCGCTGGCGGAGGCCTCGATGAGGGTGAGGCCGAAGGGTTCGGTGAGGGCCGGGTTGACGAAGACCCCGCGGGTGCGGGTCACCAGCCGGTACAGGTCGGGGACGTCGTCCGCGCTGTGGTGCTTGGGATAGGCCACCTGCCCGTAGAGGTCGTGGTCGTCGATGCGCATCAGGACCTCGGTGAGCACGTCCCGCGCCCCCCGGTCCAGGTCGCGGATGCGGTCCCGGTTGCCGGCCACGATCACCAGATTGGCCATCTCCCGCAGGCCTTCGTGCTCGGCGTAGGCCTGGATGAGGGTGGGGATGTTCTTGCGTTCGTCGGGCCGGGAGAGGGCCAGGACGATGGGCTTGTCCGGCCTTTTGAGAAACCGCGCCAGGTCCTTGTAGATGGGCGGGCGCGGTGAGCGGGCCCTGGGGGGATGGAAGCGCTTGATATCCGTGCCCGGGGGGATCACCACCATGCGCTCGGGCTGGTAGTGATCGTACTGGGCGTATTGCTCCTCCACCTCCTGCTGGGTGCTGGCGATCACCATGTAGGCGTTGCCCAGCACCTCCTCCTCCGCCTCGATGCGGCGGCTGATGCTGTAGCGGGTCTCGATATCCTGCTCCGAGGCCCCCTTGGCCAGCAGCCGCTCGCGCTTGACCCGGCCCAGGGAGTGCCCGGTCTGCACCAGGGGGACCCCCAGGAGATTGGCCACGCGCACGGCCACATGGCCGGCGTCGGCGTAGTGTCCGTGGACCACGTCGGGGCGCAGGCCCACACGGCGGATGTGCTTGATGGCGTTGTCGGCGAAGCAGTCCAGGTAGGGCCAGAGCTTCTCCTTGCGCAGGTAGCGCCGGGGGCCGCAGTCCAGGCGGATGATGCGCGCCCCGTGGCCCAGATCCTCTTCCGGTTTCGCATAGTCGTCGGAGACGCGGCTGTCCTCCACGCGGCGGGTGAGCAGGTCCACGCGCCCCACCTCCGGATGGCGGGACAGGGCCCGGGCCAGTTCCACCACGTACTTGGTCTGCCCCCCGGTGTCGGCATCCCGCCCCAGTTCCAGGTCCTCCCCACGGAGGAGACCATGGATGCTCACCAGGACGATATAGAGACCTTCACCCCGCGTCGCCTTGCTCTGGGTCTTCTTCATGCGCTTCGTTCCCGTATCCCTTGAGGCTGAGCACGTCCAGGCTGGACGGATCTTTGATGAACTTGTCCGCCACGATCAGGGCCGCGGCCGACCAGGTCTGGTTGAAATTGGCCCGGCGTCCCATGAGCCGGCCGTTACGGCCGTCGTAGTACTCCGGCCAGCCGTTGCGGGCCAGTCGCCCGGCGGCGCTGTCATAGGCCCGGCGGGCCAGATCCGGGCGCCCGGCGTGCTGGGCCGCGGCCACGAAGGCCCAGAGCAGCGCCGGCCAGTTGCCGCCGTTGTGATAGGACCAGGGGATGTTCTTGGGGTCGGACCCCGTCTTCAGGCGCCATTCCTCCCCCTGCATGGCCGGGAAGCAGATCTTCACCGGCATCATGCCCATGAGATCATCCCAGCGCTGCTCATACAGACGCATCATGGACCGGGCCTGTTCCGTGTCGGTGAGCCCGAAGAGCACCGCAAGCAGGTTGCCCAGGGCGAAGAAGCGAAAATCCATGCGCCCCGGCCCCAGATTCCCCACCAGATAGCCCGCCTCCACCGGCAGCCAGTCGCTCACCCAGTCGGGGATGCTCTCGGGGTGGATGTTGAGGGCGTTCTCCGAGTCGTGGCCGAAGACCTCGGTGCGGAAACGGTGGATGCGGTTCAGCCGGTCCTCGTCGAGCCAGTAGTAGTGGCGCACGTATTCGGTGAGCTGGGCGATGCGCTTGGCCGAGTGCTCTCGCACCCCCCGGTTCTCCGGGTCCACCGGATCCAGCATGACCAGGGCCGCCTTCAGGGCCCCGAAGAACAGGGCCTGGATCTCCAGGGGATGGCCGTAGACCCCCATGCGCCGGTCGATCATGAAGGAGCCGTCGGGCACCAGCAGCGTGGGGAAGATCTCGAAGCGATCCTGCAGGCAGATGTTGAGGATCATGCGGATGCCCCGCTGGCATTCCGGGGAGCGGGTGAAGGCCCGGTCGCCGGAGATGCGCTCGTAGGCCACCAGCAGGATGAGCCACCACATCATGGAGTCCACCGGGGCCACGCGGCCGATGGCCCGGTCGCCGAAGTCGGCGTGGATCTCCTCGCGCCCGGTCTCGTCGCAGTGCACGCGGAAGCTGGCGGGCATCACCTTGGCCACGGTGCGGTGCCCCTCCACCTCCTCCTGCTGGTCCCGCAGACGCAGCACCAGGGCGAGGAAATCGCGCACGATGTCCGCGCGGCCATCCAGGAGGAAGACCAGGGCCGAGGGCACGAAATCACGCACGAAGCAGTCGGAGTAGTTGTCCGCCGGGGCGTTGGCATCCAGGCTGGCGATGGTGCCCACGACCCGTCCCTGGCTGTATACCAGCGAGGCCTCGAGCAGGCGGTAGGCGGAGGCGATGGGATCGGTCAAGGGGGGCTCCGTGTCGTGTCCTGGGGCCGGTGCGGGCCCGGGTGGGGTTCAGCGCCCGCCCCGCCCGACGGGCAGGAGCGGTTCGGGCGGCGGCGAGGCGGGGCGGGCAAAGAGATACCCTTGCACATAATCCACCTCCCTTGCACGCAGCCATTCCCATTCGCCCACCTGCTCCACCCCCTCGGCGATGGTGCGGATCTCCAGCTCCTGCGCCATCTCGATGAGTTTGGAAAGCACCGTCTGCCTGTAGGTATCCTCATGCACGTGGGAGACCAGATCCCGGTCGAACTTGACGAAATCGGGCCGCAGGGTGGAGAGCAGGTTCAGCGAGGAATACCCCGCCCCCAGGTCGTCCAGGGCCACCTGGAATCCCGACTGCTTGTAATGGTCCACGATGCGCTGCAGGTGCCGCGTGTCGGAGATGTGCTCGGACTCCACCACCTCGAACACCAGCCGGTCGGCGTCCGCCCCCAGCCGGTCCACCTCCTCCAGGGTGCTCCTGAGGCAGAAGGCCGGGTCGTAGATGGTGGTGGGGTTGAAGTTGATGAAGACCCGGGCCTGGAAGCCGTGGGCCACCGCCTGGCGGATGGCGTTGCTGCGCGCGGCCCGGTCCAGCTGGAAGAGCAGCTGGGAGGCCCGGGCCTGGGCGATGAGCCGGCCCGGCGGGATCCGTTCCTCCTGGCCCGGGATCACCCCGCGCATGAGGGCTTCGTAGGCGAAGGGCCGGCCCGGATCGGCGCAGGAGACGATGGGCTGGAAGTGGAACTCGAAGCGGTCCGCCTCGATCAGGTCCGCCAGCCAGCCGCTGCCGGCGCGGGCCAGCAGGGTCTCCAGGCTGTGGGTGTCCCTCAGTGCGGCGATACCGAAATCGACCCCATCGGGCAGGAAGGCGGCGCGGCAGTCACGGATCTCCGCCTCGCTCATGAGCTCCCGCAGGGCGCCATCCACCGACGCCGGCCCCCCGGCGGGGAGGAACATCGACAGCACCCCCGGGGTGGCCTCCCGGGCGGTCAGGCCCCGGGCCTCCAGGCCCCGGCGGACCTGATTGAGGGTGTGGGAGAGGAACGGGGCGAGGAGCAGGTGCCCGGGGCCCTGGTGGCAACGCTCGATGATCTGGCAGTCGGGACAGGTCATGGCCGGTTCCGGAGTCGGGGGGCATGGGGGCGTAGAGGTGGTCCAATACCCACGGGCCTGGATATGCACCACCGGCCCATGATCATACCCGATCCTTTCCATGCCATGACAAGGCGACCCCGAAGGCCAGGACCCTCCAATCCCTCTGGATCGTGCATCGGTACTTTTCCTACACCAGCATGACGGGGCCGGGATAGCGGGCAACCGTCTCATCGACCGTCAGCAGCAGCACGCCCTCGCTCTCGGCCTGAGCGAGGAGCATCCGATCAAACGGATCCCGGTGGATGGGCGGCAGATGATGGATGGCAAGGGCATGGCCGCTGGTGATGGGAAGTTCTGTATAGCCATTGTCGATCAGGCCACGCTTGAGCAGGTAAGGATCCACACGGAAATCGGAACGCCCCAGGCTGGATTTGATCGTCACCTCCCACAGGCTGGCATCACTGAACCAGAGTGCGTTGTTCTCATCCATGAGCCTTTCTCTTGCGGTCGCGGAGAGTCGTTCGGGTTGCGAGGCCGCCCAGAGCAGGAGGTGCGTATCCAGCAACAGGATCATGGTCACCGATCCCCGCTGAACATCCCGGTGATCTCTTCTCTTCCCATGGTGTCAAAGTCCTCGGGAATCTGAAAAACCCCGGACAGAAAGCCAAGGCGGCGCATTTGGTTTGCTGGTGGCGCATCGATGGGTGTGAGCTTGGCGATGGGCTGGCCTGCCTTGGCAATGATCACGGTCTCTCCCTTGGCCGCACGCGCCAACAACCGGGAGAGCTGGGTCTTGGCCTGGTGGATATTGACCGTATCCATTACGACTTCCTGACCTGCATTGACTAGACTAATTGAATCTAGTCTGTTTTATGGATGGCGACAACAATGAAAGACAAGATCCAGAAATCCGAGTCCGCCTGGCGGGCGGAGCTCTCCCCGGAGGCCTTCGAGGTGACCCGCCGGGGCGGCACCGAGCCGCCGTTCACCGGAAGCTACTATGGCCACGAGGCCCCGGGCCTCTACCGCTGCATCTGCTGCGGGGCACCGCTGTTCGACAGCGAGCACAAGTACGAATCCGGCAGCGGCTGGCCCAGCTACTGGCAGCCGGTGGACGAACATGCGGTGGAGGAACATCCCGATCACCATCTGGGCATGACCCGGGTGGAGGTGCGCTGCCGCCGCTGCGACGCCCACCTGGGGCATGTCTTCAACGACGGCCCCTGGCCCACGGGCCTGCGCTACTGCATCAACTCGGCTGCGCTGCGCTTCGAGCCCCGGGAGGCGTCTCCCGGCCATGGGGGGACATGAAGTCCAGCTCCGGCCCCAGGGGGATGATGCCGCTGGGGTTCAGGTGATGGTGACTGGCGTAGTAGTGGGTCTTGATGTGATCCAGGTGGACGGTCCCCGCCACGCCGGGGGTCTGGTAGAGGGCCCGGGTATAGGCCCATAGGTGCGGATAGTCCACCAGGCGCCGGAGATTGCACTTGAAATGGCCGTAATACACGGCATCGAAGCGCACCAGGGTGGTGAAGAGGCGCCAGTCCGCCTCGGTGAGCCGATCCCCCACGAGCCAGGGCTGGCGTCCCAGGATCGCCTCCAGATCGTCCAGGGCGGCGAACAGGCGGCGGCAGGCCGTCTCGTAGGCCCGCTGATCCGTGGCGAAACCGGCGCGATAGACGCCGTTGTTCACATCCTCGTAAACCCGCGCGTTGATGGCGTCGATGGCCGGGCGCAGGGCCGGGGGATAGAAGTCGGCGCGCCGGTCGGTGAAGGCGTCGAAGGCCCCGTTCAACATGCGCACGATGTCCGCCGACTCGTTGTTGACGATGGTGCGGCGCCGCCTGTCCCAGAGCACGGGGACGGTGACGATGCCGGTGTACTGCGGGTCCGCCAGGGTGTACACCTGATGCAGGTGTTCGAACCCGTTCACCCGGTCCCCGGTGGCCCCGGGATACGGGGAGAAATGCCAGCCGGTGTCCGGCATGACCGGGTGCACCACCGACACGCCGATCAGGTCCTCCAGCCCCTTCAGGGCGCGCAGGATCAGGGTGCGGTGGGCCCAGGGACAGGCCAGGGAGACATAGAGGTGGTAACGGTCCGGCTCGGCGGGGAATCCCCCCTCCCCCGTGGGTCCGGGGGAACCGTCCGGGGTGATCCAGTGCCGGAACCGGGACTCCTGGCGCTCGAACGCCCCGTCCCGGATCTCCTCCGACAGCCAGTCCCCCTGCAACCGTCCCTTGATCAGCAGACTCATTGTCTCCTCCCCGACCCGCCCGGGCCTGACGACGCTCCCCATTCGGACAGGGCCCCGGCGGGGTTCGTTCCCCGCCCCGCCATGGGCCCGCCCCACCTTACCTTGCCCTGCCGTTCGCGGGGTCTATACTCCATAAGCGGTAATCCTCACGGAAGCGATCGAGGGGGCGTCACCGATGTGGCTCGAGAACATGCTCCGTCGGCAGATGCGCGACGGCACGCTGGTGCTGCACCTGCCCGACGGCTCGTCGCGACGTTTTGGCGCGGGCGGACCCGAGGCCAGCCTGCACGTGAAGGATCCCGCCGTCCCGCGCCGTATCGCCTGGGATCCGGGTATGGAGTTTGGCCAGACCTATATGGAAGGGGGCTGGGAACCCGGTGAGGAAGGCCTGCGCCCCCTGATCCATCTGGTGATGCGCAACTTCGCGCCGGTGTTCCGCCGCCGGCGGGGCCTGTGGATGAACCTGCTGCGCCGGCTCTGGGAACAGGGCAACCGCATCACCCGCAGCTACCAGAACGTCTCCCATCACTACGACCTGGACGAATGGCTGTTCCGCCGCTTTTTGGACCGGGAGATGTTCTACTCCTGCGCCTACTTCGAGCGCCCGGGGATCTCCCTGGAGGAGGCGCAGCAGGCCAAGGCGGACCTCATCCGCCGCAAGCTGCTGCTGCAGCCGGGCATGCGCGTGCTGGACATCGGCTGCGGCTGGGGCAGCATGGCCTTCCACCTGGCGCAACACGCGGATGTCGAGGTGCACGGCATCACCCTCTCCCGCGAGCAATTGCGGGTGGCCCAGCAGGAGGCCGAGCGACGCGGCCTGTCCGACCGGGTGCACTTCCATCTGCAGGACTACCGGGAACACCAGGGGCAGTACGACCGCATCGTCAGCGTGGGCATGTTCGAACACGTGGGCCAGCCCTACTACCGGCGCTTCTTCCAGCAGGTCAGCGACCTGCTCCGGCCCGAGGGGGTGGCCCTGCTGCATACCATCGGGCGGGTGGATCCCCCGGGCAAGAGCAATCCCTGGCTGAGCCGCTACATCTTCCCAGGCGGCTACACCCCCGCCCTCTCGGAGGTGACCGCGGCCCTGGAGAAGACCCCGCTGATGAGCACCGACGTGGAGGTGTGGCGCCGGCACTACGCCTACACCCTGGCGGAGTGGTACCGGCGCTTCCAGACGGTGCGGGCCGAGGCGGCGGAGCACCTGGACGAACGCTTCTGCCGCATGTGGGAGTTCTACCTGGCCAGCTGCGAGGGCACCTTCCTCTTCTGGGGTCAGGTGGTGTTCCAGGTGCAACTGGCCCATCAGCACGGCGTGGTACCGGAAACCCGGGATTACCTCTATGCGGGGGACGGCGCTTCCGGCGAGGCCATGCCGCCACGGGAGACGGCGGCGGCCTGAGGGCTCAGCCCGGCCCGGGGGCCACAGACACCCCGTCCGCCACCC
>JBKGXY010000096.1:0-8508 GCA_046546415.1 Ectothiorhodospira sp.
CCATGATGGGGTCTCCGGGCTCCCTGTCTGTGACCCTGGCCAGGCCCTCCCGTTCCGGCCGCCCCCTGCCTCAGAGGGATTCCAGGTGGCGTTCGGCGTCCAGGGCGGCCATGCAGCCCGTACCGGCGGAGGTGACCGCCTGGCGATAGACCTGGTCCATGACGTCCCCCGCGGCGAAGACGCCGGGCACGCTGGTGGCGGTGGCGTCCCCCTCCAGGCCGCTCTTCACCTGGATATAGCCATGATTCATCTCCAGCTGCCCCTCGAAGAGATCGGTGTTGGGCTTGTGGCCGATGGCCACGAAGACCCCCTGCAGGTCCAGCTCCCGGGTCTCCCCGGTCTGCACGTCCCGGATGCGCATGCCGGTGACCCCGGAGCGGTCCCCCAGGACCTCGTCCAGCACATGATTCCAGGCGATGGAGATCCTGCCCTCCTGTTCCCGCTCGAAGAGCCGGTCCTGCAGGATCTTCTCGGCCCGCAGGCGGTCACGCCGGTGCACCAGGGTGACGTGCTCGGCGATGTTGGAAAGGTACAGGGCCTCCTCCACGGCGGTGTTGCCGCCGCCGATCACCGCCACCTTCTGGCCGCGGTAGAAGAAGCCGTCGCAGGTGGCGCAGGCGGACACCCCGCGGCCCTTGTACATCTCCTCCGAGGGCAGCCCCAGGTACATGGCCGAGGCCCCGGTGGCGATGATCAGGGCATCGCAGGTGTAGCTGCCGGCATCCCCGGTGAGGCGGAAGGGCCGCTGACCCAGTTCCGCGGTGTGGATGTGATCGAAGATGATCTCGGTATTGAAGCGCTCCGCATGCTGACGCATGCGGTTCATCAGCTCGGGGCCCTGTACCCCCTCGGGGTCACCGGGCCAGTTGTCCACCTCCGTGGTGGTGGTCAATTGCCCCCCCTGTTCCAGGCCGGTGATCAGCACCGGGTTGAGGTTGGCGCGGGCGGCGTATACCGCGGCGGTGTAGCCGGCGGGGCCGGAGCCCAGGATCAGCAGGCGGCAGTGTCGGGTTTCACTCATGTATGGAAGCGCTCCAAGGCTGGAGGCCCCGGCCTCATGAGGGTGGTTGCCGGGACCATCGATTTTCCGAGTAATCTACTCAATCGACCCCTCAAGCGTAAAGATGGATGAGGGTCGCGTCCGCTGCCGGCCAGCTCTGCCGGCCGGGCCCGTAATGCGGCGGCAGGGTATCCTGGGTTACACTGCATCGCACCGGCTCCCCCGGTCTGGGGCATTCGCCGCGTCTCCATCCGCCCACCCCCGAACCCCCGATCCGCCATTGGCCCAGGCAAGTCAGAAGAAACGCAAGAAGACGAACCGGTCCCCCGAGGAGGCCGCCGGTCCGCGTTTTCCGCGCGCCCTGAGCGCTCCGGTGCGCCGGGGGCTTCGGGAGGGTGCGCTGCTGGTCCTCACCGCGGCGGCGGCCTATCTGTTCATCGCCCTGGCCACCTTCGACCCCGGTGATCCCGGCTGGTCCCGGACCGGGTTCCACTCGGGGGTGAGCAACCTGGGGGGGCGTGCCGGGGCCTGGTTCGCGGACCTGTTCCTGTACCTGTTCGGGTATCTGGCCTATCTCGCCCCGGTGATGGTGGCCTACAGCGGTTGGCTGGTATTCCGGGGGCGCGAGGAGACCGGGGAGCTGGATCTGCATACCCTGGGGGTGCGTTGGCTGGGGTTCCTCGTCACCCTGGTTTCCGGATGCGGGCTGGCGACCCTGCATTTCCTGCCGGGGGGGCTGCCCATGAACGCCGGCGGTCTGCTGGGGGAGGTGATCGGGGAGGGGTTGCTGCCCATGTTCCACCTGGTGGGGGTGACCCTCTTCCTGCTGGCCCTGTTCCTTACCGGGGTGACCTGGTTCACCGGGCTGTCCTGGTTCGGGCTGATGGATCGCACAGGGCGCTGGACCCTCTGGCTCCTGCGGTGGGCGGGGGAACGCCTGGCGCGGGCCCGGATCCGGTTCGCCGAGCGGCGGGAGGCACGGGTCCATGCCTCCCGGGAGAAGAAGGCCCGCAGGGAGGAGAAACGCCTGGAGGCTGAGCGCGACGGGGAGGAGAGGCAGCACGAGGCCGGGGCGCGCAAGGCGGCCAAGGCCAGGGGCAGGCCAAAGGGGTCTGCGTCGGACCCGGCATCCCGTGTCGAACCCCGCATCGAACCCCTTGAGGAGCCCGGAGAGGAACCGCTGGAGGAGGGATCGCTTTGGGAGGGGGCGGCGTCCGGGGAGGCGTCGATCGGGGAGGCGACCCTCCCGGTTCCGGAGAAACCCGCACCCTCGCAACGGGGCGCAGCCCCGCCCCCTTCCGAGGTGGAGCCGGGCACCCCGCCGCCGGTGCAGCTGCTGGATGAGCCCAGACCCCAGGAGGGCGGTTTCTCGGAGGAGGATCTGGAGTCCATGTCCCGCCTCGTGGAGGAGAAGCTGCGGGACTTCGGGGTGCAGGTGGAGGTGGTGGAGGTGCATCCGGGGCCGGTGATCACCCGCTTCGAGCTCCAGCCCGCCCCCGGGGTCAAGGTGAGCCGGATCTCCGGTCTCTCCAAGGATCTGGCCCGGGCCCTGTCGGTGATCAGCGTGCGCATCGTGGAGGTGATCCCCGGCAAGTCCACCGTGGGGATGGAGATCCCCAACCAGAAGCGGGAGCTGGTGACCCTCTCGGAGATCTTCCGCGCCCCGGTATTCGACGGTGCCGGGTCGGCCCTCACCCTGGCCCTGGGCAAGGACATCGGCGGCCAGGCGGTGGTGGCGGACCTGGCGAAGATGCCCCACCTGCTGGTGGCGGGCACCACCGGCTCGGGCAAGTCCGTGGCCATCAACGCCATGCTCCTCTCCCTGCTGTTCAAGGCCCGCCCCGAGGCGGTGCGCCTGATCCTCATCGACCCCAAGATGCTGGAGTTGTCCATCTACGAGGGCATCCCGCACCTGCTGGCGCCGGTGGTGACCGACATGAAGGAGGCCTCCAACGCCCTGCGCTGGGGTGTGGCGGAGATGGAGCGGCGCTACAAGCTCATGTCCCACATGGGGGTGCGCAACATCGCCGGCTACAACCGCAAGATCCGGGAGGCCGCGGCCCGGGGCGAGCCCATTGCTGATCCCTTCTACAACCCCCAGGGGGCCCCGGACCCGGAGGCCCCGCCGCCGCTGCTGGAACCCCTGCCGTTCATCGTCATCGTGGTGGACGAGTTCGCCGACATGATGATGGTGGTGGGCAAGAAGGTGGAGGAGCTCATCGCCCGCCTGGCGCAGAAGGCCCGGGCCGCCGGCATCCACCTGATCCTGGCCACCCAGCGGCCCTCGGTGGACGTGATCACCGGCCTGATCAAGGCCAACATCCCCACCCGCATCGCCTTCCAGGTGTCCTCCCGGGTGGACTCGCGCACCATCCTGGACCAGATGGGGGCGGAACAGCTCCTGGGCCACGGGGACATGCTCTACCTGCCCCCGGGCAGCGGGCACCCGGTGCGCCTGCACGGGGCCTTCGTGGCGGACCACGAGGTCCATGCCGTGGTGGACTTCCTCAAGGCCCAGGGGGAACCCCACTACCTGGACGAGGTGCTGGAGGAACCGGAGGCCGGCGGGGCCACGGTGCCGGGCCTGGAACTGGTGGATGGTGGCGAGGAGTCCGATCCCCTCTACGACCAGGCCGTGGCCATCGTGCTGGAGTCCCGCAAGGCCTCCATCTCCTACGTGCAGCGGCGCCTGAAGATCGGCTACAACCGGGCCGCCCGCATGATCGAGGACATGGAACACGCCGGGGTGGTGAGCCCGCTGCAGACCAACGGTAACCGCGAGGTGTTGGCCCCGGCGCCGGCGCGGGAGGACTGAGGCGCCCGCCGGGAACTCAGGCCGATTCGTTGGATCCCATTCCCGAAACCGTGAGACGATCCCATGTACAGAACCCTGATCCTGTTGCCCGTCCTCCTGAGCCTGGCCCTGTCACCGGCCCTGGCCGGTGAGGGTCGTGACCGCCTGGAGACCTTCATCCAGGGGATGGAGACCTTCCAGGCCGATTTCCAGCAGGAGGTGACCGACGACACGGGGGAGGTGATGCAGGAATCCGCGGGGCGGGTCTACCTCAAGCGGCCGGGGCGATTCCGCTGGGACTATGAGACCCCCTACCGCCAGCAGATCATCGCCGATGGGGAGTCCCTTTGGACCTATGACGAGGATCTGGCCCAGGCCACCGTTCAGCCCATGGGCGAGGCCCTGGGGCGTACCCCCACCCTGTTGCTCACCGGGGCCGGGGACCTGGACGAGGCCTTCCGTCTGGAGGAGGCGGACAGTGAGGGGGGGCTGGCCTGGGTGAAGCTGGTCCCCCGGGAGGGGGGAACGGACTTCGAGCGCCTGCGCCTCGGCCTGGATGGGCAGGGCCTGCGGGAGATGGTCCTGGAAGACCAGTTCGGCCAGCGCACCCGCATCCGGTTCTCCGGGCGGGAGATGAATCCCGGCATCCCGGAGCGCCGCTTCCGCTTCGAGCCCCCCGAGGATGTGGACGTGATGCGTAACGAATGAATCCGCTGGAACCCATCCCTCACCCGGACCGGCCCCTGGCGGACCGGATGCGTCCCCGCAGCCTGGAGGCCTTCGCGGGGCAGGCCCATCTCCTGGCCCCCGGCAAGCCCCTGCGCCGGGCCATCGAGGAGGACCGTCTCCATTCCATGCTCTTCTGGGGCCCGCCGGGGACGGGCAAGACCACCCTGGCGCGGCTCATCGCCGGTTCCTGTGGGGCGCGTTTTCTCACCCTCTCCGCCGTCCTGGCGGGGGTGAAGGACATCCGCGAGGCGGTGGAGACGGCGCGTCGCGTGCGCCGGGAGGAGGACCGCCCCACCCTGCTCTTCGTGGACGAGGTGCACCGGTTCAACAAATCCCAGCAGGACGCCTTCCTGCCCCATGTGGAGGACGGCACCGTCGCCTTCATCGGCGCCACCACGGAGAACCCCTCCTTCGAGCTGAACAACGCGTTGCTGTCGCGGGTGCGCACCTACGTGCTCAAGCGCCTGGAGGCGGCGGATATTCGCGCCGTGATCGACCGTGCCCTGGCAGACACGGAGAACGGCCTGGGGACGCGGGGCCTGCATATGGAGGGGGAACACCGGGACCTGCTGGCCCGGGTGGCGGACGGCGATGCCCGCCGCGCCCTGAACCTGCTGGAGATCGCCGGCGACCTGGCGGTGGAGGGGCCCGGGGGCCCGGTCATCGACGCCTCCGTGCTGCAGGAGGTGCTGGGTCAGGACACGCGCCGCTTCGACAAGGGGGGCGATCTCTTCTATGACCAGATCTCGGCCATGCACAAGTCGGTGCGGGGCAGCGATCCCGACGCCGCCCTGTACTGGTTCTGCCGCATGGTGGACGGCGGGGCGGACCCGGCCTACCTGGCGCGGCGCATCGTGCGCATGGCCAGCGAGGACATCGGCAACGCCGATCCCCGGGCCCTGACCCTGGCCCTGCAGGCCTGGGACACCTACGACCGCCTGGGCAGCCCCGAGGGGGAGCTGACCCTGGCCCAGGCGGTGATCTACATGGCCTGCGCCGCCAAGAGCAACGCCGTCTACACGGCCTTCAACACGGCCATGAAGGCCGTACGCGAGCGCGGTACGGAGGAGGTGCCCATGCATCTGCGCAACGCCCCGACGCGGCTCATGAAGGCCCTGGAGCACGGCAAGGGCTACCGCTACGCCCATGACGAGCCGGACGCCTTCGCCGCCGGCGAGTGCTACTTCCCGGAGGCCATGGGGGAGCCGCGCTACTACGAGCCGGTGGACCGGGGTCTGGAGATCCGCATCGGGGAGAAGCTGCGGGATCTGCGCCGGCGCAATGAGGAGGCCCGGGCGCGGCGGGGGCCCGGGGGCAAGGCCAACTCCTGAGCGGCCGTTACCGGGTCAGGCCCGCATAGAGCATGGGCAGGGTCTCGGGCAGCCGCTCCACGTGGTCCACCACCCGGTAGCCCCGGGGGCCGAAGATGCGTTCCACATAGTCGTCGGCGTGGGGGTCCAGGCTCAGGCAGAAGGTGTCCACCCCCAGGCGGGCCATCTCCTCCACGGCGTGATGGGCGTCCTGGCGCAGGTACTGCGGGTCGCGCACGTCCGTGTCCGAGGGTTCCCCGTCGGTGATGAGCAGCAGCAGCTTCCTGCGCGTGGGCCGTTGCCGCAGCAACTGGCCGGCATGGCGGATGGCCGCGCCCATGCGCGTGGACAGCTGCCCCCGCATCCCCGCCAGACGGGCCCGGGCCCCTTCGTCGTAGGGCTCGTCGAAGTCCTTGAAGCGGAAATACTCCACGTCGTGGCGGCCGTCGGAATCGAAGCCGTGGAGGGCGAAGGGGTCGCCGATGCGGTCCATGGCCCCGGCCAGCAGGGTGGTGGCCTCCCGGGCCAGTTCCAGCACGGTGCTGTCGGTGCCGTGGACGGTGTCGTTGGTGGACTCCGACAGGTCGATGAGCACCAGCACCGAGAGATCCCGCACCCGGCGTTCGTTGCGGATGTACACCCGCGGGTCCGGCTGGCGGCCCATGCGGTGGTCCACCATGGCCTCCACCAGGGCGTTCAGGTCCAGCTCGTCCCCCTCCGGCTGGCGGCGGTGGCGTTGCATCCCCTGGGGCTGCAGGGCCTCGATGAGGTATTTCAGGCGGCTCACCAGGGGCCGGTACTTGTCCACCACCGCGTCCACCACGGCCGGGTCGCCCTGGCCCGGACGCCGCTCCAGCAGGGTGCACCAGTGGGGCCGCTCCAGCTGCATCTGGTAGTCCCACTCCGGGTAGTGGTAGGGCAGGGAGACCGGGGGACGGCCCTCCTGTTCGTTGAGGCTGGTGTCCTCCGAGTCCCGGAAGAACTCGGTGGAGAGGATCAGGATCTGCTGGGCATCGTCCCCGGCGCCGGGCACGTCCAGTTCATTGACCATCTCCATGAGGGAGACCTGGATGCGTTCCTGGGGGGCCTCTAGGAAGCCCGCCCGTTCCGCCTCCTGGCCGCTGCCCACGGCCCAGAGGTAGCGGTTGTCGTCCCGGTAGGGTACGGGGATGTGGTCATGGACGGCGTGGAAGCGTTCGCCAGCGGGGAAGTGGGGGGCCAGGGCATGGCCCAGTTCCCAGGCCAGACCGTGGCGCTCCAGGTGGCCCTCCCGGGCTGCGAAGGCCTCCCGGGCCCGGGCGACGAAGGGATGTTCGTCGGTGTAGTCCGGGTCCAGAAGGGCCCGTGCGGTGCGGCCCAGCAGGGGGGTGACCCCCTCGCCATCCGCCGGTGTGCTGGTGTGCAGGGGGGCCCAGATCTGGCGCAGCCCCGGGAAGTCGCGGATGGAGAGGGCCTCGACCCGGGCGTCCTCCATCAGCCCGATCAGCATGCCGGTGATCCCGCCGGGGTCGCCGCCGGGCATGGGGCCGCGGCTGTGCACCACGTGGGCGGCGGCGTGGGCGGTGGCGGCCCGGTAGATCTGCAGCCCGTCCACCCCCCCATGAGCGTCATAGGCATCGGGGACGTGGATGGTGAAGCCCTCGATGAAGGGGCGGATGCCCTCCCGGGACTCGAAGTCGCCGCTGGTGGGGCGCAGGAAGAAGTCCCGTCCCCAGAGGGCCCGCAGGTACATGTTGATGCGCCGGTGCACGTCCACGAAGAGGGTGCCCCGGCGCTCCTGCTGGAACACGGAGCGGGATTCCGGGGTCTCCAGGGCGAAGTAGGCCACCTGGGCCTTGAAGTCGCGACCGTGCACCTTCGCCCCCCACAGGGCCCAGCGGCGCAGGCCGCCCAGGGTGAGGTGGGTGAGCAGGACATCCAGGTGTTCCAGCATGGGGCGAATGCCCCGGGGGGCCTGGGCCACCAGGGTGTCCAGCAGCTGCAGGTAATGGCCGAAGAGGGTGGGGTCCCCGAGCCTTCGGGCGGCCACCGGGCTGGTGGCGATCACCAGGCTCACCACCGCCCCGCTGGTGCGGGAGGTGAGGCGGGCCACCGCCTCCAGCAGGTCCCGCACCGCGTCCTCCCCCAGCTCCCGGGCCACCGCGGGGGCCTCCTGGATGAAGGCCACCACCGGTTCGCTGCCCCGGCCCAGGTTCTGCAGGGTGCGCGCCCCTTCCAGGTAGTAGGCCTGCAGGCCCCGGCGGCTGAAGGTGCGCGCCGCGTCCTGCCAGGCCGAGGCCATCACCTCGGCGGCATGGCCCCCCAGGTCGTCCAGCAGTTCGCGGTAGTCTTCCAGGTCGATGCTCATGGCAATCCCCACTGCGTCCAAGGATGCGGTGCCCCATCAGGGCACCCGGCCCGCGGCTGGGCCTCAGAAGAAGGTGGTCACCGCCGCGTCCAGGGCATCGCGCATGTCCGGGTCGTCGGTGAGCGGGCGCACCAGGGCCATGCGGCAGGCGGCCAGGGGGGGCACGCCGCGCTGGATGAGGGAGCCGGCGTGCACCAGCATGCGGGTGGAGATGCCCTCGTCCAGGCCGTGGCCCTTGAGGTTGCGGGCCCGCTCCGCCACGCTCACCAGCTTGCCGGCCGTGTCGCCATCCACGCCGGTCTCGTGGGCGACGATCTCCCGCTCCACC
>JBKGXY010000097.1:0-8501 GCA_046546415.1 Ectothiorhodospira sp.
GGGGGGACGGCCCCACCGACGCATTGCTGAGAACCCAGCGGGCCACCGGTGAACCCCTCCACCTCACCCTGCGCCAGTTGCTTCGCCACCCGCCCCGGTGGGCCGTCCGGGATCAAACCCTCTTCGTCTGCGAGAATCCCACCGTGGTGGCCGAAGCCGCCGAACAACTGGGCAGCCGCTGTGCCCCCCTGGTGTGCACTGGCGGCCGACCCGGGGCCGCGGTCTGGACCGTGCTGGAACAACTGGCCCGGGCCGGTGCCCGGCCCCGGATCCGGGCGGACTTCGACTGGGCCGGGCTGTCCATCGTCAACAGCCTGATGGCGCGACTGCCGGCCCGTCCCTGGCACATGGACACCGCCACCCTTCGGGACCATGCCCACCTGCCGGGCCCTCCCCTGGAGGGTCACCCCGCGCAGGCCCGCTGGGATCCGGAACTGGGCCCGATCCTGGCCGCCCGCGGCGAAGCCCTGCACGAGGAACAGCTATTGCCCCTCCTGCTGCAGGACCTGGGCCCGGAGTGATCCCGGGAGGATTCACGACCTGGACCAGGTCCACAACGCCCTTTCATATGCAAGACGCGACAGGCCCCCGTCGCAGGGATGCGGCGGGGGCATTTCATTTATATTCAGGGCCCTGCAGCGACCTCAGGGCCAGGGCACGCCCGTCCCCCCCAGGCCGCAATAGCCCCCGGGGTTCTTCGCCAGATACTGCTGGTGGTCCGCCTCGGCGAAGTAGAAACCGGGATCGGGCCGGATCTCGGTGGTGATGCGTCCCCGGCGGTGGGCCTCCAGGGCCTGCTGGTAGGCATCGCGGGTGGCGGCGGCCGCCTGGGCCTGGTTCTCGTCGAAGGTGTGGATGACGGAGCGATACTGGGTGCCCACATCATTGCCCTGCCGCATCCCCTGGGTGGGATCATGCCGGGTCCAGAAGACCTGCAACAGGTCTTCGTAGGAGACCACCCCGGGGTCGAAGACCACGAGCACCACCTCGGCGTGTCCCGTGAGGCCGCCGCACACCTCGGGATAGGTGGGGTTCGGGGTATACCCCCCGGCATAGCCCACGGCGGTGGTGTACACCCCGGGGATCTCCCAGTAGGCCCGTTCCGCCCCCCAGAAACAGCCCATGCCGAACACGGCCTGGAGCATGCCCTCGGGATAGGGCGGCGCCAGGGGGGTATCCAGGACGGCGTGGCGGCGGGGGATCGCCAGGGGGGTATCCCGCCCCGCGGGGGCCTGATCGGGGCTGGGCATGGCGGTCTTGCGGCGGGAGGCGAACATGGCGCGGGGTTCCATGGAGGGGCTCATCCCCTTGGAGTCCCGGCGCGGGGGAAAGTTTGCCCCGGGGGGCCTGCACCGGTGCATCCCGGCAAGGGTCAATCCCGGTCTTGTTCTTGCGCGGACGCGGGCGGCTCGGGGGGCTCCAGCCCCAGATCGCCGGTATCCACCCGCAGCGGGGGGACCTCCCGGGGCTCGCCGATGCGGGCGCCGGGTTCCGCCAGGGTCAGGCCGGAGAGGTCCACCTCCGGGGGCGGGGACGGCTCCGGGTCACTTAGGTCCGCCCCCGGCGGGGCCAGGGTGAGTCCCTCATCCGCCGAGGGACCGGGAACGTCCCGGTCCACCCCCCCGTCCACGGCGGGGGCATCCCCCGCCCTGGAAGCGGCCGCCTCCTCCGGGGACTGGACCGAGACGCGGGCCACCGCCCCGGCCTCCTCCAGCCGGGCCCGGTAGCGCTCGGCGGTGGCCGCGTCCAGGCCCTGCTTCACCACCACCGGCCGGCCGCCCATCAGGGCCCCGGCCTTCTCCTCCGGGATGCGGAAGAGCGCCGCCAGGCGGGCCCGGATCTCCGCCGGATCCGCCCCCGCGACACCGTCTCCCGTCAGGATCACCCGATAGTGCTGTCCATCCATCGCCGTGTCTCCCCTGATCGTGAAACGACATGGGGGCCACCCTCAGGTGGCCTCGGAAGACGCCGCCCGGGCCTGTTCACGCCCACGGGCGAACCGGGACTGCCAGACCAGGAGCGCCGCACCCAGGGAGATCCCCAGGGCGTCGGTGAGCAGCCCCCCGGAGATGAGGGACAAGGCCCCCCCGAAGAGCAGGATCCGGACGGGCCAGATGGCGCGCCCGAAGAACCACCCCTGGGCCGCCGCCGCCAGCAGATAGACCCCCAGCAGCGAGGTCACCAGGCTCTGGGCGATCTTCCACCATTCCCCTTCCATGAGCAGGGTGGGGTGATAGAAGAAGATGAAGGGCACGATGAAGGCCGCCAGCCCCACCTTGAAGGCGGTGACGGAGGTGCGCATGGGCTCGGACCCGGCGATGGCCGCCCCCGCGTAGGCCGCCAGGGCCACCGGCGGGGTGATGGCGGAGATCACCGAGAAGTAGAAGACGAAGAAGTGGGCCACCAGGGGCTGCACGTCCATCTGGATCAGTCCCGGCGCCACCACGGAGGCGGCCACGGCATAGGCGGCGGTGGTGGGCATGCCCATGCCCAGGAGCACGGAGATGCCCATGGCGAAGACCAGGGCCAGGAGCTGGCTGTTTTCGGCCACCGCCAGGAGCATGGAGGAGAAACGCAGCCCCACGCCGGTGAGGCCGATGACCCCCACGATGATCCCCGCGCAGGCACACACGGCGATGAGCTGGATGGACATGCGCGCCGCCAGTTCCAGGGCACGGGCAGAGCCGAACACACCCAGCCGGAAGGGGGTGAGCCAGCTCACCACCACGGCGCTCATCAGGGCCACGGTGCCGGCGCGGATCACCGAATACCCCATGAACAGGGCCCCGATGAGGATGAGGATGGGGGCGAAGAGGTACACCTGGCGCAGCAGGGCCCCCAGCCTGGGCAGATCCTTGGAGGGCAACCCCTTCATGCCCAGCTTGGAGGCCTCCATGTCCACCATGAAGTAGACCGAGGCGAAGTAGAGCACCGCAGGGATCAGGGCGGCGACGATCAGTTCGGTGTAGGGGATGCCGGTGACCTCGGCCATGATGAAGGCCCCCGCCCCCATGACCGGCGGCATGATCTGGCCGCCTGTGGAGGCGGCCGCCTCGATGGCGGCGGCGCTCTGCGGCTTGTAGCCCACCCGCTTCATCAGCGGGATGGTGAGGGACCCGGTGGCCACCACGTTGCCCGCCGAGGTGCCGTTGATCATGCCCATGAGGCCGCTGGCGAAGATGGCCACCTTGGCCGGCCCCCCCCGGGCACGTCCGGCCGCGGCGAAGGCGAAGTTGACGAAGTAGTCCCCCACCCTGGAGGCCTGCAGGAAGGCGGCAAAGGCGATGAAGAGCACGATGTAGGTGGAGGAGACCGCCGTGGTGGGCCCCAGGATGCCGTTGTCCGTGTAGAGATAGGTGATGAAGCGTTGGGTGCCATAGCCGCTGTGCTCCAGCACCCCGGGCAGCCAGGGGCCGATGAAGCCGTAGAGGATGAAGATGGCGGCGATCACCACCAGGGCCATGCCGGCGACGCGCCGGGTGAGCTCCAGGATCAGCAGGATCCCGGCCACGCTGACCCAGAAGTCCGGCTGGGTGGGCATCACCCCCGCCCGGAACTGGAGGCCCTCCAGGTGAAAGAGCAGGTACAGCGCCACGGACAGGCTGGCCGCCATCAGCGACCAGTCATACCAGCCGATGCGATCGGAGCGGGGCTTGAAGACCCAGGCGAACAGGATACCCAACACCGTGGCGGCCACCAGGGCCCAGGCGAGACTCGGAAACAGCCACTCGGGGATGGAATAGGCATCCCAGCCCAGGAAGAGCCGCAGTCCATGGGCTGCCATCCCGGCCCCCAGGGCATAGAGGGCAAGGCCTGAGGTCAGCACCATGGGCATCAGCTCCAGGGCCCATCGTCGGTGCCGGTGTTCCGAGGGTGGCGCACAGGCCGCCACGATGGCGAAGCCGATGACCAGGGCCCCGGCCACGTGCAGGATACGGAAGCTCCAGGTCTCGACGGGGAAGACGTTGAGGACCAGGAGATGGAATGCGGTGTAGGTCAGACCCAGGAGGAACAGCAGCCCGTGCTGCCACCGGGTCAGGTTGCGTTGGGAGGAGCTTCCCTCTTCAGCGGCCGCCGTGGCGGTGGCGTCGATGGGGCCCGTGTTCTCGGAGCGCGTCATGGGGAGGATCTTCTGGGGATACCGTTGGGATTGAAGGAATGGAAACGACCATGGTGCAAACGAGACCGGGCCGCAGATGCGGCCCGGTCCCTGTTATGTCTTCCCTGTCCTGATTCAGCCCTCGTACTCGGGCGGGATCAGATCCTCGGGCACCTCGATGCCCTTCTCCTCGTAATAGCGCACCGCGCCAGGGTGGAACCACATGAAGTCGTTATACTTCATGTTCTCCGGCAGGGTCTCCTTGGCGGCCCGGTGGACCTCCATCATGCGGTCGTTGTTGTCCAGCACCGACTTCATGATCTCGTAGACGAAGTCTTCCGGCATGTCCTTGCTGGCGATGGCGAAATTCCACAGGGCCACAGCCGGCTGGTCCTCGTCCACGCTGCTGTAGGTGTCCGCGGGGATGGTGATGGGGCTCACCGGGTGCTTGTCCACCATCTGCTCGATCTCCTCCTCATTGAGGGAGAAGATGTTCACCGGCTGCTGGGCCTCCAACTGGCTGAAGGCGGAGATGGGCACCCCGGCAGCGAAGGCGAAGGCGTCGATGACACCGTCCTGCACCTGTCCGGCCAGGTCGGCGGCGCCGCCATAGCGCACCTTCACGTTCAGGTCCAGGTCCTCGAAGAAACGCGGCCAGAACATGCTGGCCGTCCCGCCCCGGGGGCCGACGCCCACGGTCTTGCCGTCCAGGTCGGAGACGCTCTCGATGCCGGAGCGCTTCAGGGCCACCACCTGCATTGGGGTGCGGTACATGGGGAACATGGCACGCACGTCACGGGTCTTCACACCCGGGGCCACCTGCAGTTCACCGTTCCAGCCCTCGTAGGCGGGCCCCAGGGTGGTCATGCCGAACTCCAGGTCCCCGCGGTGCACCAGCACCATGTTCTGGGCGGGGCCGCCGGTCACCTCGGCGGACATGTTGACGTCCGTGGCCTTCTCCGCGATCCCGGCCCAGCCGGCGCCGTAGATGAAGTAGGTCCCCCCCTGGGAGGCGGTGCCCACCTTGGCCGATCTGGGCCGGTCCTCGGCCGTGGCGGATCCCATGATCAGGGCACAGCCCAGGGCGGCCAGGCCCGCCCAACGAATACAGTTTTTCAACATGGCAAAACTCCTTCGGGAGTCTGGGCATGCCCATGCACGCCCGTTTTCTGAATGGTTTGATGCCTTCGGGCCGTCCGGACAGACGGCCCTGTCTCTGCCGGAGGATCCCGAACCGAAAGATAGCATAGACCGGAGCGTGAATATTACGGATTGATGGATTCGGTTGAAAACCGGTCGCCGTCGACGATCCTCAGGACGGGGTTCCGGTCCCGCCGGAAACGGGGGATGCCGATATCAACAGGCTCTCCCGAATCCGTTCCAGTTGCTCCAGGAAACGGTCCACGTCCCCATCGTCCCACTTCGCCGCCAGGCGGGACATCAGGTGCTCGTCCCGGTCGCGCACCTCCCGGGCCAGGCTCATCAACCCCGCCCGCTCGTCCTGCCGCCGGGCGGTCTCCACCGCCGGATCCTCGGGACCCAGGTTCAGGGTCAGTTCGATGAGCCGGCGCATGCGCTCCGCCCCGGCCTCCTCCGAGGCCTGTCCCAGCTCCTCGGCGAAGACCTGCAGGTCGTGGATCTCCCCCATCAGGTTCTGCAGTTCCTTGAGTTCCTTCACCAGATCCCGGCCCCCTTCCAGTTCGTCCGCCACCGGTTCCAGGAGATAGCGCAGGCGCTTGGCGGCGATGCGGGCACGGTGCACCTCCTTCTCGGCCGCCTCGCCGTGGATCCGCGCCAGGTGTTCCCGAAATGCCTCCGCCGCCTCCTCCAGGCGCAGGGCGGTCACCTCTCCGAAGACGGGGGCCTCATCTCCCGTGTCCGTCTCCAGGCGGGCCTGGAGACGCTTGTCCAGGCGGCGGAAGGCCCGTGGAAGTTCCTCCCTGAGATCCGCGTATTCCTCCTCCAAACGCCGCTCCAGACGCTGGGTCATCCACACGAAACCCGGGCGCTGATGGGGCTTGATACGATCCTTGCGCTGGCGCAACCAGGCCAGCTGCACCTCCGTATCCCGGGCTGCACCGGTGTCGGAGGCCAGCTCCTTGATGCGGCGGATCAGCTTCTTGGAGAGCCAGCGGCGGGCATACCCCTTGTGGGCCCGCAGCAGGCTGCGCAGCCTTCTGAGGGCCACGCGGAAGTCGTGCAGGGCCTCCTCGTCGGAGGGATCCTCCAGGCGGGCGCAGGCCGCCCGGGCCTGGGCCAGGTAGGTCTTGGACAGGGTCCGCACCACATGGGGGGCGGGCTGTGCGGCCAATGCTTCCTTCATGAATCACCAATGACAATGAACGTTCGCGCCGCCATTAACGCGCAGCCCGATGACAGGATGATGACCGGTGGCGCCCCTCATCACCGGGGCACGCCTCGTGGGCCCTCAATCGCGGCGGAAGATGGCATCCACGCCGTAGCGCCCGGAACCGGCCAGGAGGAAGGTCAGCATCACCGCCCCGTAGAGCAGCGGCAGTTCCTTGCTGGGGCCATCGGACGCGAAGACCGGGTCCCCACCGTGGGCCATGAAGGCCGCCACCCCCATGGCCCCCAGGATGGCGGCGGCCGCCGGCCGGGTGAACAGCCCCGCCGCCAGGAGCAGGCCACCGGCCGCCTCCGCCAGGGCCGCCAGCCAGGCGAACAACAGCGGCGAGGGAAACCCCAGCCCCTCCACCATGCCCACGAACCCCGGGGACGGTGGCAGCTTGTCCAGGCCGTGCCCCAGGGCCATCATCAACCCCGCCGAGACGCGCGCCACCGTCAGTCCGGCATCGGCCAGGGGCGCCCCCGGGGCGGCGCCGCCGAAGAGCAGGGAATGGGGATCGAAACGCATGATATCGCCTCCTGAATCTTGTGGTGCGGTTTACGGCCGGGCCCGGCGGCCCCAAAAGGCTGACGGGTGTCAGGGGTCAGGCCCGATACAGGGCCTACACTACCCTCTCGAATGTGAATTGGATCACTGAAAAAGCTGGAACGTCACACCCGCTTTCCGGGCCAGCCCATGGGTTTGGGCCTCTAGCCCGACCCCGGGTTCCATAGCCACCCAACCTCGAACCGAAGGAGATCATGCCATGAAAAGGATCACACGTCCCCTGTTCGCCGCCGCCCTGCTGGGTCTGGGGGTTTGCACCGCCGCCACCACCGCCCAGGCAGAGGGCTTCGCCCTGGGGGCCAAGCTGGGCACCACCGGGCTCGGCCTGGAGGGGACCCTGGGGCTGCGGGACAACCTGAACCTGCGCGGCGGCATCTACGGCCTGGACTACAGCCGGGAGCTGGAAGAGGACGGCATCGAGTACGACGGCGACCTGGAGTTGCGCAGCGCCGCCCTGCTGGCGGACTGGCATCCCTTCGGCGGGGGCCTTCGGGTGAGCGCCGGCGGCTATTACAACGGCAACGAGTTCGGCGGCTCCGCCGAGGGCAGCCTGGACATCGGCAACGACGAGTATGACGCCCAACTGGACACCACCGTGGACTGGGACAGCTTCGCCCCCTACCTGGGGGTGGGCTACGGCAACGCCGTGGGCAGTGGCGGCTGGTCCTTCGCCTTCGACCTGGGGGTGATGTTCACCGGCTCGCCCAACGTGGACCTGGACGGCCAGGTGGACAATGCGGCCCTGGAGGACGCGTTCGAGGAGGACCTGCGCCGCGAGGAGGCCCAGCTGGAGGACGACGTGGAGGACATCGAATACTACCCCGTCCTCAGCCTGGGGCTGGCCTACCGCTTCTGAACCGCCCCCTCCCGCCGGGGCCCGTCCCGGCGGGAGGCGATGCGGTCCGCCCTCCGGATGGGCTCCGGCAGGCGGTAGCGGGGGGCGGCCTGCAGCACCAGCTCGCAGGCCGTGTCCAGGGACACGCGATGGCCCGTGGAGACATACACGGGACGCACCCCGGTGCGGGTGCGCAGCACGCGGCCGATCACCTCCCCCCGGTCCGCCAGGGGCACGGCTGAGCCGCGCAGGACCCCCACCTCCCCATGACGCCCCACCAGGCGGGACTTGCCCACCCCCACCGCCGGCAGACCGGTGATCAGACCCAGGTGGGCGGCGATGCCCAGGCGGCGGGGATGGGCGATGCCCTGCCCGTCGCACAGCAGCAGGTCCGGCGGGGCCTGCAGCCCCTCCAGGGCCCGGAGCACCGCCGGGATCTCCCGAAAGGACAGCAGCCCGGGCACATAGGGAAAGGCGGTGGGCAGGCGGGCGATGGCCTGATCCATCGGCTCCAGCTCCGGATAGCTCAATACCACCACCCCTGCCCGGGTAATGGAAAAATGATCCTCGAACCCCACATCGACGCCGGCTACCCGGTGGACCGTGTTGAGACGGTCCTCAGTAATGATGTGTTCGCGCAGTTTCTGCTGCAG